>NZ_JBVIMX010000008.1:0-45495 GCF_055579625.1 Streptomyces sp. NPDC032721 | reverse complement strand
AGGGGGGGGGGGGTGGGGGGGGGGGTGGGGGGGGGGGGGGGGGGGGGGGGGGGGGGGGGGGGGGGGGGGGGGGGGGGGGGGGAGGGGGGGGGGGGGGGGGGGTTTCCCCCCCCCCCCCCCCCCCCCCCCCCCCCCCCCCCCCCGCCCACCTCGCCCCCGGTCGGCGCCTTCCGGTCAGCGTCTCCGGTCGGCACCCTCCGGTCGGCGCCCTCCGGTCAGCGGATCGGCATGCCCGAAAGCGTGCGCGCGATGACCAGGCGCTGGATCTCGCTCGTGCCCTCGAAGATCGTGTAGATCGCGCTGTCCCGGTGCATCCGCTCCACCGGGTACTCCCGCGTGTAGCCGTTGCCGCCGAGGATCTGCACCGCCTGCGCGGTGACCTTCTTGGACACCTCGCTCGCGTACAGCTTCGACATCGAGCCCTCCGCCGCCGTGAACGGCTTTCCGGAGACGGCCATCCAGGAGGCGCGCCAGACCAGCAGCCGTGCCGCGTCGATCTGGGTGCGCATGTCGGCGAGCTGGAAGGCGATGCCCTGGTTGTCGATGATCGGGCGGCCGAACTGTTCACGGGTCTTGGCGTAGTCGAGGGCGACCTCGTACGCGGCACGGGCCGTGCCGACCGCCATCGCGCCGACCGCCGGGCGGGAGGCCTCGAAGGTGGCCATGGCGGCGTTCTTCACGCGCTCGCCGCCGCCCTTGGCCGCCCGCTCGCGGGCCCTGGCCAGGCGCTCGTCCAGCTTCTCCTTGCCGCCGAGGAGGCAGGAGCCGGGGACGCGGGCGTCCTCCAGGACGACCTCCGCCGTGTGCGAGGCGCGGATGCCGTGCTTCTTGAACTTCTGGCCCTGGGACAGGCCGGGGGTGTTCGGCGGGACGATGAAGGAGGCGTGGCCCTTGGAGCCGAGGGAGGGGTCGACGCACGCCACGACCACGTGGACGTTGGCGATGCCGCCGTTGGTGGCCCAGGTCTTGGTGCCGTTGAGGACCCACTCGTCCTTGGCCTCGTCGTAGACCGCCCTCGTGCGCATCGACGCGACGTCGGAGCCCGCGTCCGGCTCGGAGGAGCAGAAGGCGGCGACCTTCACGTCGTTGGCGTCGCCGTACATCTGCGGTATCCAGGTGCCGATCTGCTCCTCGGTGCCGTTGGCGAGGACGCCGACCGCCGCGAGGCCCGTACCGACGATGGAAAGTCCGATGCCCGCGTCACCCCAGAACAGTTCCTCCATAGCCATGGGGATGCCGAGCCCCGTAGGGTCGAAGTACTGCTGCGCGTAGAAGTCGAGCGAGTAGATGCCGAGCTTGGCCGCCTCCTGGATCACCGGCCAGGGCGTTTCCTCACGCTCGTCCCATTCCGCGGCGGCCGGGCGCATCACATCCGCGGCGAAACCGTGGATCCAGTCGCGGACCTGCTTCTGGTCGTCGTTGAGATCGAGCGTGAACTCGGCCATGTGCCCTCCAGCGCGTGCACGTTACTTGCGGTAACCCCGAGTGTGTTACCCATGAGTAGCCCCTGTCAACAGCTCTCCCCCGCCGGTCGGTGTCCGGTCAGTGTTACGTTGCGCGGGCGTCACGGAACGGAATCGCTTGGGCGGGGAGAGCACACGATGGAGACCACACAGCAGGCCGGACAGCGTTCGTCCGCCGAGACCCGGCGCCGCGAGCTGCTCGAAGCGGCGGACCGGGTGGTGCTCCGGGACGGGCCGCAGGCCTCCATGAACGCCATAGCGGCCGAGGCGGGCATCACCAAGCCGATCCTCTACCGCCACTTCGGCGACAAGGGCGGCCTCTACCGCGCCCTCGCCAAGCGCCACACCGACGCCCTGCTGTCCGCCCTGCGCGCGGCCCTGGACGCGCCGGCCGAGCGCCGCGAGCGGGTGGAGCGCACGCTCGACACCTACCTCGCGGCCATCGAGGCCAGGCCGCAGGTCTACCGCTTCCTGATGCACCCGTCCGACAGCGGGACGGACCCCGCCGCCGCGCAGCCCGAGCAGGGCTTCGACGTCGGCCGGCACTCGGCGCCGCTGCTGCGGCGGATGGGCGAGGAACTGGCCGAGGTGATCGCCGAGCGCGTGGACCTCGGACCCCACAGCGAGCAGCTGGCCCGGGTGTGGGGGCACGGGATCGTCGGCATGATGCACGCGGCCGGGGACTGGTGGCTCGGCGAACGGCCGTGCTCCCGCGCCGAGTTGGTGAGCAGCCTGGCCGATCTGCTATGGGGACGCCTGGCCGCCGCCGGCGACCGCCCGGGCGGCCCCGGCTTCTAGCCACGCGAAGGACCCGCCCCGCCTAGCCGAGCCCCCTTGGGCGGCGGGGCCGCCCCCCGGGGGCGGAACGGGCGGGCAAGGGGGCGGCCCCCCTCGCTCCGGGCCCACCCCGGAGCTACCCCCCGCTCAGACCCCGTGCACGGTCACCCTTCGCCCCCGCCCCGCCCCCACGACGCCCTCCGCGCCGCCCGCAGCACCTTCGCCCTGCGCCACCCCGTCAACCGGTCCGGGTAGACCTTGCCGTCGAGGTGGTCGCACTCGTGCTGGAGGCAGCGGGCGAAGAATCCGGTGCCCGCGACCGTCACCGGTTCGCCCGTCATCGTGACGCCCTCCACGACCGCGTGGTCGTAGCGCTCGGTCCCCGCCTCCAGGCCCGGCAGCGACAGGCAGCCCTCCGGGCCCCGTACCACCGGACCGTCCGCCTCGACCAGCCGGGGGTTGACGACATGGCCGAGGTGGCGGACCTCCTCGTCGTCGGGGCAGTCGTAGACGAACACCCGCAGGGACTCGCCGACCTGGCTGGCGGCGAGACCCACGCCCTCGGCCGCGTACATCGTGGCGAACATGTCCTCGACGAGCCGGGCGAGGCCGGGGCCGAAGTCGGTCACGGTCTCGCACGGGGTGTGCAGGACCTCCTCGCCGAGCAGGGTCATCGGGCGTACGGTGCCGGAACTGCCGGGAATGGGGCGGTGTCGCATGGGCGCAAGCGTACGTTCACCGCCGCGTCCCGTACCGTCGACCCTGGTCCGCGCCCTTCCCCACGGGTGCCGCGGTTCGGGCACACTGCGGGACCTCGATAGGCTGAGCCCGGACTGTTGACCGGTGGACCTGGGGCAAGTGCGGCGCCGGATGCAAGGAGGATCAGTGACGATGGCAGGCAACACGGAGCCGTTGTCGCCGCGGGCCAAGCTGGCCGTGACGGCAGGCAAGGCCGCGGCGGCGGTGTCCCGTGCCGCGGGACGCGGAAGCGGTTCGGTGATCGGCGGAAAGGTCGCGCTCAAGCTCGACCCTGACCTGCTGGGACGACTCGCGAACCACCTGGACGTGGTGCTTGTCTCGGCGACCAACGGCAAGACGACGACGACCCGGCTGATCGCGGAGGCCCTGCGGGCCAGCGGTCCGGTCGTCTCCAACGCGCTCGGCGCCAACATGCCGGCGGGCATCACGTCCGCGCTGGCGGGCGGCTCGGACGCGAAGTACGGCGTGATCGAGGTCGACGAGAAGTACCTCGCGGGGGTGGCCCGCGATGTGACGCCCAAGGCGATCGCGCTGCTGAACCTGTCGCGCGACCAGCTCGACCGGGCCGCCGAGACGCGGATGCTGGCCGAGAAGTGGCGCGAGGGGCTGGCCGGTTCGAAGGCCGTCGTGATCGCGAACGCCGACGACCCGCTCATCGTGTGGGCGGCGTCCTCGTCGCCCAACGTGGTGTGGGTGGCGGCCGGCCAGGAGTGGAAGGACGACGCCTGGTCGTGCCCCTCCTGCGGCGGTGTGATGCAGCGTCCCGGTGACGACTGGTTCTGCGGCGACTGCGGCTTCCGCCGTCCGACGCCGAGCTGGGTGCTCTCCGGCGACCACGTCCTGGACCCGCACGGCTCCGCGTGGCCGATCCACCTCCAGCTGCCGGGCCGCGCCAACAAGGCGAACGCGGCCACCTCGGCGGCCGTCGCGGCGACCTTCGGCGTACCGCCGCAGGTGGCACTGGAGCGGATGTACCAGGTGCAGGCGGTGGCCGGCCGGTACGACGTCGTCCCGTTCCAGAACCGTGAGCTGCGGCTGCTGCTGGCGAAGAACCCGGCCGGCTGGCTGGAGACGTTCTCGCTGATCAACCCGCCGCCGACGCCGGTGATCCTGGCCGTCAACGCCCGTGGCGCCGACGGCACCGACACCTCGTGGCTGTGGGACGTCGACTACACCCGGCTGGCCGGTCACCCGATCTTCGTGCTCGGCGACCGCAAGCTGGACCTGGCCGTACGGCTGGAGGTCGCGAATCTGGACTTCCGGGTGTGCGAGACGCTGGACGAGGCCGTACAGCTCGCGCCGCCGGGGCTGATCGAGACGATCGCCAACTACACCGCCTTCCAGGACCTCCGCCGCCGCGTCGGCAACTGACAGAAACGGCGAAGATCATGACTCGCATGAACGACAACAGCCTGCGGCTGGTCTGGATCTACCCGGACCTCCTCAGCACGTACGGCGACCAGGGCAACGCCCTCGTCGTCGAACGCCGGGCCCGGCAGCGCGGCCTCGACGTGCAGCGCGTCGACGTCCGCAGCGACCAGCCCATCCCCACCTCGGGCGACATCTACCTGATCGGCGGCGGTGAGGACCGCCCGCAGCGGCTGGCGGCCGAGCGGCTGCGCAAGGACGGCGGGCTGAGCCGCGCCGTGTCCAACGGGGCGATCGTCTTCTCGGTCTGCGCCGGGTACCAGATCCTGGGCCACGAGTTCATCAACGACCTCGGCCAGCGCGAGCAGGGCCTCGGCCTGCTCGACGTGATCTCCACCCGCGGCGAGGGCGAGCGCTGCGTCGGCGACGTGCTCGGCGACATCGACGCCCCGCTGAACCTCCCGCAGCTCACCGGCTTCGAGAACCACCAGGGCATCACCCACCTCGGCCCCACCGCCCGCCCCTTCGCCCGGGTCCGCATCGGCAAGGGCAACGGCACCGGCGACGGCACCGAGGGCGCGTACAACGACACCGTCTTCGGTACGTACATGCACGGCCCCGTCCTGGCCCGCAACCCGCAGATCGCGGACCTGCTGCTCAAGCTGGCCCTCGATGTGAACGCACTGCCGCCGACCGACGACCGGTGGTACGAGGCGCTGCGCGCCGAGCGCATCGCCAGCGCGACGCAGCCCGCCTGACGGTCTCTCACCGTGCGCGTCCACCCGTTGGACGCCGGGTTCGGTCCCGTCACCCCGCGCTTGTAGGGTGACGGGACCCGCCCGGACGACGTGGTCCGGTCATTCGGCCCACGTTGCAAAGGTTTTCGCGCCATGCGCATTGGTGTCCTCACCTCCGGCGGCGACTGCCCCGGCCTGAACGCCGTCATCCGCTCCGTCGTCCACCGTGCCGTCGCCGATCACGGCGACGAGGTCATCGGATTCCACGACGGGTGGCGCGGCCTCCTCGACTGCGACTACCGCCCGCTCGACCTGGACGCCGTGAACGGCATCCTGGCCCGCGGCGGCACCATCCTCGGCTCCTCCCGCGTCCAGCCCGCGCACCTGCGCGGCGGCGTGGAGCAGGCCCGCGGCCACGTCGCCGACCTGGGGCTCGACGCGATCATCCCGATCGGCGGCGAGGGCACCCTGAAGGCGGCGCACCTGCTGTCCGAGGCGGGGCTGCCCATCGTCGGCGTACCCAAGACCATCGACAACGACATCGCGTCGACCGACGTCACCTTCGGTTTCGACACCGCGGTCGGTGTCGCCACGGAGGCGCTGGACCGGCTGAAGACCACCGCCGAATCGCACCAGCGGGTGCTGATCGTGGAGGTCATGGGCCGGCACACGGGGTGGATCGCGCTGCACTCCGGGATGGCGGCCGGCGCGCACGCCGTCGTCGTCCCCGAGCGCCCCTTCGACATAGGGGAACTCACCGAGCTGGTCGGCAAGCGGTTCTCGGCGGGCAAGAAGTTCGCGATCGTGGTCGTCGCCGAGGGCGCCAAGCCGCGCGAGGGGTCGATGGAGTTCGACGTCGGCAAGAAGGACCAGTACGGGCACGAGCGCTTCGCGGGCGTCGCCAACCAGCTCGCGATCGAGCTGGAGCAGCGCCTCGGCAAGGAGGCCCGCGCGGTGATCCTCGGCCATGTGCAGCGCGGCGGGACCCCGACCGCGTACGACCGCGTCCTGGCGACCCGGTTCGGCTGGCACGCGGTGGAGGCGGCGCACCGGGGCGAGTTCGGCATGATGACGGCGCTGCGCGGCACGGACATCGAGATGGTGCCGCTCGCCAGCGCGGTCGCCGAGCTGAAGACGGTTCCGGTGGACCGGTACGCGGAAGCGGAGTGCGTGCTCTGACCCTGCCGGGTCCCTGAGAGTTCCTGCGATTTCCTGCGGGTTCCCGAGAACTGCCCCCGGTCGCCGACGCGGCCGGGGGCAGTTCTACTCTGGACCGGACAACCGGCACGAAACAGGAGTCAGTGGATGGATCACAGCGGGCACGGCATGAACATGGATCTGCCGCCGTTCACGCTGGGACGGGGCCTGGAGCTTTCCCCCGATCCCTTCTTCCTGGTCGGGTGCCTGGCCGCGCTCGCCCTGTACGGGTGGGGCGTAGTGCGGCTGCGCAGGCGCGGCGACGGCTGGCCGGTGGGCCGGACGGTCTTCTTCGTCGTCGGTGTGCTGACCGTGCTGCTGGTGATGTGCACCAAGCTCAACGACTACGGCATGGTCATGTTTAGCGTGCACATGGTGCAGCACATGATCGTCAGCATGCTGTCGCCGATCCTGCTGCTGCTCGGCGCGCCGATCACCCTGGCGCTGCGCGCGCTGCCGGTGTCGGGGCGCAGCAGCAAGGGGCGCAAGCGCAAGGGTCCGCGCGAGCTGCTGCTCGCGCTGCTGCACAGCCGGTACATGAAGATCATCACGCACCCGGCGTTCACGATCCCGCTGTTCATCGCGAGCCTGTACGGGTTCTACTTCACGCCGCTCTTCGACACGCTCATGGGCAACCCGGTCGGGCACGTCGTGATGATGGTCCACTTCCTCGCCGTCGGCCTGGTCTTCTTCTGGCCGATCATGGGCGTCGACCCGGGGCCGCACCGGCCCGGCTATGTGATGCGGATGCTGGAGCTGTTCGCGGGGATGCCTTTCCACGCGTTCTTCGGCATCGCGCTGATGATGGCGTCCGAGCCCATGGTGGAGGCGTACAAGAGCCCGCCGGTCTCGCTGGGCATCGACGCGCTCGCCGATCAGAACGCGGCGGGCGGCATCGCCTGGGCGTTCAGTGAGATCCCGTCCGTGCTGGTGCTGATCGCCCTGGTCTTCCAGTGGTACCGCTCCGAGCAGCGGGTGGCACGGCGCACGGACCGGGCGGCGGACCGGGACGGCGACAAGGAGCTGGAGGAGTACAACGCGTACCTGGCGTCGCTCCAGGCGCGCGGCGGTCAGTCCTGACGGGTCCAGTGGCGGGCAGTCCGGCCGCCCTCGGCTAGCGGCCGCGCGTCGTGGCCGCCGCTCCCACCGTCGCGAGCAGCAGCACCACCCAGCCGAACCACAGCCAGCCGTTGCTGCCCATCGCCGCCGTGTACGCCGTGACGACCACCAGCGTCCCGACGGTCAGCACCCCCATCGTTCTGGATGAACCGGGCATACGCGCCGCCTCCTTCGAGTGGAGGACATAGTCACCCGGCGGGGCCGCCCGCCGCTACGGCTCGGCGGCCCTCACTTCGTACGACCACCCGTTTCGACCACCCACAACGGCTCGTCCGCACTCCGCGGGCGGGCCGTTCGCCGTGCTCGGCACTTCACAGCGCCGGGCCGGGATGCTACTTTCCGAACATGTTCCTAAAGTCACGCACCACACCCGGAGAAGGCCTCGGCGGTTTACTCCGCCCCCATCTCCGCACCTTCACCGCCCTGGTCGCCCTCCAGCTCGTCGGCGCCGTCGCCGGTCTGGCCCCGTTCCTCGCGGTCGTCGAACTGGGGCGCACCCTGCTCTCCCCCGGGCCCGTCGACCACTCCCACGTCAGGTTCGTGGTGATCGCGGGCGCCGCCGGTCTGCTGGTCCGGCTGGTGTGCACGGCCGCGTCGTCCGCCATCGGGCACCTGCTCGACGGGCAGGTCCAGCTGGGCTTCCGGCGGCTGCTGGCCGCGCGGCTGGGGCGGGTGCCGATCGGCTGGTTCTCCCGGCGGCGCACCGGCGAGCTGGCCAAGGTCGTCGGGGACGACGTGAGCGCCGTGCACCCGCTCGTCGCGCACACCCCGGGCGAGCTCATCTCCGCCTTCGTGGTGCCGCTGGTGTCGCTCACGTACCTGTTCATCGTCGACTGGCGGCTCACGCTGATCACTCTGATCCCGGTGGTGCTGGCGTTGGCGCTGGTGCCGTTCCTGATGATGCCGGCCAGGCTGCGCGAGCAGCGGGACTTCGATGTGGCCATGGGGCGGATCGCGACCTCGGTCGTCGAGTTCGTGCAGGGCATCGCGGTGGTCAAGGCGTTCGGCGCCGCCGGGCGCGCCCACCGGAGGTTCCGTGACGCCACGGACGACTTCACCCGGATCTTCTACCGGATGGTGCGGGGGCTCTCCGGGGTCGCGGCGGGGATGCAGGTGGCGCTGTCGCCGCCGTTCGTGCTGCTGGTCGTACTGGCCGGCGGTGCGATGTTGATCACGGACGGCTCGCTGGCCCCGGCCGATCTGCTGCCGTTCCTGCTGCTCGGGCTCGGTCTGACCGCGCCGGTGGCCGCCCTCCAGCACGGTTTCGACGACCTCCAGGCGGCGCGGCGCGCGGTCGGCCGGATCCGTGACGTACTGGCGGTTCCGCCACTGCCGGAACCCACGCGTCCGGCCGTGCCCGAGGGGTTCCGGGTGGAGCTGCGCGGCGTGCGGTTCGGGTACGAGGCGGGGCACGAGGTGCTGCGCGGGATCGATCTGGTGCTGGAGCCGGGCACGGTCTCCGCGCTCGTCGGTCCTTCCGGGAGCGGGAAGTCCACGCTGGTCCAGCTGCTGCCGAGGTTCTTCGACCCGACCCACGGCTGCGTACTGCTCGGTGGGGCCGACCTGCGCGAGCTCGCCGGGCGGGACCTCTACCGGACGGTGTCCTTCGTCTTCCAGGACGTACGGCTGCTGCGCGCCTCGGTCGCGGACAACATCGCGCTGGCCGTCCCGACGGCGGACCGCGAGGACGTGGTGCGCGCCGCCCGCGCGGCCAACATCCACGACCGCGTGCTCCAACTCCCGCACGGCTACGAGACGGTGATCGGCGAGGACGTCAGGCTGTCCGGCGGCGAGGCGCAGCGGATCGCGCTCGCCCGCGCGCTGCTGGCCGACACCCCCGTACTCGTACTGGACGAGGCGACCGCCTTCGCCGACCCGGCGACCGAACAGGCCGTCCACCGGGCCCTGGCCGCCCTGGAGGGCGAGCGGACGATCCTGGTCATCGCCCACCGGCCGGAGACGATCGCCGACGCCGACCGCGTCGTGATGCTCGACGACGGCGTGATCGTCGAGCAGGGACCACCCGCCGAACTGCTGTCCCGGCGCGGGAGGTTCGCCGATTTCTGGGAGTCCGGGCTCCGGGATTCCGGGCATCCGGAGGGCGCGCGACCGGACGCCGGATCCGACGCGGCGGCCGCGAAGGTCGGCGCAGCGGTGGGCGCGCCCGGCCCCTCCCCCGTGACCGTCCACAGCCACGTACCGCAAGGAGACGACCCCCGATGATTCGCCTGCTGCTCCGCATTCTGGGGCCGGAGTACGCCCGGCCCGTGCGCCGGACCGTGGCCCTGATGACGACGGCCTCGGTCTTCGAAGGGCTGTCGTACGCGCTGCTCGTCCCGGTGCTGCGGGCCCTGCTCGGCAGCACCCCCGGCGACGCCACGCCCTGGCTGATCGCGTTCGGTTCGGCGGTCGCGGTCTACGCGGTCCTGCGGTACGTCGGCGACCTGACCGGATTCCGTGCCGGGACCACCCTGCTGCACGGCATGTACCACCGGCTCGGCGACCACCTGGCCCGGCTGCCGATGGGCTGGTACAGCGCGGCCCGGGTCGGCGAGGTGTCCGTGCTGGCCAGCAACGGTGTCCTGCGGGCGATGGGGGTGATCGCGCACCTGCTGTCGCCGTACATCTCCGCCCTGGTCACGCCACTGACGATCATCGTCGTGATGCTCGCGTTCAACTGGCAGCTGGGGCTGGCCGCGCTGATCGCCGTACCGCTCGTGGCGGTGATCCAGGTCCGGGCGGGGCGCGCGGCCTCGGCCGGTGACGCCGAGCGTGCCGCACGCGACCAGGAGGCCACCGGCCGGGTCATCGAGTACCTCCAGGCCCAGCCGGTGCTGCGGGCCGGGGGGCGCACCGGCGAGCGCTTCGAGCTGCTCGACGACTCGCTCCGGGAGCTCCGCCGCTCCGGCCGCCGCTCGGTACGGGCGGCGCTGCCCGGCGTGCTGGGCCTGGCCGTCACCGTGCAGGCCGTCTTCAGCGTGCTGCTTGCCCTGGGCGCGTACCTCGCGCTCGGCGGGAGCATCGGGGCGGCCGAGCTGTTGTCGATACTCGTTCTGGCCGCCCGCTGTGCGGATCCGCTGCTGTCACTGGCCGACCTGGGTGGTCAACTACGGGCGGCCCAGCACGAGTTGGAGAGGATCGAAGTGGTGCTGCGGACCGAGCCGCTGCCCGCCGCCGCCAAGCCGGTGCGGCCGCGGGGGCACGGCCTGGAGTTCGACTCGGTGGTCTTCCGGCACGGCGACCGTACGGTCATGGACGGTGTCTCGCTGTCGGTCCCCCAGGGGCAGCGGCTGGCTGTGGTCGGCCCTTCGGGCGCGGGCAAGAGCACCTTGCTGCAGTTGATCGCACGGTTCTACGACGTGGACGCGGGCGCGGTGCGGGTGGGTGGCGTGGACGTCCGGCAGATCGACGCGGAGGAGCTGATGTCGCGGATCTCCGTCGTCTTCCAGGACGTCTACCTCTTCGACGGCACGATCGAGGAGAACGTACGCCTCGGCCGTCCCGACGCCACCGACGAGGAGGTACGGGAGGCGGCTGCCGCGGCGCGGCTGGACGAGGTGGTCGCACGGCTGCCCGACGGCTGGGCGGCGAACGTCGGCGAGGGCGGCGCGCTGCTGTCCGGCGGGGAGCGCCAGCGGGTGTCCATCGCCCGCGCGCTGCTGAAGGACGCCCCGCTGGTGCTGCTCGACGAGGTGACCTCGGCCCTGGACCCGGTCAACGAGGCCGCAGTCCAGGAGGGCATCGAGCGTCTGATGGCGGGCCGGACGGTGGTGATGGTGGCGCACCGGATGCGGACGGTCCGGCGCGCCGACCGCATCGTGTTCCTGGAGGACGGCCACCTCGTGGAGGAGGGCACGCACGACGAACTGCTGCGCGGGGGCGGCCGGTACGCCGATTTCTGGAGCACCTCGGAGGTCCGGCTCCCCGCGCCCACCCCGTAGCGCGGCGAGCGGGCTCAGAAGCGGAAGACCGACCCGGTCTCCGCGTCGAGCATGCAGGCGTTGCCGAAGGTCTTCTTCCAGTGGACGGGACGTCCGTGCCAGGTGCCGTCGGCGGTCGCGGTGACCGGCTCGTACTGCTTGGTGCAGGCGTGCGGGTCGCCGGGCAGCGCGTCGAGGTCGCCGCGTGCCCAGGTCAGTTCGGAGCAGGCGGCCAGGGCGTCCGGGTGCCCGCCGCCGGCCTCCGGCGAGCAGATCAGGCCGACGCCCCTGACCCAGCTGCTCCCGGAGCCGGAGCCGGAGCCGGAATCGGAGCCGGAATCGGAGCCGGAGACGGTGAGCAGCAGACCTCGCGGGGGGCTGGGGTGGCTGCCGGCGACCGCCGAGGCCGCAGGGGCGAGAGCGAGCAGGGCAGTGACCGCGACGGCGGCGGCGTAACGGATGCGCACGGGACCTCCGGGAGGATGACGAGCGGATACGACGGGGAAGTGCCCACCGCACCCGTCCTCCCGGGGCCCGCCAACCGGCCGCGCCGTCCGTGCTTCGCGCGTCCCTCGAACGTGGCCGTCGATTGCCCCACTTGGCCTCGCCGGGAGCGGGTCGGGGGGCCGTCCGGGCTGCCGTACCGTAACCGCATGATCGTATTCGCACCGGCCGGAGTCTTCCTCCTGGCTCTCGTCGTCAGCATGCTGAGGGACCGCAGACGTCTCCGCAACGGCGTCTATCTGGTCTTCACCCTCTTCTTCGCCCTTCTCGGGCTGATGCTGAAGGCCGGTCAGGCGCATCCACTGTTCGCGACGGCCGTCGCCGCCTTCCTCTTCCTCCTGGCCCTGCTCTCCGCGTTCACGCTGGCGGTCTTCCTGGTCAGGAACGGGCTGACGATGGTCCGCAAGGAGGGGCGCAGCCCGGCCAACCTCCTTTCCCTGCTTGCCGGTCTGGGCATCTTCGGTCTCGGCGCGATGCTCCTGGCGACGGTCTCGACCGGCTGGCGCACGCTGGGCACGGTGACCGTGGTGGCCACGCTGGTCGTCGGGTACGTCTCGTTCCTGTTCACGTGTTTCCTGCTGTACGCGCTGCTGTACGGGTGGCTCAGGCCGCGCGGCAGCTTCGACTTCGTGGTGGTGCTGGGATCCGGGCTGATCCGCAACAAGGTGCCGCCGCTGCTGGCGAGCAGGCTCGACAAGGGCCGTGCGGTGTACGAGGCCCAGGTCGCGGCGGGCGGGACGCCGATGCTGGTCACCTCGGGCGGGCAGGGTCCCGACGAGGACCGGCCGGAGGGGCAGGCCATGGCCGAGTACCTGATCGAGGCGGGCGTCCCGGCGGACCGGATCCTGGCCGAGACCCAGTCGCGCACCACCGAGGAGAACCTGACGTTCAGCGGCGCCCTGATGCGGGAGCACGACCCGGGCTACCGGTGCGTGGTGGTCACCAACAACTACCACGCCTTCCGTGCCGCCCTGATGGCACGCAAGACGCGGCTCAACGGGCAGGTGATCGGGTCCCCCACGGCCCGCTACTTCTGGCCGAGCGCGATCATCCGGGAGTTCGCCGCGGTGTTCATGCAGCACAAGGTCATCAACTTCACCATGTGCGCCTTCCTGGTGTTCATGGGATCGCTGACCGGACTCGCCTGATCCCGGGCCACGGCTCCCCTACCGTGGCCCGTATGCATCGCGACTCCGCCGCCCCCGTCGGCCACACCGTCGACCACACCGCCGAACTCGTCACCCAGAGCGCACTGCTGGCCGCCGCGCTCGACGGCGCGGACCTCTCGGCCCCGGTGGGGGGCTGCCCCGGCTGGGACGTGGCCCGGCTGGTGCGCCACGTCGGCGGTGCGCACCGCTGGACCGAGGAGATCGTACGGACCCGGGCGACCGGCCCGGTGGCGGAGGACATCAACGACCCGGACGCCCACGCCGGAGTGCCCGCGTCCGCACTCGCCGACTGGCTCACCGAAGGCGCCGGGGCCCTCGCGAAGGCACTGCGCGACGCGGGCCCCGACGCCCCGTTGTGGACGGTGGTACCCGGCGGGACCGCCCGCTTCTGGGCGCGCAGGATGACGTACGAAACGGCCGTGCACCGCTACGACGTGGCGACGGCACTGGGTCTCCCGTACACGCTGGAGGACGCGGTCGCCCGCAGCGGGCTCGACGAGTGGACGGAGTTCAGCGTCCTGCCACAGGTGTTCGAGTCACCACAAGCACTGCGGGCACTGCTGAGCCCCGGCCGGACCCTGCTGCTCCGCACCACCGACGGCAACGACGGCTGGCTCCTGGACCTCGGCGGCGAGGCCCCGGTCCGACGACCCGCACTCCCCGGCGAGCACGCCACCACCACGGCCACCGGCACACCGGCCGACCTCCTGCTGCTGATGTACGGCCGACTGACACCCCGCTCCCCGGGCATCGAGGTGTCCGGAGCGACCGAGGTCCTCAACTCCTGGCTGCACGAGGTGAGTTCGTGGCTGCGCGTCGAGTAGCCCTCCTCCGGCCGTACGCCGCACCGGCCGCCCGGCGCGCGGCCGGTGCGAGACGAGACCGGGTTTAGGGCACGGTAGGCGTCGTCTGGCTGAAAGACGATGGTCGGGGCCGTGGGGTGTTGGTTACGATCGAGGATCTTTGTGGCCGGTGCGTCAGTTGGGGCGATGAGGGGGCGCAGTGGCGGGGGTCGACCTGCGTTTTCGGGTGCTCGTATCGGCCACCGCTGTGTCCGCCTACGGCAACTTCCTCAATCTGATCGCGTTGAGCCTGTTCTCGTACGAGGTCACCGGTAGCGCGTTCGGCGTCGGTGCGGTGATGGCGGTGCGGCTGTTCTGCGGTTTCCTGGCGGGGCTCACCGCCGGGGTGCTGATGGCCAGGGTCACCCGGCGGACCGTCATGATCTGTGCGGACGTCGCTCAGGGCACCGCCATGGTCGCTCTGGCGCTCAGCGTCGGGCACACCCCGCTGTGGCTGCTCGGTTCGGTGGCGGCGGTGCTGGGCTCGGGGAACACGTTCTTCAGTGTGGCCCTGCGCAGTGCGGTTCCGGTCATGGTCGGGCAGGACTCCCGCGCCCGGGCGAACGGGCTGCTGGTCACGGCGCGGTCCCTGGCCACGGTGCTCGGTTTCGCCTCGGCGGCTCCCGTCATCGGGTTCGGCGGGTACGGGCTCGCGTTCGCCTTCAACGCGGCGAGCTTCGCCGTGTCCGCCGCCGCGCTGCTGGTGCTGCGGCCGAGTACGCATGACGCGACGGGTCATGACACGACGGGTACGGAAGGCGCGGAGCGGGCCGGGTCGGCGCGGGGCCCACGGCTGTGGCGCGGGGCGGCGGCGCTGCCCGCGCTGTTGCTCGGCATGGTGCTGCTCAGGGGAATCGACGCGCTGGCGTCCTCCTCGCACAACGTCGCCCTGCCCGTGGTCGCGCACGCCACCGCTCCGGACGGGCCCGCCGTGTTCATGGCCCGGTTCTGGGCCGCGTGGGCGGTGGGCACCTTCCTCGCCCATTTCGTACTGAAGCGCCGGCGGGGCGAAGCGGCGTGGGGTGAGCGTGCGTTCGCGCTCGGCACCTGCGCGATGGCGCTCTCGTTCGTGGCGGCGTTCCTCGGGCTGCCCGCGTTCGCGCTGGTCGTGGCCGCCTTGGCGGCGGGGTTCGCGGACGGCTGGACCGAGATCGTCTACACCTCACGCCTTCAGGCGGCCCCGGACCGGCAGCGCGACCGGTTGTTCGGGCTGTCCGCCACGGCGGAGCAGTCCGGGTTCGCACTGGGCACGGTGGCCGCCGCGGCCGCGCTGGAGGCGCTGCCCGCCCTGGCCGTCGTGGGAGCCTTCCACGGTGTGGCCCTGTGCGGGGCACTGGTTCTGCTGGTGTTCACCGTCCGGCGCCGTGGCCCCGCCCGGCCGCGGGGGTCCGCGAGTGGAGAAGGACCGTTCAGAGAAGACGGAGAGGACTCGCATGGCACGCGTACGGGGACAAGCACTCTGCCGGGGTCCTGAGCCGGAGCGCACCGAGGACGACCCGGGCGACGCCGTGCGGGCGCTGCTGCGGGCTGCGGGGTCCGCTTCCGGCGGGCGGGTCGTCACGATCGCCGTGGACGGCTCGACGTCCTCGCAGTCGTACCCCGAACTGCTGGACAGCGCACGGCGTTTGCTCACCGGGTTGCGGGAGCGCGGCCTGCGCCCCGGGGACGCGGTGGTGCTCTGCGGGCTGCCGCTGGCCGAGTTCTTTCCCGCCTTCTGGGCCTGCGTACTGGGCGGTGCGCGTCCCGTCGCCCTCGCGGAGTCCCCCGTGCCCGGCTCCCCCGCCCTTCAACGGCTGCTGCACACCGATCAGTTGCTGGGTCGGCCCCTCGTACTCGGTGACGCGGCGGGCGCGGCGGAGCTCGCGCAGGCCGCACCCGGGCTGCGAGTCGTCGTCTATCAGGACTGTCTAAGCGCGCCTCCCTCGGACGATCACGTCGAGCCGGACGGTTCCGACACCGCCCTGCTGATGCTGTCCTCCGGCAGCACCGGCGCCCCGAAGGCCGCCCGGCTGACGCACGCCGGGCTCGCGGACTTCGCGGCGAGCTCCCGGCGGATCCTGGACGTAGGCCCTGACGACACCATGGTGAACTGGCTGCCCGTCGACCACAGCGGCGCCTTTCTCCTGTACCACCTGCTCGCGGTCTTCACCGGCTGCACCAACGTCCACGCCCCGACCGAACGGATCCTGGCCGATCCCCTGCGCTGGCTCGACCTCCTCCACGAACACCGGGCGCAGCACGGCTGGGCTCCGGCCTTCGCCTACCAGCTCGTCGCCGATGCGCTCGCCGGGAGCCCGGAGAGGAGTTGGGACCTCGGCGGGCTCAAGTCCCTGGTCTGCGGGGGTGAGCAGATCGCGCTGCCGGTGCTGCGCCGCTTCCTCGACGCGACGGGCCCGTACGGGATCCACGAGGGGCACATCGTGCCCGCGTGGGGCATGGCCGAGACGGTCACCGCCGTCACCTACGGCCGGCTCGACCGGCCGGGCACCGTACACCGCCTCCTCAAGAGCAGCCTGGGCGGCGAGCTGGTGCGGGCCGACGAGGAGACCCCGGACGCGGACTGTGTCACCTTCGTCGCCTGCGGGTCGCCCGCGCACGGCGTCACCCTGCGCGTCCTCGACGAGAGCGGTGACCTCTGTCCCGAGGGGCGGATCGGCAGGCTCCAGGTCCACTCGCCCGCGCGCCTCACTCCCGGCTACGTGAACGCCCCGGAGGCGGACGCGGCGGCCTTCCCCGTCGGACCGGACTGGCTGGACACCGGCGATCTGGCCTTCCTCGACGACGGTCAGCTCGTCCTCACCGGGCGGCGCAAGGACCTCATCATCCTCAACGGGCACAACCTCTACTGCCATGAAGTGGAGGAGGTCGTCGCCTCGGTCCCCGGCGTTCGGCAGGGCGAGGTGGCCGCCTGCGGCATCCCGCACCCGGGCCGGGGCACGGAGGAACTGGCCGTGTTCTTCGTCAGCCGGGGTGCTGCGGAAGACGTACGGATCGCGGACGGGGTGCGGGCCGTGCTGTTCACCCGGCTGCGGCTCACCGCCGCACATGTCCTGCCCGTTCCTCGGGACGAGTTCCCGAGAACGCCTGCGGGGAAGGTGCGCCGCACCGAGCTCCGGGACCGACTGATCGGCGGCGGTTTCCACATGAGTACGGGGATGAGTACGGGGATGAGTACGGGTGCGGGCTCGGTTCCGGGCCTGGCCACCGGCCTGAGCGCACAGGCTGCCCCTGACGCGGTGACCCGGGCCGTGCGTGAGGAACTCGCTGCCGTCCTGGGGCGCCCGGTGGAAGCGGACCTGCCGTTCTACGAGCTCGGCCTGACCTCCGTGCTGCTCGTGCGCCTGCGGACCCGGCTGGAGGAGCGGCTCGGGAGGCGGATCGCCCAGACCGCGTTCTTCGAGCACCCGACGGCCGCCGACCTCGCCACCCACCTGTCCGACGGCGCCGCAGCACAAGCCGAGGCCCAACCCGCCCGCACCGCCCCTACGGACACCCCCGATCAACGCATCGCCGTCATCGGACTCTCGCTGCGCTTTCCAGGCGCGGACTCCCCCGAGCGATTCTGGGCCAATCTGCGCGACGGGGTGGACAGCGTCCGGGTCTTCACGGAGGAGGAGCTCGCGGCGGCGGGCCTGACCCCGGAGCAACGGCGCGCCCCCGGCCTCGTACCGGTCGCCGGAATCCTCGACGGCGCCGAGGAGTTCGACACGGAATTCTTCGGCATGAGCCCCAAGGAGGCCGAACTCACACACCCCGCACACCGGTTGTTCCTGGAGTGCTGCCACCTGGCGCTGGAGGACGGTGGGTACGCGGCTGCCGCAGAGGGCACCACGGTCGGGGTGTTCGCGGGCTCGGGCATGCATCTGTACGACCACCAGCAGCCGCCGGCAACGGGGGCGCCGCGCGACGAGTCGGACCCCGCCAACGGCATGCGGGCGGCCATCGGACGGGAACCGGACTTCCTCGCCGCCCGGGTCGCGTACCGCCTCGGGCTCACGGGACCGGCGATCGGCGTGCAGACCGCCTGCTCCACCTCGCTGGTCGCCGTGCACCTCGCGGTCCAGGCGCTGCTGAGCGGCGATACGGACCTGGCGCTGGCGGGCGCGGCGGCCGTGCACCTGCCCCAGCAGACCGGCTACCGCAGCCATCCCGGGTCGATCCTGTCGCCCACCGGGCGCTGCCGGGCCTTCGACGCGGAGGCCGACGGCACCGTCGGCGGCAACGGTGTGGCCGCCGTCCTGCTGAAGCGGCTCGACCGGGCGCTGGCCGACGGGGACACCGTGCACGCGGTGATCCTTGGCTCCGCGGTGAACAACGACGGCGCGGGCAAGGTCGGCTTCAGCGCACCCGGCGTCGCGGGTCAGGTCGATGTCGTACGACGGGCCCTGCGCAGGGCGGGCGTTGCCCCGGAGACCCTCTCGTACGTGGAGGCGCACGGCACCGGTACCCCGCTCGGCGACCCGGTGGAACTGGAGGCCCTCGGCCGGGCGCTCGGCGAAGCTTCCGGGCGTACGGCTTTCTGCACGGTCGGCTCCGTGAAGCCGAGCATCGGGCACCTCGACAGTTGTGCAGGAATGGCCGGGCTCATCAAGACGGTCCTCATGCTGCGCCACCGCACTCTGGTGCCCACTCTGCACCTGACTCGCCCCAACCCCGAACTCCGGCTGGAGGGTGGGCCATTGACGTTGGCCACCGAACTGCGGCCGTGGTCCGTGCCGGAGGGGACACCGCGCCGGGCGGGGGTCAGCGCGCTCGGTGTGGGCGGCACCAACGCCCATGTAGTGCTGGAGGAAGCCCCGCAAGCGGCGCCGGAACCCGATTCCGAACTGCCTTTCCTGGTACCGGTGTCGGCGCGCGATCCGCAGGCTCTGGACGAGCTCACCGGGCTGCTCCGCGACCGGCTGCGGGAGCGGCCGGTGCCTTCGGCCGCCGATGTGGCCGCCACGCTGGCGCTCGGCAGGCCGCACCGCGCGGCACGCACTTCGGCCGTCGGCCGCACCGCCGGGGAGATCGCCCGCGCGCTGGAGGAGGGGCCGGTGCGCGCGCCGTCCGCACCGGCCGGACCGCTCGCCTTCGCCTTCTCGGGGCAGGGCAGCGCGCGCCTCGGCATGGCGAGCGGACTGTACGCCGCGTATCCCGCAGCCCGGCGGGTGCTCGACCGCTGCGAGGAGCTCTACGCCGACGAATTCGCGGCCCACTTGCTGCCGTTGCTGCTGGCGGGAGCCCCCTCCGGGAGCGAGGACTGGCCCACCGAAACCGCCCAGGCGGCCCTTTTCGCCCATCAGGCGGCGCTCGCGGACGTATGGCGTGCGGCGGGGATCCGGCCCGCGCTGCTGCTGGGCCACAGCATCGGCGAGTACGCGGCGCTGTACGCGGGCGGTGCCCTCACGCTGGAGGACGGCCTGCGGCTGACCGCCTGGCGCGGGCGCCTCATGCAGTCGGCCTGCGCGCCCGGCGGGATGATCGCCGTGCGCGCCAACATCGGGACCGTGCGGCGCATCGCCCGGGCCGCCGGTGTCGAGATCGCAGCGGTCAATGGCCCGCGCGCACAGGTGATCTCCGGGCCGCCGGAAGCCCTGCGAGAGGCCACGCGGCTGCTCGACCAGGAGGGGTTGCAGTGGCGGGCACTGCCCGTCGACCGGGCCTTCCATTCGGCCGCGATCGAACCCGCGCTGCACGCATTCCGGTCCCATGCGGAGAAGGTGACCTACCGTCCGCTGCACACCCCTCTGGTGACCGCGACGGACGGCGAGGTGCGCCGCGCGGGCTGGATCGTCGACGCCGACCACCTCGGCCGCCAGGCCCGGGAGCCGGTGCGCTTCGACCTGGCCATGGCCTCGGCCGCCCGGCAGGGGTGCGAGGACTTCGTGGAGATCGGGGCCGGGAACACCCTCACCGGCCTCGGCCGGCACTGCGTACCGGCGAGCCGCTGGCTGAGCGGGCAGGGTGCGGGCGAGGGGGCGGCCTCCCAGGTGCACGGGCTGCTCACCGCGCTCGGCTCGCTGTACGGCAGGGGCGTCGATCTGGACTGGCGTGCGCTCACCCGTGGCGGAGGCCGGGTGCCGCTGCCGGGCCACCCGCTGCGACGGCGCCCGGTGGCGTCCGGCGCGCTGCGGGTGCCCGCGCGGGGGGAAGACGCACCGACCACTGCGAAGGAGACGGACGTGCCCGACGCATTGCTCGATGGGGTAAGGGAGTTGACGGCTGAAAAGCTCGGCAGGGAGGTGCCGGATGTCGCGCCCGACAGCTCGTTCTTCGAGCTGGGTGCGGACTCGCTCTCCCTGATGGGCATGACGGCGGAGCTGGACCAGCGGTACGGAGTACGCGTCCCGGTCCGGGAGCTGTTCGACTCGGCCGACACCCCGCGACGGCTGGCCGAACGGCTGGCGCAGCTGCGGGGGAATGTGGCGGAAGTCCGGGAAGCGGTGGTTCCGGCGACGCGTGCGGTTCCGGCGGCCCCGGCGGCTCCTGCGGCTACTGCGGCTACTGCGGCTACTGCGGCTACTGCGGCATCCGCGATACCGGCGACACCCGCACTACCCGCGATACCCGCGCCCCCTCAGGCGAACGCACTCTCCTCGGAACTGCACACCCTGTTCGGCCAGCAGCTCCAACTTGCCGGGCAACTCATTGACCAGGTAGGCGGAGTGATAGCCCGTCAGCTGGATGTACTCGCGTCCGCCACCAGGACGACGCCAACCGCGCCTGCCGCCCCGACCCAGGTCCCGAAGACCCCGGCCCCAGCGACCCAGGCCTCGACGTCCCCGGTCCCAGCGACCCCGGCGACCCCGGCGACCCCGGCCCCAGCGAACCAGGTCCCAGCAGCCCATGCCCCGACGACCCAGGTCCCGAAGACCCAGGCCCCGACGCCCCCCGCCCCAACGAACCAGACCCCGGCAACCCCGGCCCCAACGAACCAGGCTCCGACGCCCCCGGCCCCGGTGATCCCAGTCCCACGCCCCGCGCCAGCGCCCGCCCCCCTCGCCCCCACCTCCCTACCCACCCCCCTCACACCCCTCGCCCCTCCCAAAGGCTGCGACTTCAGCCTGTACTTCTTCGGCGATTACCCCGAGCACGCCGACCACGACAAGTACGCGCTGATCATGGAAGCGTCGGAGTTCGCCGACCGGCACGGGTTCCACGCCCTGTGGTTCCCGGAGCGCCACTTCAACTCCTTCGGCGCGCTCTTCCCCAACCCGTCCGTGCTCGCCGCCGCGCTCGCGGGGCGGACGAGCCGCATCCGCCTGCACGCGGGCTCCGTCGTCCTGCCGCTGCACCACCCGGTCCGGGTCGCCGAGGAGTGGTCGGTCGTCGACAACATCTCCGGCGGCCGCGCAGGGCTGTGCTTCGCGAGCGGCTGGCACGCCACCGACTTCGCGCTCGCCCCGCAGCACTTCGGCCGGCACCGCGAGGTGATGTACGAGCACCTGGAGACCGTACGCAGGCTCTGGTCCGGCCGGCCGGTGACGACGACGGCGGGCGACGGACAGCCCGTCGACATCCGGCTGCACCCGAGCCCCGTACAACCCCAACTCCCCATGTACGCGGCCGTGGTGGGCAACCCGGACAGCTACCGTCGGGCGGCCGCCGAGGGCCTTGGCGTGGTCACCAACCTGATGACGCAGACCGTCGAACAGCTGACGGAGAACATCGCGCTGTACCGGCGCACCCGCGCGGAGCACGGGCTCGATCCCTCGGCGGGCCGGGTGGTGGTCCTGGTGCACACGTACCTCGGCGAGGACGCGGAACGCGCGCGGGCCGAGGCGTACCGGCCGTTCATCTCGTACCTGCGGTCCTCGCTCTCCCTCTTCGACCAGGTAACGAACAGCCTCGGCTTCGACGTGGACCTGGAGAACACCCCCGAGGAGGACGTCAAGTTCCTGCTCGGGCGCGCGTACGAGCGCTACTGCGCCTCGCGCGCGCTGATCGGCGGCGAGGACACGGCTGCCGAGGCGGTGCGGAGTCTCGTGGCTGCCGGGGCGAACGAGATCGCCTGCTTCGTGGACTTCGGCGTGCCGAAGGAGAAGGTCCTGGCGTCGCTGCCGCTGCTCGACCGGCTCCGGAGCCGTGAACAGCCGAAGGAAGCAACAGAGCCGGAGGCGACCGAGGAGCCGACCGCGCTCGTACCTGCTCAGCGCCCCCTCACGCCCGCGCAGCGCCGCATCTGGTTCCTGGAGCGGCTGCATCCGGGGACCCTCATGTACCACGAGCCCAAGGCCGTACGCCTCGAAGGGCCGCTCGACGTGCCCGCGCTGCGCTGGGCCCTTCAGTGCGTCGCGGACCGGCACCCGGCCCTGCGCACGGTGTTCGGCGACCGGGACGGAGTGCCGTACCAGGAGGTGCGCGAGCACGTACCGCTCGACTGTCCGGTCGAGGACCACCACGGGGCCACGGAGGAAGAGGCCCTGCGTGCCGTACTGGAGACCGAGGGGCGCCGGGTACTCGACCTGACCACAGGGCCGCTCGTCACGGCCCGGCTGCTGCGGCTGTCGGAGGAGCGGCACCTGCTCTTCCTGGTGGCCCACCACATCGTCTTCGACTCCTCCTCCACGGCCGTACTGGTCCGCGACGTAGCAGCCTGCTACCGCGCCCGTACCCAGAACCAGACCCAGACCCAGACCCAGGCACCAGACGGCCCCGGACTGCTGCCCCTGGCACCCCTGCCACAACTGCCCCCGACCGAGCCGCCGAGCGAAGCCGAGCTCGCCGCGTCGCTCGACTTCTGGCGCCGCGAACTGCACGGCGCCACGGACCTGACACTGCCCACCGACCGGCCGCGCCCGCCGGTCAGGTCCGGAGCGGGCGCGAGCCTCACCCACGCCCTGGATGCCGAACTCGTCGGCAGGCTGCGGATGTACGCCGCAAACCAACGCGCCACCCTCTTCATGACCCTCACCAGCGCCATCGGCGCCGTGCTCGGCCGGTTCGGCGGACAGCGGGACCTGGTACTGGGCACGGCGGTCGCCGCCCGCCCCACCGGCGCCGAGGACCACGTCGGCCTCTTCCTCGACACCGTGCCGCTGCGCCTGGACCTCAGCGGCAACCCGGACTTCCCGACGCTGCTGCGCCGGGTGCGCGACGGCAGCACGGCGGCGTTCGAACACCGTGGCATCCCCTTCGACGAACTCGTCGGCGCGCTCAACCCCCGCCGCAGCCCGGGGCGCAACCCGCTGTTCCAGGTGATGGTGGAGTACGAGAACGAGGGCGAGGTGGAGTTCGACCCGCCCCGGCTGACGGCGACCCTGCTCGACGTGCCGAGCGCCCGCGCCCCGTTCGACCTCAGCGTCTACCTGACGCACCACCGCGACGGCGTGCGGTTCATGGTCGAGTACGACACGGCGCTCTTCGACGAGAGCACCGTCCGCCGCTTCGTTGACTACGTCGAGCAGGTGCTGCGCCGCGTACTCGAAGCCCCCGGCGCGCTGCTCGCCGAACTGACCGCCGTCACCGCGCCCGACCGCGCGGCCCTCACCCAGCTGGGCCACCTGGACGAGCCGCCGCCCGCCGGGGACACCTCCGGGGACTCCTCCGGGGGTACTCTGCACGGCCTGGTGGAGCAGCAGGCACACCGCACCCCTGACGCCCTCGCACTGATCTGCGGCGAACAGCACGTCTCGTACGGCGAGTTGGACGCACACGCCAACCGACTCGCCCATCTGCTGCGCGCCCGGGGCGCGGTGCGCGGGCAACGCGTGGCAGTGCTCCTGCCGCGCGGCCCGCAACTGATCACCGCCCTGCTGGCCGTACTCAAGAGCGGGGCCGCCTACCTGCCCCTCGACCCGTCCGTGCCCACCGCGCGGCTCGCCGCCCTTCTCGACGACGGCGCCCCCGTCCTGCTTCTGACCTGCGGCGAGGCCCTGGCAGGGCACCCGGGGCTCGCGACGCGCCTGCCCGTGCTGCTGGCCGACCGGGAGACGGACGACACGCTTCCGGCCGGTCCCCCGGCGGACGGAGCCGGTCCCGAGGACCCCGCGTACTGCATCTACACCTCGGGGTCGACCGGCCGCCCCAAGGGCGTCGTGGTCCCGCACCGCGGCCCGGCGAACGTCGTCGCCGGACACCTCCGGCGGCATCCCGCGCTGCGCACCCTCCAGTGGACCTCGCCCGCGTTCGACGTCAGCGTTCAGGAGGTCTTCACCACCCTCGCCGCCGGGGCCGCCCTCGTCCTGATCGACGACGCGGTGCGGTACGACCCCGCGGCCGTGGCCGAGGAGGTACGCCGCCACGGGGTGGAGCGGATGTTCATGCCCTGCACCCCGCTGAAGTACCTGATCGAGACGGGACCCGAACTGCCCTCCCTGCGCGAGCTGTTCACCGCCGGTGAGGCGCTCCGGCTCACCGACGCCTTCCGCCGCTTCCTCGCCGCGCACCCGCAGTGCGCGCTGTACAACCAGTACGGCCCTACGGAGGCCTCGGTCATCGTCACCTCGCACCGCGTGGACCCGGACGGCGATCAGTGGCCGCCGATCGGCACACCGGTGCCCGGGGCGCGGATCGTGCTCCTGGACGGCGCCGGGCAGGAGGTGCCCGTGGGCGCGGTGGGCGAGATCCACGTGGGCGGCGTGCCGGTCGCGTACGGGTATCACGCCCGGCCCGACGAGACCGCCGCCGCGTTCCTCGACGACGGCGCGGGCGGGGCCTCGTACCGGACGGGCGACCTCGCGCGCTGGCGCACGGACGGCACTCTCCAGTACTGCGGCCGGGTCGACGACCAGGTCAAGATTCGCGGCCACCGGGTCGAACCCGGCGAGGTCCAGGCGGAGTTGACGGGGCTGCCCGGTGTACGGGACGCGGCGGTCGTGCCCCGCCGTGACCGGCACGGCGACATGGAGCTCGTCGCGTACGTGGTCCCGGCCACGCCGAGCACAGAGCTGCGCGGGCTGCGCGCCGCGCTCTCCGCCGCGCTCCCCGACCACCTCGTACCGCGCCACTGGGTGCGGCTGGAGCGGCTCCCCGTGAACGCCTCGGGCAAGCTGGACCGCGCGGCCCTGCCCGCGCCGGCACCCGCACCCTCGACCTCGACCTCGACCGACGACGAGACCCGTGCGGCCGGCGCCGGTCCCGGCACGCCCCTGGAGAAGGCCCTGCACGACCTGTGGTGCGAGGAACTCGCCCTGAACCAGGCCCCGGTGGACCGGTCCTTCTTCGAGCTGGGCGGCCACTCGCTCAGCGCGATCCGGCTGGTGAACCGGATGGCCGTGGAGCTGGAACTGGCCCTGCCCATGGCCGACTTCTTCCGTAAGCCCACGATTCGGGGCATCGCGACAAGCCTCGAAACAGACCTCGAACAGCCAGGAGCGGCACCCCCGTCCCTGGAACCCTTCGCTGTCGGTGTGCAGGACGTCGTACCCATGACGTCCGTACTGCGCAGGTTGTGGCGCCGCCACCACGACCACCCCGACCCCAGCGTCTACAACGTCGCCCACCGCATCGATCTGCACGGCGACCTCGTCCCCGAAGACCTCGGACACGCCCTGGCGGACCTGGTGGCCCGCCACGACGCACTCCGCAGCCGCGCGGTGCACCGCGACGGTGAGCAGCTCTTCGAGGTACTCGCCCACGTGCCCGTGGAGCTGCCGGTCACCGACCTGTCCGAGCACACCCACGACGAAGGTCAGCTTGAACGCTGGTGCCGGGAGCACGCGTCCCGCCCGTTCGTGATGGACCGTGCTCCGCTGTTCCGCTTCCGGCTGGCCCGACTCGGCCCGGACCGCTGGACGTTGCTGACCGTCCTGCACCACGCGATCTGCGACGGCTGGTCGATGGGGATCGTGTGGCGTGAGCTCCAGGAGCTCTACAACGCCCGCCGCCGTGGCACCGGCGACCCGCTCCCGCCGCCTTCCGCACAGTTCACGGACTGTGCTCGCGCGGAGCACGGCCTCGGTGCCGAACGCCGGGCGGAGCTGGAGCGGTTCTGGCGTACCGAACTGGAAGGGGTCCCCGTCACGCTGGACCTGCCCCACGACCGTCCTCGTCCCCCGGTGCTGTCCGGCCGCGGGGCCCTGCACACACGGACCCTCGACGGCGACCTGACCGAGCGGGTCAACCGGGCCGCCGGCCGGCTGGGCACGACGCCGTACGCCGTGCTTGCCGCGGGGTTCGCCGTCTGGGCCGCCCGCCGCCGGGGCGGGTCCGCCGACCTGGTGCTGGCCGCTTCCAGCGCCAACCGGTTGCATCCCGAACGCGGCGACGTGGTCGGCCTGTTGGGCGACGCCGTCCTCCTGCGGGCCAGGATCAGCGAGGCCGGTACCTTCGCCGATCTGGCGCGGCAGCTGGGCGCCACGCTCTTCACCGCGCTCGACCAACAGGAGCTGCCGCTGACCGACGTGGCCGACCTGGTCGCACCCGGCACCTCCGACGGGCTGTTCCCCAACGTGCTGTTCACCGTGGTCACCACACCCCGCCCTGCCCTGGAACTCGACGCGTTGACGGCCACGGTGCGCGACCTGCCCACGGCGGGCGTCGCACGCAACGAGCTGTACTGCGTGCTGGTCCCGCACGACGAGGGCATGACCGTGACCTTCGAGTACTCGACGGATCTGTTCGAGCACACGACCATCGAGTCCTGGGTCACGGAGTTCGCCGGGCTGCTGGACACGGCCGTGAGGGACCCCTCGCGACCGCTGCCGAGTACACTGAGCACTCCCGAAACAGCCTCTGACCAGCCAGAACCTGGGCCGCACCGCGGCAGGTGACAGTAGGGAGCGACCGAGTGTTCTATTACGTGCTCAAGTACGTCTTCATCGGACCGTTGTTGAGGTTGTTGTTCCGCCCCCGGATCGAGGGGCTTTCGAACGTGCCCGAGAGCGGGGCGGCGATCGTCGCGGGCAATCACCTGTCCTTCTCCGACCACTTCCTGATGCCCGCCGTGCTGAAGCGGCGGATCACCTTCCTGGCGAAGGCCGAGTACTTCACCGGGCCCGGGGTGAAGGGGCGGCTGACGGCGGCGTTCTTCCGCAGTGCGGGGCAGATCCCGGTGGACCGTTCCGGCAAGGAGGCCGGGAAGGCGGCGGTGCGCGAGGGGCTCGGAGTGCTGGCCAAGGACGAGCTGCTGGGGATCTACCCGGAGGGCACGAGGTCGCACGACGGACGGCTCTACAAGGGCAAGGTCGGGGTCGCGGTGATGGCGATCACCGCGGGCGTGCCGGTGGTGCCGTGCGCGATGGTGGGCACGTTCGAGATCCAGCCGCCGGGACGGAAGATCCCGAAGATCAAGCGCGTCACCATCCGCTTCGGGGAGCCCCTCGACTTCTCCCGGTACGCCGGAATGGAGAAGGAGAAGGCGGCGCTGCGGGCCGTCACCGACGAGATCATGTACGCGGTGCTCGGGCTGTCCGGGCAGGAGTACGTGGACCGCTACGCGGCCGAGGTGAAGGCCGAACAGGCTGCGCAGGGGCGGAAGTTCCCCAGGCTGCGACGCTGACGGCGGAATCGCCGTGGGCGAAACGCCCTTGGACCCGGTGATCACGGTCCGTAGCGTGCACGGCATGACGACAGAGGGAAGCAGCAGGTCCAGGGGCAGTGCGCTCGTCGTGGGCGCGACGGGACAGATCGGCCGGGCGGCGGTGCGCGCGCTGGCCGCCGACGGGTGGGAGGTGCGGGCGGGCTCGCGCGGTGGCGGCCGGGGCGAGCGCTGGCCGGCGGAGGTCCGTACGGTACGGGTGGACCGGGAGGACGACGCGTCGCTCGCGGCGGCGGTCGGCGACGGTGTGGACGTGGTCGTCGACATGGTGGCCTTCACTGAGGCGCACGCACGGCAGTGGACGGCGTTGAGCGACCGGATCGGGTCGGCCGTGGTGATCTCCAGCGTCGCGGTGTACGCCGACGACCAGGGACGCAGCTTCGACACCCAGGAACAGCCGGACGGCTTCCCGCGCTTCCCGGTGCCGCTGGCGGAGACACTGGGGACGGTGGCCGCGGGCGACACGTCGTACGGCACCCGGAAGGTGGCGATCGAGCGGGAGCTGCTGACCGCGCGGGACCTGCCGTCGACGCTGATACGGGCGGGTGCCGTGCACGGTCCGCACTGCCGCACTCCGCGCGAACTGTACTTCGTGAAGCGGGTGTTGGACGGGCGGCCGGTCCGGGTGCTGGCGCACGGCGGCGAGAGCCGGTTCCATCCGGTGCACGTCGACAACCTGGCCGAGCTGATCCGGCTGGCGGCGGCGAAGCCGGGCAACCGGGTGCTCAACGGGGGCGACGCCGAGGCCCCGACGGTGGCCGGGATCGCCGTAATGATCGACCGCGTGATGGGGGCCAAGAGCGAGCTGGTCACCCTGGCGGGGCCGCCCGCCGAGGGCGCTGTGGGTGAGACTCCGTGGAGCGCGACGCACCCCGTGGTGCTCGACATGGGCTCGGCCGAAAGGGAGTTGGGGTACCGCCCGGTGACCGGGTACGAGGAGTCGCTGCCGGCGACGGTGGAGTGGCTGGTGGGGCAGCTGAAGGGGCGCGACTGGGCGGAGGCGTTCCCGAAGATGGCGGCGCGCGGGGACATGTTCGACTACGCGGCGGAGGACGCCTGGCTGGCGAAGCGGTAGCGCGCCCACGCGCACTATTGGCCCACGCGCCTTGGCCCACGCTCCTTGAGCGTGGGAAGGGGCAGCCGGTGGGAGAGCACCGGCCGCCCCTTCGTTCACTTGGCCGGTGTTACTCCGGCTTGGGCGTGGCGTGCGGTGCGCACGTCACGTCGCGGCTGTCCAGCTTGCCGCTCACCAGGTACGACTGGACCCGTGTGTCGATGCACGGGTTGCCGATGTTGGTGATGCCGTGCGAGCCCGCGTCGCGCTCGGTGATCATGCGCGAGCCCTTGAGACGCTTGTGCAGTTCCACCGCGCCCTCGTACGGCGTGGCCGCGTCCCGGGTGGACTGGGTGATCAGCACCGGCGGCAGGCCCTTGCCGGTCCTGACCTCCGTGGCGTGCTGCTGCTTGACGCCCCAGGTGGCGCAGGGCAGGTTCATCCAGGCGTTGGACCAGGTGAGGAAGGGGTACTTCTCGTGCAGCCGGGTGTTGTCCCGGTTCCACTTGTTCCAGCTGGTCGGCCACTTGGCGTCCGCGCACTCGACCGCCGTGTAGACGGCGTTGCCGTTCTCGCTGGCGATGTTGCCCGCGGTGTCGCTCAGGTCGGGGCCTGCCGCCTCGACGAGGGCCTTGGTGTCACCCGCGAGGTACTTGCTCCAGGTCGAGGCGACGGGCGCCCAGCTGGAGTCGTAGTACGGGGCACCCTGGAAGAAGATGATCAGCTCGGCCGGGCCGACGACCCCGCCGATGGGGTTCTTCTTGGCCGAGGCGCGCAGCTTGTCCCACTGCTTGCGCACCTTCTCGACGGTGTTGCCGATGTGGTAGGTCGCGTCGTTCTTGGCGACCCACTGCATCCAGTCCTTCCACCGGCCCTCGAAGGCGATGTCCTGGTCGAGGTTGACCTCGTACCAGATCTTCTTCGTGGACGGGTTGACGACGCTGTCGAGGACCATGCGGCGCACGTGCGTCGGGAAGAGCGTGCTGTAGACGGCGCCCAGGTAGGTGCCGTACGAGACGCCCACGTAGTTGAGCTTGCGGTCGCCGAGTGCGGCCCGGATGACGTCCAGGTCGCGTGCGGTGTTGGGGGTCGTCATGTGCGGCAGCATCCAGCCGCTGCGCTCCTTGCAGCCCGCCGCGTACTCGGCTGCCAGCTTGCGCTGTGCGCTCTTGTCGGCCTCGCTGTCGGGCACCGGGTCCAGCTTCGGCGCCTTGACGAACTCCTGCGGGTCGACGCAGGAGATCGGGGTCGACTTGCCGACACCGCGCGGGTCGAAGCCGACCAGATCGTACGCCTTGGCGGCGCCCGCCCAGATCGGGTTCTTGGTGACCACCCGGCGCGGGAACCTCAGCCCCGAGCCGCCGGGGCCGCCCGGGTTGTAGACCAGGGAGCCCTGCCGGTCCTGCTTGGAGCCGGTGTTGCCGATCCGGTCGACGGCGAGGGTGATCTGCTTGCCGTACGGCTTGCTGTAGTCCAGCGGTACGGAGACATAGCCGCACTGGATGGGCTTCTCCAGGCCCCAGTCGGCGGGGCAGTCCTTCCAGGCGATGCCGGTACGGGCGGCCCGTGCCGCCGCCACCTGCACTCCGTACGCCTCGGAACTGCCGGTCTGGAGGCGGCTGTTGGTGTTCTGCCGGCCCTGGGTGTCGTCCGCCGTCGCGGCGGGCGCCGCCATCGCTCCTGCTATGAGCGTGCCCGCGAGCAGGGTGCCGGCCGAGCCGAGCACTGCGGTGCGTCGCAAGTGGTACCTCCCCCTGTGAGTTGGCCCGCGCCCTGAATGGGGCGTCCGGCGGCATCCTTCCGCCAGGTGGGCCACCGGGAGAAGACCGTACTGGTGTTTCTTTGCCGAACCAATAACCGTGCGGCATGTCCCGTTGAGCGGTACTCCGGGGTTCTCCGGAGGCCCGGTGGCCCTCAGGCGGCGGGCACGAAGGCCCGGCTCCGCACCTCGGCCAGCACGCCGTCGAGCACCCCGCGCAGCTCGCGGGCGTCCGGTGCGACGGCCGTGACGAGGAACCCGGGGCCCGCGAGCGGGGTGAGCACCGCGTGCTCGCCGAGCATCCTGGGCAGCACCGGTTCCTCGGCCAGCCTCGGGTCCACCACGAGGAGCTGGCCGATTGCGCGGTGGCCGCCCAGGACCGCGCCGCCGTCCCAGCCGCCGGGGGCGCCGGGTCCGTAGCGCAGTTCCTGGTCGAACAGGGGGCGTCCGGCGCGGCGGACGGTGAGGCGGGTGGCGAGGGTGCCGGTGGGCTCGCCGTGCCGGCCGAGCACCTGCTCCTCGCGGAGCACCAGGCGGGCGGTGGGGGCAAGGCCGACGCGGGTGGTCATGCACAGGTCGCTGCCGTGCGCGGAGATGAGCTGCTCCGGCAGCCAGTGCAGCTCCGCATCCTGACCCACCGTCAGGCGTACGTCGTACGAGGCGGGTTCGGGGACTCGGCCGGGCAGGGCCACGGTGGCCGCCGCCGCGTCGACGGTCAGCCGGACCCCGTCCCGTACCTCCGCCTCGATCGCCAGCCGGTCCCCGCCCAGCGGTGCGCTCATCGCGCCGACGACGGTGACCCTGCTGGCATCGGGCCCGCCCGTCAGGTCCCTCGTACGGCGCAGGGCGAGCGGCCCGTCGCTCTCCAGGAGCGGCAGCCGGCCGCCCCGGTCGGCGACGATCCGGGCGGTGGCGCGGATGCTCACGCCGTGACGCTCTTCGCGGTCCAGTCGGCCAGTTGGGCGCGCACCCAGTCCGCGATCGGCTTGACGCCCTCGCCGGTGGTCAACGAGGTGAAGGCGACGGGGAGTTCGCCGCGCTGCTCCTTGGCGTCGCGGGCCATCCGCGCCAAGTCGGAGCCGACGTACGGGGCGAGGTCGGTCTTGTTGACGACGAGGAGGTCGGCGGTGGTGACGCCGGGGCCGCCCTTGCGCGGGATGTCGTCGCCGCCCGCCACGTCGATGACGAAGATCTGGGCGTCGACGAGCCCCTTGGAGAAGGTCGCGGTGAGGTTGTCGCCGCCGGACTCGACGAGGATGAGGTCGAGCGGGCCGACCGCGTCCTCCAGGTCCTCCACCGCTTCGAGGTTGGCCGAGATGTCGTCGCGGATGGCGGTGTGCGGGCAGGCGCCGGTCTCGACGGCCTGGATCCGCTCGGGCGGCAGGACGGCGTTGCGCAGCAGGAACTCGGCGTCCTCGCGGGTGTAGATGTCGTTGGTGACGACGGCGAGGGAGAGGGTGTCGCGCAGTTCGCGGCAGAGGGCCGCGACGGTGGCGGTCTTGCCGGAGCCGACCGGTCCGCCGAGTCCGATGCGCAGGGCGCGGCGGGTGCCGTCGGGGCGGGCGGCGTCGGCGCTGACGGCGGAGGCGGAGTGTCCGTGGTCAAGGTGCATGGTGCGGCTCCTCGTTGCTTGCGGTGATGCGGTTGTTGAGGCGTTGGGATGTTGAGGGGTTGGGATGTCGGGGTGTTGGGGTGTTGAGGTCTCGGGAGGCGAAGGGCGTTACGAGGCGAACAGGCGGACCGGCCAGGCCGCGTGCGCTTCCGCCGTGATGTCGAGCAGCGGCGCCGAGGCGGCGGGCAGCTCGTCGATGTCGCCCCGCAGGGCCGCCTCGGCGGCCCGCCGCGCGACCTCGTCCATCTCGGGCGCGAGCCGTGCGAGGACACCGGTGGCCTCGAACGGGTCCAGGCTCAGCAGCCGTACGACGGCGGTCGCCGCACCACTGACGCTCTCGTACGCGGCACAGTGCGCGGCGTCCTCGGGCCCGAGCCCCGCCGCGCGCGCCGCGAGACCAAGTACGACGGGCTGGTGCGCCCCGCGCGGCCGGGCGGCGGCGAGCGCGTCGAGCTCGGCGGACGGCCAGGTGGCGCGGGCGGCCCGCATCATCTGCCGCCCCAGCTTGCGGGCGGTGGCCCGCAGCGCGGGCGACGGGGTACGGGCGTCCGCCGCTTCGTCGAGCTCCAGCGGATCGAGCCCGCAGGCGGCCCCGGCGGCGAGCCCCGCCGAGGTGAGGCCGCTGGTGTGCAGCCGTCCCCGGCAGAACTCCGCCAGGTCCCGGTGGTCCCGGATCCGGCCCGCCTTGACGGCGCCCTCGGCCCCGCCGGAGTGCGCGTGTCCTCCGGCGGGAAAGCGGCCGTCGGCGAGCACCAGCAGTGCGGCCCGCGAGCCACCGGACCGTACGGGAACGGCTTCGGGCGACGGCATGGCTTGCGGAAGGAAATCCATCGTGTCCACGCTCAGAAGAGGAAGTAGCGCTGGGCCATGGGCAGTTCGGCCGCCGGGGCGGGGTCCACGGCGTCGCCGTCGATGGTGACCGTGAAGGTGTCGGCGTCGACCTCGACCCTCGGCATCGCGTCGTTCTCCCGCATGTCGGCCTTGGTGACGCCCCGGGTGCTGGTGATCGGCACGAACTGCTTGCCGAGGCCGAGGCGTTCGGTGATGCCGTCCTCGATCGCGGCCTCGGCCACGAAGTTGAAGGAGTTCGCGGCGGGCGCGCGGCCGATCGCTCCGAACATCGGGCGGGGCAGCACCGGTTGCGGGGTGGGGATCGACGCGTTGGCGTCGCCCATCTGCGCGTACGCGATCTGGCCGCCCTTGATGACCAGCAGCGGTTTCACGCCGAAGAATGCGGGTTCCCACAGGACGAGGTCGGCCAGCTTGCCGGTCTCGACGGAGCCGATCTCGTGGCCGAGGCCCTGGGCGACGGCCGGGTTGATCGTGTACTTGGCGACGTAGCGGCGGGCCCGGTGGTTGTCCGCGCGGCCGTCGCCCGGCAGGGTGCCGCGCCGCTTCTTCATCACGTGGGCGGTCTGCCAGGTGCGCAGGATCACCTCGCCGACCCGGCCCATGGCCTGCGAGTCCGAGGAGATGATCGAGATCGCGCCGAGGTCGTGGAGGATGTCCTCCGCCGCGATGGTGGAGGGGCGGATCCGGGATTCGGCGAACGCCAGGTCCTCGGGGACCGCCGGGTTCAGGTGGTGGCAGACCATCAGCATGTCGAGGTGTTCGTCGAGCGTGTTGAGGGTGTGCGGTCTGGTGGGGTTGGTCGAACTGGGCAGGACGTACGGCTCGGAGACGACGGTGATGATGTCGGGTGCGTGCCCGCCGCCCGCGCCCTCGGTGTGGTACGCGTGGATGGTGCGGCCCGCGATGGCGGCGAGGGTATCGCCGACGAAGCCCGCCTCGTTCAACGTGTCGGTGTGGATGGCGAGTTGGGCGCCGGTCTCGTCGCAGACGGACAGGCAGGCGTCGATGACGGCGGGGGTGGCGCCCCAGTCCTCGTGGATCTTGAAGCCGAGTGCGCCGCCCCGGAGCTGGGCGTGCATGGCCTCGCGGGACATGGTGTTGCCCTTGCCGAGCAGGCCGATGTTGACGGGGTAGTGCTCCAGCGCCGCGAACATCCGGGCCAGGTGCCAGCTGCCGGGGGTGACCGTGGTCGCCTTGGAGCCCTCGGCGGGGCCGGTGCCGCCGCCGACGAGGGTGGTGATGCCCGAGGACAGCGCCTGGTCGACGACGGTCGGCGAGATGAAGTGGACGTGGGCGTCGATGGCGCCGGCGGTGACGATCCGGCCGTTGCCCGCGATGATCTCGGTCTCGGGTCCGATGACGAGGTCGGGGTGGACGCCGTCCATGGTGTCGGGGTTGCCGGCCTTGCCGATGCCGGTGATGCGGCCGTCGCGGATGCCGACGTCGGCCTTGACGATGCCCCAGTGGTCGAGGATCACGACACCGGTGATGACGGTGTCGGGGGCGCCCTCGGCCCTTGTCGTACGGGCCTGGCCCATCGACTCGCGGATGACCTTGCCGCCGCCGAACACCGCCTCGTCGCCCGCGAGGCCGGGCCCGCCGGAGCGGTCCTCCTCGATCTCGACGAGCAGATCGGTGTCGGCGAGCCGGATGCGGTCGCCGGTGGTGGGGCCGAACAGGTCGGCGTATACGGCCCGGGAGATCCCGGGGTGTGCGGACGTGCGGTCGCCGCGTATGGACTCAGGCATCGAGGGCACCTCCGGTTTCCCCGCGCAGACCGGCGATCACGCGCAGGCCGCCGATGGGGACGAGTTCGACGTCGACGGGTACGCCGGGCTCGAAGCGCACGGCGGTGCCCGCGGCGATGTTCAGCCGCAGGCCGCGGGCGGCGGCGCGGTCGAAGTCGAGACCGGGGTTGGCCTCGGCGAAGTGGTAGTGGGAGCCGACCTGGACGGGCCGGTCGGCCGCGTTGAGGACGGTGATACGGGTGACGGGGCGGCCCTCGTTGATCAGTACGGGCGCCTCGGCATAGAGGATCTCGCCGGGAATCACGGCGGCCGGGGCGGCCGGGACCCCGGGGTTCTGCTCGCTCATCGGTGTCTGTGGCCCCGTCACTGGATGGGCTCGTGGACGGTGACCAGCTTGGTGCCGTCGGGGAAGGTGGCCTCGACCTGGACGTCGTGGATCATCTCGGGGATGCCGTCCATGACTTCGTCGCGGTGCAGCACCTTGCGGCCCGAGGACATCAGCTGGGCGACGGTGTGCCCGTCCCTGGCGCCTTCGAGGATGTGCGAGGTGATGAGGGCGACCGCCTCGGGGTGATTGAGTCTCACCCCGCGCGCCCTGCGCTTCTCTGCCACGTCCGCGGCCACATGGATGAGCAGTCGTTCCTGCTCGTGCGGGGTCAGCTGCACGGGTCCACACCTCACAGTCCTCGCGCCGGACCACCCGGCCCGGCTGCCGCGGTCTCCACGACGGAAATAGGTGTACCACTCACCTAGCAAAGCAGAAGCAAAGTGCCCGCCAAGGGTGCGGTCCGTCAGGTGACGTCGTGTCGAGGCTAGTTGTGCGGAGTTTCCGTCGCGTTAACTCAGCCGTCGGTGCTTTCGCCCCGGTATTCGGCCGCGATGCCGAACCTCCGGCGTTCGCCGGCAGCGGACGCCGCCGCACCGAACGACGAGACGGAACTGATCACCTGCTCCTCCGCGACCTCCGGCTCGCTCTCCAGTCGCTCCAGGTCAGCGGCCGAGACCAGGGCGACGAGCGGCTTCCCGTGACGGGTCACGACCACCCGCTCCCCGCCGTACACGACGCGGTTGATCAGGTCGGCGAGCTCAGCGCGGGCTTGCGTCACCGGAATCTCGTAGGTCATGCTCCCCATCGTACTGAACGTACGTCCTGTACATTTTTTACATGAAGGGAGCGCGCCATGATCCAGCCGTCCACCCGCTACGTCCTGCCGTCGTTCACCGAGCGCACCAGTACCGGGACCCGCACGCTCGATCCGTACTCGAAGATGCTCGGCGAGCGGATCGTCTTCCTCGGCACCCCGGTCGACGACGCCTCGGCGAACGACATCGCCGCCCAGTTCATGTACCTGGAGCACGACGCCCCCGACCAGGACATCTCGCTCTACATCAACTCCCCCGGCGGCTCGTACACCGCGATGTCGGCCATCTACGACACGCTCCGGTTCGTGACCTGCGACGTGGAGACGATCTGTCTGGGCCAGGCCCTGGACAGCGCCGCCGTGCTGCTGGCCGCCGGTACCCCGGGCAAGCGGCTCGCGCTGCCCGGCGCCCGCATCGCGCTCAGCCAGCCCTCGCTGGACGAACCGCAGCGGGGCCGGCCCACCGATCTGGAGATCCAGGCGCGGGAGCTGCTGCGGCTGCGCGAGATGACCGCCGGGATGCTGGCCCGGCACACCGGGAGGCCCGCCGAGGAGATCGAGGCCGACTTCGACCGTACGAAGGTGCTCGACGCCGAAGAGGCCCTGGAATACGGGCTGGTGGACCGGATCGTCGCGAGCCGCCGCGGCGCCTCACCCACCGCACTGCGGTGAGCGGCCGGATGCTGCCGCCGGAACTGCCGCCGCTGCCCGCCCTGACCCGGGCCGAATGCGACCTGGTGGACAGCTACTTGGAGGTCGTCGACCTGCTGGGCCGGATCAACCCGGCCCGCACGACGGACACTTACGGCGCCCTGCGCGCCGCCCAGGCCCTGGTCGGCCGGGCCACGGCCCTGCGCGACGCGCTCACCCTGATGCACGACCGGGGCGAGAGCGGCCTGCACCCGTTCGCCCTGGCCCGGGCGCTGCGCGTACTGGACGGCGAGCGGCGGGCCGGGCGGCTCACCGTGCCGCCGGAACAGGCGAGTTGATCACTCGCGGGCCCGCACGGGTACCAGAGCGCCTCCCCCATTCGGCCCATCGGTGTCTGCGCCATTGGTACTGATCGAGTTGCGCAGGGCAGCCGCAGCACAAGCGGAGTGATCCGTTTCGCCGCTGGTGCGGGCGTCGTCGGGTGGCGACGCCCATGATCGGATCCGTCCTTGTCCACCCGAACGGCCCAGTGGTGAGGAGCCTCACAAACCCCCCTTTCCGCTCGGAAACCAGACGTTCACCGGGTCAAGATCCGTGGGACGACAAGCCCCCGCCGTCGTGGCGGGGCGGCCTTGGCGGACGCCGCACCCGGCGCCGCCGGGGCGTCTGGTCGACGAAGGGTTGCGCATGACTGCGCACGCAAGGATTCGGGTCCCGTCGCTGATCGCCAGGGCCTCCACCGCATCGGCCCTCACCCTCGCCGTGGTGTGCGGCGGCATGCTGGTACCGGGCGCCGCCTCGGAGGCGGCAGCGGCGACCCATGCGACGAAGGCACTGCAGATCGCCGCCTCCAAGCGGGGCGCCCCCTACAAGTACGGGGCGGCGGGCCCGTACCGCTTCGACTGCTCGGGGCTGACGCTCTACTCGTACAAGCGGGCGGGCAAGAGCCTGCCGCGCACCGCGCAGCAGCAGTACAACAAGACCCGGCACATCAGCCGGTCCCAACGGCAGCGCGGGGACCTGGTGTTCTTCCACCGGGGCCGCAGTGTCTACCACGTCGGCATCTACGCCGGCGCGGGCAAGATCTGGCACTCGCCGAAGCGGAACACGGTGGTGCGGCTGGAGCGGATCTGGTCGAAGAACGTCTGGTACGGCAGGGTGCGGTAGCCCCTCGCCCGGTTCCTCTCTGCCGGTTCCCGTCCACCGGTCCCCCGCTGCGGCTCTCCCGCCGCCGCTATCTCTGCACCCGTACGTCCCAGGGCAGGGCGATCCACACCGTCTTCCCGCCCTCGGCGGTGGGGGTGACCGACAGCCGCCCGCCGCATTCCGCGGTGAGGGACCGAATGATCACCATCCCCCGTCCGTTGTCCTGCTGGACCGCGGCCGGCAGGCGCTGGGGCCAGCGCGGGTGGCTGTCGGTGACGCCGATGCGCAGTTGTTCGTCGCGCTCCAGCTGGACGTCCACGGTGAAGTTGGGCGACTGGCCGAAAGTGTGCTGGACGGCGTTGGTGGCGAGTTCCGAAACGATCAGCCGAATGGTGTCGGCCGCTTCGCAATCCTTCGGAAGTCCCCATTCGGCCAGCACTTCGGCCACGTACTTCCTGGCTGTCGACACCGAGGCAGGATCGCTCGGCAGGGTGACGGATACTTCCTGGTGGTCTGCCATGGCGACACTGTCCCTTTCCCACCGGGGCTGGACTCGGACTCGTAACACGGATCCGTGCGGGGGCGGCCCCGGTACTCTGCTTCCGCCCGTGTTCCGCGCCAGAGTGTCACTCATGGTGCAGTCACCGTCGGCGTTCCTCCCAGACATACATATATCTGCCACTCAAAGTAGTGAACTCTGCTACGCGAGACCGTATTTGACCGGCAGACTGGCCCCCGGCGGGGAAGGGATGCAACGCGATAAGGAGTCGGGAATGCGGCACGGTCCCGCGGTACGCCGCCGCAAGCTGGGGGAAGAACTGCGCAGGCTGCGCGACAGGGCAGGGCTCACCAGCCCGGAGGTCGCGCGCCTCGTCGGATGGCACCAGTCGAAGGTGAGCCGGATCGAGACGGGGCGCAGCGGCGCGAAGCCGGAGGACGTGGCGCTGCTACTCAGCGTGTACGACGTGACGGAGCCCCAACTCCGGCAGCTGCTGGAGGCGTTGGCCGAAACCTGTGGTGAGTCGGGGACGCAGTGGTGGCACGCCTACCGGGGTCTCCTGCCGCCCCAGTACCGGGACTTCATCAGTCTGGAGTCGCGGGCGTGCACGGCCAGGACCCTGGAGACCTCGGTGGTGCCGGGGCTGTTGCAGACGCCGGACTACGCGCGGGCGGTGACCCGGGTGATGCTGCCGGAGCTGCCGGAGAAGAAGCTGAACTCGCTGGTGGAGGTACGGCTGGCCCGGCAGGAGGTACTGCGGGCGGCCGAACCGCTGGAGCTGAGCGTGGTGCTGGACGAGGCGGTGCTGCGCAGGGTGATGGGCGGGCAGCGGGTGATGAAGGAACAGGTGCGTCAGCTGCTGGAGACGGCGCAGTTGCCCCACGTCCGGTTACAGGTGTTGCCGTTCGCGGCGGGAGCGCACGCGGGTCTCACCGGTGCTTTCGTTATCTTCTCCTTTCCGAACATTGCCGATCTGGATGTGGTTGTTATCGACCACTTGGCGAGTAGCCTCTATCTGGAACGGAAAGAACATCTGACGGAATACACCGCGGCATTCCAGCGGATCCAGGCCCAGTCCCTGCCTCCCGAGGACTCGCTGGACATGATCGCCGGCATTCACTGAACCCGCTCGTTCCCGCTCGTTCCCGCTCGTTCCCGCTCTTTCCCCTTCGTTCAGGCGCGTTCCCGCTCCACTCCCGCCGGTCCGCCGGCCCGCCGTTCCACAACCCCATACCGGTGACGACGCACGGGGAGGAATCCATGCCCCCACACCTCCAAGTCGTACGTTCCAGCCTTCTCCTGCACGGCGCAGCGTGGCGCCGCAGCAGCCGAAGCACGGCCATGAACAACTGTGTCGAGACGGCTTCGGTCCCTCTCGGCCTCACCGCGGTCCGCGACTCCAAGCGGATCACCGGCCCCGCTCTCCTCTTCACCGCCTCCTCGTGGTCGCGCTTCGTCGGCGCGGTGCGCGAGGAGGTGCTGTGAGCGGCGCCGGCCGAAATTGAATTGACGAACCGTCAGATCGAGGGTGCGGTACGGACGATGGCGTCCACCGCACCCTCGATCTCCGCGTCCGTGAGGTCGGCCCTGGCCGTCAGCCGCAGCCGGGAGATGCCGTCCGGCACGGACGGCGGGCGGAAGCAGCCGACCGCGATCCCTTCGGTCCGGCAGTCCGCCGCCCACCGCAGGGCCGCCTCCGCCGACGGCGCGCGCACCGACACCACGGCCGCGTCCGGCCGTACGGCGGCGAGCCCCGCGGCGGTCAACTTCCCGTGCAGCGCGGCCGATACCTCAAGGGCACGGGCCGCACGCCCGGGTTCGCGGCGCAGCATACGCAGGCTCGCGAGCGCGGCTCCGGCGGCGGCCGGGGCGAGCCCGGTGTCGAAGATGAAGGTGCGGGCCGCGTTGACGAGGTGGTCGATGACGCGTGCCGGGCCGAGCACCGCGCCGCCCTGACTGCCGAGGGACTTGGAGAGAGTGACCGTGGCGATCACGTCGGGGGCGCCCGCGAGTCCCGCCGCGTGCGCCGCGCCGCGTCCGCCGTCGCCGAGGACGCCGAGCCCGTGCGCGTCGTCGATGACGAGCGCAGCCCCGAACTCCCGTACCACCGCGATGTGTTCGGCGAGCGGGGCGGCGTCGCCGTCGACCGAGAAGACCGAGTCGGTGACCACCAGTGCCCGGCCGGTGTGGCCGTCGAGTGCCTTGCGCACGGCGGCGGGGTCCGCGTGCGGCACCACGGCGGTCTCCGCGCGGGAGAGCCGGCAGCCGTCCACGAGGGAGGCGTGGTTGCCCGCGTCGGAGACGATCAGTGAGCCCCTGGCGGTCAGAGCGGTGAGCGCGGCCAGGTTGGCGGCGTAACCGGAGGACAGTACGAGTGCGGCCTCGAATCCGGTGAACTCGGCGAGCTCCCGCTCCAGTTCGGTGTGGAGTTCGGTGGTGCCGGTGACGAGCCGCGAGCCGGTGGCGCCCGCGCCCCAGCGGTGGGCGGCCGACGCGGCGGCCCCGGTGGTCTCCGGGTGGCGGGTCAGGCCGAGGTAGTCGTTGCTCGCGAGGTCGAGCAGCGGGCTGTCCGCGGGGCGCGGTCGCAGCGTCCGGACGAGTCCGGCCCTGGCCCGGCGCTCGGACTCCTCCTCGATCCAGCCGAAGGGGTCGGCGGAAGCCGGTTCCTGGCGGTCCTGGAGGTCCTGGAGCATGGGTGATCCCCTCGGGGCGCGATGGTGCGGGAGCACGGCCGTACGACGTGGAAGCGCAGCCGTACGTCAGCCGTATTTGTAGGCAGCCCACAGACACTAGCCGGACGGAACCACCGTCAGGGTGTGGCAATACCCACACCTCGAACCCGCGCTCTTGTCCGAATCCTCCTTGGCCCGGAGCCGTGGCGTACGTCAGGATCATGCGCATGGACCTGCTGAACACACTGGTGGAGAAGGGGTTGCGGCGCGAGCTGCCGACCCGCGAGGAAGCGCTCGCCGTACTGGCGACGACCGACGACGAACTGCTCGACGTGGTGGCCGCCGCGGGCAAGGTGCGCCGTCAGTGGTTCGGGCGGCGGGTGAAGCTGAACTACCTGGTCAACCTGAAGTCGGGTCTGTGCCCCGAGGACTGCTCCTACTGCTCGCAGCGGCTGGGCTCGAAGGCGGAGATCCTCAAGTACACCTGGCTGAAGGCCGACGAGGCGTCGAAGGCCGCCGCGGCCGGTGTCGCGGGCGGCGCGAAGCGGGTGTGTCTGGTGGCGAGCGGGCGCGGTCCCACGGACAAGGACGTGGACCGGGTCTCGAAGACCATCGAGGCGATCAAGGAGTCCAACGAGGGCGTCGAGGTCTGCGCCTGCCTGGGCCTGCTCTCCGACGGCCAGGCGGAGCGGCTGCGGGCCGCGGGCGCCGACGCGTACAACCACAACCTCAACACGTCGGAGTCGACGTACGGGGACATCACCACGACCCACACCTACGCGGACCGGGTCGAGACCGTCCAGCAGGCGCAGGCGGCCGGGCTGTCGGCCTGCTCGGGTCTGATCGCGGGCATGGGCGAGTCGGACGCGGACCTGGTGGACGTGGTGTTCTCGCTGCGCGAGCTGGACCCGGACTCGGTGCCGGTGAACTTCCTCATCCCGTTCGAGGGGACGCCGCTCGCCAAGGAGTGGAACCTGACGCCGCAGCGGGCGCTGCGCATCCTGGCGATGGTGCGGTTCGTCTGCCCGGACGTGGAGGTACGGCTCGCGGGCGGCCGCGAGGTGCACCTGCGCACGATGCAGCCGCTCGCCCTGCACCTGGTCAACTCGATCTTCCTGGGCGACTACCTGACCAGCGAGGGCCAGGCCGGGCAGGCGGACCTGGAGATGATCGCGGACGCGGGCTTCGAGGTGGAGGGCACCGACACGACGACGCTGCCGGAGCACCGGGGCGGCGGCGCGTGCGGTTCGGTGTGCGGGAGCGGGGAGCCGGCGGGCGAGGAGCCGGCAACCGGCGAAGCGGTGGCCCCGTCGGTTCCCGGTGCGCGCACCGACCTGGTGTCCGTACGCCGCCGGGGCGCGGGCACCGATGTGGCGCCCAATGCCTGAGCCGGCTCTCGCCCCCGACGAGTTGCTCCGCCTCGACCGGGAGCACGTCTGGCATCCGTACGGTCCGATGCCGGGGCGGGCCGAGCCGCTGATCGTGGAGTCGGCCTCCGGCGTACGGCTGCGGCTCGGCCGGCCCGCGTACGGGCAGACCGAGCTGATCGACGGCATGTCGTCCTGGTGGTCGGCCGTGCACGGCTACAACCACCCCGTCCTCAACGAGGCGGTGCAGGACCAGCTGGGGCGCATGAGCCATGTGATGTTCGGCGGGCTCACCCACGAGCCCGCCGTCCGCCTCGCCGCCCGCCTGGTGGAGATCACCCCGGAGCCGCTGCGCCACGTCTTCCTCGCCGACTCGGGATCGGTCTCGGTCGAGGTCGCGGTGAAGATGTGCCTCCAGTACTGGCGTTCGGTGGGCCGGCCCGCCAAGCAGCGCCTGATGACCTGGCGCGGCGGCTACCACGGCGACACCTGGCAGCCGATGTCCGTCTGCGACCCCCAGGGCGGGATGCACGAGCTGTGGCAGGGCGCACTGCCCCGCCAGCTCTTCGTCGGCCCGCCGCCGGTGGAGTACGAGGAGGAGTACGCCGACGAACTGCGCCGGACCGTCGCCTCGCACGCCGACGAGCTGGCGGCCGTGATCGTCGAGCCGGTGGTGCAGGGCGCGGGCGGTATGCGGTTCCACTCGCCCGAGTACCTGCGGGTGCTCCGCGAGGCCTGCGACGCGCACGACGTGCTGCTGGTGTTCGACGAGATCGCCACCGGCTTCGGCCGTACGGGCACGCTCTTCGCGGCCGGCCAGGCATCGGTCTCCCCCGATGTGATGTGCCTCGGCAAGGCGCTGACCGGCGGCTATCTGACGATGGCGGCGACTCTGTGCACGGCGAGGGTGGCGGACGGGATCTCGCGGGGCGAGGTCCCCGTGCTGGCCCACGGCCCGACCTTCATGGGCAACCCGCTCGCCGCCGCCGTCGCCTGTGCGTCGATCGACCTGCTGCTCGGCCAGGACTGGCAGCAGGAGGTCAAGCGGCTGGAGGCGGGCCTGCGCGACGGGCTGGCCGCCGCCGCGGACCTGCCGGGAGTGCGGGAGGTACGGGTGCTGGGCGGCATCGGCGTCGTACAGCTCGAAGGACCGGTGGACATGGCGGCGGCGACGGAGGCGGCGGTGCGCGAGGGGGTCTGGGTCCGGCCGTTCCGGGACCTGATCTACACGATGCCGCCGTACGTGACGTCGGACGCCGACCTGGCGCGCATCTGCCGCGCGGTCACGGCGGCCGCGGCGACCCACCGCGCGTAGTTCCTGCCTTCCTCCCCTGCTCCAGCACCTCTCAGAGAAAGCCCCTCCCCTATGACCGTCCTCGTCATCAGCGGCACCAACACCGACATCGGCAAGACCGTGGTCACCGCCGCCATCGCCGCCCTCGCCCGTGCTCAGGGCAGGAGCGTCGTCGTCCTGAAGCCCGCGCAGACGGGGGTCGGTCCCGGTGAGGACGGGGACGCCCAGGTGGCGGCGCGGCTCGCCGGGGAGGGGGTGGCGGCCGTCGAACTCGCCCGGTTCCCCGAGCCGTTGGCCCCCGCGACGGCCGCCCGGCGGGCGGGAATGGCGCCGGTCACTCCGCAGGACGTGGCCGATGCGGCGGCGAAGCTGGCGGCCGAGTACGACCTCGTGCTCGTCGAGGGCGCGGGCGGTCTTCTCGTACGGCTGGACTCCGACGGCGGCACCCTCGCCGACGCGGCACGGCTGCTGGGCGCGCCCGTCCTCGTGGTCGCCGCGCCCGCCCTCGGCACGCTCAACTCGGTGCAGCTGACCGGCGAGGCCCTGCGGGCACGGCAGCTGACCGCGCTGGGCGTGGTGATCGGCAGCTGGCCGGACGCGCCCGGTCTGGCCGAGCGGTGCAACGTCGAGGAGCTGGCCGAGATGGCGGGGGCGCCACTGCTTGGCGCCGTGCCCGAGGGGGCGGGTGCCCTGGAGCCCGTACGGTTCCGGGAGGCTGCGCGGGAGTGGCTGGCGGCGGAGCTGGGCGGTGGCTGGGAGGCGACGGCCTTCGCGGAGGGCGTCCGTTGACGCGTGGGGTTCCATAAGTAAGGTGCGGGGCATGCGAGCACGAATCGACGAGATCGTTTTCGACTGTGCCGACCCGGCGGCCCTGGTGCGTTTCTGGGCGGCCCTGGTGGGCGGCGAGCCGGTGGACCGGGATCCTGACTGGTCGTACATCGACGTACCGGATTTCACCCGGCTCGCGTTCCAGCGCGTACCGGAGGGCAAGTCGGTGAAGAACCGGCTGCACATCGACCTGGTGGCGGACGACATTCCGGCCTTCAGCGCGGAGGCGGAGGCGCTCGGGGCGAAGCTGTCGGGCGGGATCGTGACGCAGGAGCCGGGTTCGTTCCAGGTGCTGCTGGACCCGGAGGGCAACGAGTTCTGTTTCGTCTCCGGATGAGATTCGGGGCCGTGTCTGGCTAGTCGCGCTCCGTACCGGGCACACTCGCCCTGTCCGTCCGTTCCACGGAGGAGGGCCACCATGGCGGTACGTCCGGTGTCAGGGGCAGGGTCGGGTTCGGGGAGAGGCGGCCGGGGCAGGGGCAAGGTGCCTCCGCGCGACGCCGTGCACCACCCGCTGTTCGCCCGCGCCTACGCCAGGATCAGCATCGCCGCCGACCGGCACGGCGGGGTCGCCGCGTACCGGGACGAACTGCTGCGCGGGCTCTCCGGCCGGGTCCTGGAGATCGGCGCCGGAAACGGGCTGAACTTCGCCCACTACCCGGCGGCCGTCTCCGAGGTCGTCGCCATCGAACCGGAGGGCTCCCTGCGGAAGCTGGCGATGACGGCGGCCCTGAAGGCCGAGGTCCCGGTGGACGTGGTGCCGGGTGCGGCGGAGGCGCTGCCGGTCAAGAGCGAGGCGTACGACGCGGTGGTGTTCTCGCTGGTGCTGTGCAGCGTACGGAACGTGGAGCGGGCCCTGTCGGAGGCGAAGCGGGTCCTGCGGCCCGGCGGTGAGCTGCGGTTCTTCGAGCACGGCCGGGGCGGCGGGCGGTGGATGCGAATGTCCCAGCGGGCGGTGGACCGTACGGTGTGGCCGCTGCTGTTCGGCAACTGTCACACCGCGCGGGACCCGCTCGGCGCGATCGGGGCGGCCGGGTTCGAACTCGGCGAGTACCGGCGGCTGATGGTGCCGGAGGGCGGCTTGCGGGTGCCGTCGTCGCCGTGTGTACTGGGGGTGGCGCGACGGCCGGAGGCGGTGTGAGGCGCACCGGCCGGCGGCACGGCAGGCGGGTTCAGTCGCTCCACCGGCGCAGCTCCTCGGCGAGGGCCCTGACGTCCGCCTTGCCGTCCTTGACGAGCCTGGCCAGGTCCCGTACCCGCTCGGGCGAGGGCCGGATGCCCAGCCCGCAGGCCATCAGGTAGCCGTAGGCCACCGAGGTCGCGTACATGGCGTTGGAGCGCTCCAACGCCGGTACGTGGAGCAGGAGTTGGAGCAGCGCGGCGGCGCGGGCGTACGGGTCGGGGTAGACCGGGACGCCGAATATCTCCGCCTCGTGGCGGGCGACGGCGGCCACCAGCGCGCCACGTTAACTGAACTAGTTCCGTTCTTCTCGCAGGTCAGGTGACGTTTCGGAGATCCGCGCGTTAGTCGGTCCGTGAACGAGTCAGAGGCAC
>NZ_JBVIMX010000007.1:289464-383463 GCF_055579625.1 Streptomyces sp. NPDC032721 | reverse complement strand
GCAACGGAGCGATCAACGCCCACGACTCATCCGTCAGTTCATGCCTACGCACCACGAACGGAGCAACGAGCCAACGACTTTCCGGACACGCCCTAGGGGGTAGGGGGTAGCGCTGGTCCCGCCGGCCAAGGGGGCGGGGTCGTGGGTGAGGGCGGGCTCGCCGGCTAGGGGGCAGGGTCGCTGCCTGCGGGGGTGGGTTTGGGTTTGGCGGTTGTGGGGCGGCTGGGGGCTGGTTAGGACGACGTCGAGCCGTCGTCCGCCAGGAGGTCGTCCGCGTCGACGATGCGGTAGGCGTAACCCTGTTCCGCGAGGAAGCGTTGGCGGTGGGCCGCGAAGTCCTGGTCGATGGTGTCTCGGGCGACCACCGAGTAGAAACGCGCCTCGTGGCCGTCCGCCTTCGGGCGCAGTACGCGGCCCAGCCGCTGCGCCTCCTCCTGGCGGGAGCCGAAGGTGCCGGACACCTGAATGGCGACCGTCGCCTCCGGCAGGTCGATCGAGAAGTTGGCGACCTTCGAGACGACCAGCACGCTCAGCTCGCCCGTCCGGAACGCGTCGAAGAGCTTCTCGCGCTGCGAGTTCGGGGTCTCGCCCTTGATGACGGGTGCACCCAAGTGCTCGCCCAGCTCGTCGAGTTGGTCGATGTACTGGCCGATGACCAGGGTCTGCTCGCCCTTGTGCTTGGCGACCAAGGCTTCGGTGACCTTGCGCTTGGTCGCCGTGGTGGCACAGAAGCGGTACTTCTCCTCCGCTTCGGCCGTCGCGTACGCCAGGCGCTCGGAGTCGGTCAGGTTGACCCGTACCTCCACGCAGTCGGCGGGCGCGATGTAGCCCTGCGCCTCGATCTCCTTCCACGGGGCGTCGAACCGCTTGGGCCCGATGAGCGAGAAGACGTCCGACTCGCGGCCGTCCTCGCGCACGAGGGTCGCGGTGAGGCCCAGGCGGCGGCGCGCCTGGAGGTCGGCCGTGAACTTGAAGACCGGGGCGGGGAGCAGGTGCACCTCGTCGTAGATCACCAGGCCCCAGTCGCGGGAGTCGAAGAGCTCCAGGTGCGGGTAGACACCCTTCCGCCGGGTCGTCAGCACCTGGTACGTGGCGATGGTGACCGGGCGGATCTCCTTGCGCGTACCGCTGTACTCGCCGATCTCGTCCTCGGTGAGCGACGTCCGCTTGACCAGCTCGTGCTTCCACTGGCGGGCCGAGACGGTGTTGGTGACGAGGATGAGGGTGGTCGCCTTGGCCTCGGCCATCGCGCCCGCGCCGACCAGGGTCTTGCCCGCGCCGCAGGGGAGTACGACGACGCCCGAGCCGCCGTGCCAGAAGCCCTCCACGGCCTGCTTCTGATACGGGCGCAGGCTCCAGCCGTCCTCGGCGAGCTCGATCGGGTGCGCCTCGCCGTCCACGTAACCGGCGAGGTCCTCGGCCGGCCAGCCCAGCTTGAGCAGCGTCTGCTTGATCTGGCCGCGCTCGGAGGGGTGCACGGCGACGGTGTCCGGGTCCAGCCTGGCCCCGACCAGCGGCTGGACCTTCTTCGACCGCAGGATCTCTTCGAGTACGGGGCGGTCGGTGCTGGTCAGCACCAGCCCGTGCACCGGGTGCTTGGAGAGGGTGAGGCGGCCGTACCGCGCCATCGTCTCGGCGACGTCCACCAGCAGCGCGTGCGGCACCGGATACCGCGAGTACTCGACCAGCGCGTCGACGACCTGCTCGGCGTCGTGCCCGGCGGCCCGCGCGTTCCACAGGCCGAGCGGGGTGAGCCGGTAGGTGTGGATGTGCTCCGGCGCGCGCTCCAGCTCCGCGAACGGGGCGATGGCGCGGCGGCAGGCGTCGGCCTGCTCGTGGTCGACCTCCAGGAGGAGCGTCTTGTCACTCTGGACGATCAGGCAGGACACACATACCTCCGGAGGTTTGGATCGTCCCGTGAGGGCGCGAGGCGCCGTCCGCTACGTACGACTTTCACGTTTCAGGTTTCACGTGAAACGCAAAAGTCTACCGCGCCCGCTCCTCGGCCCGCCCTGCGCCGGGAGTGTGCCCGGGTGCGGGGCAGGGAGTGTGCTCCGAGTGCCTGCGGAGCCGGTCGCGTGACCATGGGGCTGCGGGGTATCCGCGTGGGCATGACTGCCGGAGCGGAACGTGCCAGTACGGCCAAGGGAGTTGGCGGACGGAGCGGGGGAGGGATCGGGGGGCGGTGGCGGCGGCCACGGGATCCGGGCGAGAGGCATACGCCCTGGCCCTGGGTGCTGTTCCGGGTCGCGGCCATCGCCCTCGGCCTCCTCGCCCTGGTCGCCTTCGCCGTCGTACTCGCGAAACTGACCCTCGTACCCTCGCCCGCCTCGGAAGACCTGGTGCACGCGAACCTCAGGCCAGGGCATTCCCTGCGCCAGTACATGCAGGACTACAGCTTCCTCGCCGCGTGCAAGCAGGTCGGCGGGAACATCCTGCTGGGAGTGCCGTTCGGGGTGCTGCTGCCGGTGGTGGGGTCGCGGCGGCTGCGGTTCCTGCGGATGTTCCTGATGACGGTCACCGTGATGGTGCTGGTCGAGCTGACCCAGGGCGCGATCGTCACCGGGCGGGCCTTCGACGTCGACGACGTGATCATGAATACGACGGGGGCGCTGCTCGGGTATCTGGTGCTGGGGCGGCGGCTGGGACGGGTGGTGCACAGGCGTCGTTACAGCGAGCCGGGAGAGCCGAGTGGGCCTGCGGAGGAGCCCTCCTCGGCGTCCTCGCCCCTCACGCCGGATCGTCCGCCAGTTCCGCCACACCCGTGATCCGGTGCAGCGGGTACGTCTTCACCTCGTCCGCCGTGTGGTCGTACGCCGTGACGTAGCCGCCCTCCACCCGTACCGGGGCGATGACGCGCTGGCTGGCCGCGCCGTCCGCGTTGACGTAGCCGATCCACAGGGCCGAGCCGGTCATCGCCGCCGCCTGGACGGTGGCGAGGGTCTCGGCGGATGAGGTGCGGGGGAGCGCGCCGGGGAGCCCGCCGGAGGACTTGGTCTCGGCGGGCGTCCTGCGTACCGCGTTCGCCGCCATGTCGCCCGCGCGGATCGCCCGCAGCGCGGCATCCAGCAGCGTGTCGTCCGGTACGGGCGGGCCCTCCGGCACCGGTACCGGCGCGGTCCGCGCCGGGGTGCGGCGGGCGTCCGCGCGCGTGATCAGCACATCGCCCGCCGCGGACTCGGCGGCCGGTGCGAAGCCGATCGCGCGCAGCCCGTCGAGCAGCGCCACCGGTTCGGCCTGCGAGGCCAGCACGGTCGGCGCGAGGCGGCGCAGACCGAGCCCGGCGGCCCGCTTGTCGGCGAGGATCTCGCCCAGCACGGTGTCGTCGTCGCACCGTACGTACGAGGAAGCGGAACCCACCCGCAGATGCCCGTGCCGCCGTGCCACGTCGTCGATGAGATAGCTGAGCGGCTGCGGTACGGGGGTCCTGCTGTGCTCCGCCAGGAAGGCGTGCAGATCCGAAGCGGCCTGACCGGAATCCAGCGCCCGGCGTACGGACCCGGGTGTGAAGCGGTACACCGTCGCCCCGCCCCGGCTTTCCACGTCCGCCAGCACGGACAGCGTCTCGGCGAGCGGGCGGCGCAGCGGACCCGGTGCGACGGCGGTCAGGTCCGCCTGGAGGAGCACGTGGTCGAGGGGCTCGGGGATGAGCGGGGCGAGCAGCTCCGCCGCGCGCAGGGCGTCGGCGGCGGACTCGGCCTCGGTGGGCGGTCCGGCGGGGGTACCGGACTCGCGGCTCCGGTCGCGGTCCAGGCCGGCCAGGGCGCGCCCGTGTGCCGACAGTGCGCCGCGGCCCGTCACGCCGAGCAGCTCGGCTTCCGTGAGGGTCCACAGGGCGAGGCGGGTGCGGAGGTCGCCGGTGGCGCCGCGCTGGGGGCGTTCCCAGCGGAGCCTGGCGATGACGGAGTCGGGGTCGGGGGCGGTGCCTTCGGGCAGGCCGTCGGTACCGGGCCCGGCAGCCGTGGGCCCCGCCCCGGCATCGGCGAGGAGCGCGAGCACCCGGCGCCGTACCTCCGGCGCCGACGACCGGTCGAGGTCCGGGCCGAGTGCGGACAGGGTGCGGCCCTTGGCGTCCTGGCCGCCGATCAGGCCCGCCGTACGGGTGCCGCGCAGCCAGGCGGTGGCGAGGCGGGCCCAGCGCTCCTGGGGCGGGAGGTCGATCCAGGTGTCGTACGCGGGGGTCGGGGCGTAGCGCTCGTCGGCCTCGCCGTCGGAGGCGAGCAGTCCGGCGGCGTAGGCGAGTTCGAGCCAGAACGCGGCGGTCGGCTCCGGCAGGTCCATGGCCGCCGCGGTGCGCTTGAGGTCGCGGACGCTGAGACCGCCCGAACGCAGTACGGCGGGACCGCCCCTGTCCCACTCCTTCAGCAGGTCCTCGACGGTCGTCAGCGCCCCGAACGCCTGCCCCGCCGCCGTCAGGTCGACCATCTTCGGGGTGTGCGTGGAGGCCGCGACCAGCGGCGGAGGGGACGGCTCCGGGGTGCGGTGGGCGCGCCCCACGCGCAGGTGCAGGGCGGCCTCGCGCGGCAGCACGACGGTGCGCGCGCTGGTCGGCAGCAGCAGCCCGTGATCGCGCAGCCAGCGCACGGGCGGGGCGGGGTCGGAGCTGACCTCGCCGTACGGAGGCCCCCAGACCAGCCGGTCGAGCACGGTGAGCGCGTCCGAGGGAGCGGTGTCGAGCAGCGCGTCCATCCGGGCGCGGTCGGTGAAGAGCGAGGTCAGGGCGTGTACGGCGGACACCGGGTCGTGCGTGGTGGGCAGCCCGATGGCGGCCAGGATCCCCTGGAGCCTGGTGGGCGACATCCCGGCCGTGGCCTCCGCGACGCTCGGGCCGAGCCCGGTCGGGGAGGGGTGGGTCGCCGACGGCGCGAGCAGCTCGCGCGCGGTCCGCACGAGCCGCAGCCGGTCGTCGGCACCCCACACGAGTGCCTGCTCACGCAGCATCCGTACGGCACCGGGCAGCGCGGCCTCGACGGCGGGGTTGCCCTCGTCGCCGCTCATGAGGGCGTGCAGCTCGTCGTACGTCGCCGGATCGGGCGCCACCGCGAGCGCCTCGGCGGTCTGCAACGCGAACCGGTCGAGCCGCTCCAGCGCGCGCACGACGGAAGCCCGGGTCCCGGCCCGGGTGGCCAACAGCCCGAGGTCCCCGGGCACGGGCGAGAGCAGATCGGGCCGAGCACGAAGAAGCGCGGTGAGCGAGCTGTCGTCCCGGGTCCGGAGGGCTTCGGCAAGGGTGCGGGGAGCGCTGGCGGCGCGGGAGGCGACGGTGCGACCAGGCCGCTGACCGGGCGCTCGGGTGGCCGCGCTACTGGGAGCGCTGCTGGACGGGCCGTCGGGTGCGGTGCCCGGCGTGCTGCTGTGCGTGCTCCCGGACACGCCGCCGGACACGCCGTCGGACGGGTCGGTCGGTGTGTCGTTGGGCATGTGGGTGGGTGTGTCGGACGGCGGGCCGTCCGGCGTGCCGTTGGTGGTGGTTCCTTCGGGCACGTGCGCCTCCCGGTCGAGCTCGCTGGTCCCCATCCGCCCCACGGTAGCGTCTGCGGGCCCCCGCCCAGCGCGCCAGGCGCTAACGTCGGACCAGGGTGGACCGGCAACTGCGCGTGACCGGCGGGCACTTGTCTCGTGCCACGACCGGAACGACCGTAATCAGCCGGAATCGCCCTAACCGCAAACCGGGGAAGACGCAGGGGACGGACGACGGCGTGGGCATCGAGAGCGACCAGCTGGTCTTCGACTATCTGAGCCGGGTCGGCGACCTCGCTCAGCAGCAACAGCTGACCTCCGGCGACCGGATGCGCCTGGTGGCCACGTTGCGCGGCGAGATCGACCGACAGCGGGCCAAGGCCGTCGGCGGGCCGGACAGTGCCGCCGCCGTGCAGCGGATCCTCGGCAGACTCGGCACACCGGCCGAGATCGTCGAGGCGGCGGGCGACGACGGCGTGGAAGCGGTGCTCTCCTCACGCACCTCACGCCGGGTGCTGCCGAGGCAGCGGCAGCGCAGGATGCCCCCGGCGAACGCTGCGCATGCGAGCGGGCCCGAGGCTCCCGTCGGCTTCGAGAAGCAGCCCGCCGAGCCGTCCCCGCCCCCCTTCCCCACGGGCCCGCACCTTGCCGATACGGATGAACTCGGCCCGCCGGGCGAGGGCCCCGAGGAGTGGTGGCGCGCCGACCCCGGCCCCTTCGGCGGCCTCGGCACCGCCGTGCCGGGCTTCACCGGCGGCGTGGAGATCCCCGAAATACTCAAACCCCCGCCGGAGGACGACGGGGACGAGGAAGAGGGCGACGGCGAGGAGGACGAAGCGGCCGAGGCGGTGGAGGAAGGACGGCGCGGCTTCCTCCCCGGCCGTCTCCGCCGCCTCCGTGCCACCAAGCCGGCCGCGGAGGAGGAGCCCGAGGAGGACGCCCCGCTCCGGGCGCCGATCGTCCCGCGCGGCAGCCCCTTCCTGCTGCTGGCCGCGCTGCTGCTGATCACCGGTGCCGTCATGGGCAACCTGCTGGTGCTGGCCGGCGGCTGGTTCCTCGCGTACTTCTCCAGGAAGCTCACGCGTACGGAGGCGAAGTGGGCGGTCCTGGGACTGCCGGGACTGGTCGCGGTCGGCGGTGCGGTATGGCTGTGGGGCCGGATGGAGGGCCGCTGGGGCGCACCGCTCTCGATGGCGACGCAGGGCGCGATGGGGGAGGCCCTGGCCGGGCTGTGGCCGGTGCTGCTGAGGACGGCGGCCGGCCTGACCGCGCTCTACCTGCTGTGGCGGGCGAGGCGGCTGAGTGGGTGAGGGGCGCGCCGTTCGGCGCGCCCCCGTGCCCTGCGGCGGCAGGGGCGCGACTCCGCGTCCCGTCCCCGCGACCCCTGGCGACCCGGCTACTTCGTCAGGTCGGCGCGCAGCTCGTCGAGGATTTTGTTGGCGGCGGTGTAGCCGATTCCCTGGATCCACAGCTGGTCGTCGACCGCGAAGACCTTGCCCGCCTTGACCGGCGGCATCCCCTTCCACAGCGCCGAGTTCAGCGTCTGCGTCTGCTTGGCCTTCGCCGGGTCGCCGTACGTGGCGTGGAAGATGACGTTCGCGTCCTGGCCCGCCAGGTCGATCTTCTCCGGGCTCACGTCGTACGAGAACCCGTCCTTCGCCTTGTCGGTGACCGGCGGGCGGCCCAGGCCGACGTCCGCGAGGACCGTGGCGATGTAGTTCTTCTTGCCGTAGATGCGGATGTCCGCGCCCTCCACGAAGCGGACCACGTTGACCTTCGTCGCGGCGGCCTTCGCCTTGCCGCCGAGCGCCTCCGTCACCTTCGCCGCGTTCGCGGTGTACTCGTCGACGGTCTTCCTCGCCTCGGCCTGCTTGCCCAGGGCCTCGGCGTGCAGCTGGAAGTTCTCCTTCCAGGGGTAGCCGGTGCCCTCGGTCATCACGGTCGGGGCGATGGCCTTGAGCTCGTCGTACTTGTCCTCGTGGCGGACCTTGCTGGTGAGGATGAGGTCCGGTTCGAGTGCGGCGATGGCCTCCAGGTTGGGGGTCATCATCGCGCCGACGTCCTTGATCCCGGCGACCTCGTCCTTGGGCAGGTAGTTCAGGAAGCCGGACTTCACATCGGCGTGCGTGGAGCCGACCGGCTTCACGCCGAGGGTTATCGCGGAGTCCAGTTCGGCGGTGTCGAGCACGACCACGCGCTTCGGGGCCACGGGGACCTGGACGTCGCCCATGGCCGTCTTCACCGTGTGCGTCTTCCCCGCCCCGGCACCCTTCTCCGTATCGGAACCGTCCTTGTCCGAGCCCCCGCCGCACGCGGACAGCGCGAGCGCGGCCACGGCGGTCAGGGAGACCGCGGCGACGGTGGAAGGCTTCGCTGGCTTCATCTTCATGAGGTGGCTGCCTTTCGGAGAGCGGGCGGAGAGGGGGAGCCGGGGGGAGCGGATGCCGCAGACGCCGCAGATGCCGAGGTCGGGGACGTTGCCGTCCACGGTGCCCCCGGCACCACCAGCGGCGAACCCGTCACCGGGTCCGGCACGACGACCGAGTCGAGCCCGAAGACCTCCCGTACGAGATCCGCCGTGACGACCTCGCCGGGCGGGCCCTCGGCCACGATCACGCCCGTCTTCATCGCGACGAGGTGATCGGCGTACCTGGCGGCCTGGTTCAGGTCGTGCAGGACGACGACGACCGTACGGCCCTGCTCGCGGTTGAGCTGTCGTACCAGGTCCAGCACCTCCACCTGGTGGGCGATGTCGAGGTACGTGGTCGGCTCGTCGAGCAGCAGCAGATCGGTCTCCTGGGCGAGCGCCATCGCGATCCACACACGCTGCCGCTGGCCGCCGGAGAGCGCGTCCACGGGACGGTCCGCGAGCTGGGCCACATCGGTGCGCTCCATGGCGTCGGTGACGGCCCGCTCGTCCTCCTCGGACCACTGCTTCCACCATGCCTGATGGGGCTGGCGCCCGCGCGAGACGAGGTCGGCGACGGTGATCGCCTCGGGGGCCACCGGGGACTGCGGCAGCAGCCCGATCGACTGCGCGATTCGCTTGGTCGGGATGCGGGCCAGCTCGTTGCCGTCCAGCAGCACCGCCCCGCCCTGCGGCTTCAGCAGCCGGCCGAGCGCGCGCAGGGTGGTCGACTTGCCGCAGGCGTTGGGGCCGACGATGACGGTGACCCGGCCGTCCGGAACGGCCAGGTCCAGCTCGTGCACGACGGTCCGGTCCTCGTACCCGAGGGTCAGCGAGGCGGCCCGCAGCCGCGCACCCGCACTCGCGCCCGGCTCCGTGTCGTGGGGCGCCTCGGGCGCCCGGTCGGCGGAACTCATGCCTTGCCTCCTGTACGCCCACGCACGATGAGCCAGATCAAATACGGAGCCCCGACGGCGGCGGTCAGCACACCCACCGGCAGCTCGGTGGGCGAGAACAGCCGCCGCGCGAGGAGGTCCCCGAGCACGACGATGACGGCACCGAGCAGGCCTGCACAGACCAGCGGAATCTGCGCGGTCCGCGTCATCCGGCGGGCGATCTGCGGCGCCAGCAGCGCCACGAAGTCGACCGGACCGGCCGCCCCGGTGGCCACCGAAGCCAGCACCACCCCGAGCGCGACCAGCCCGAGGCGCACCCGCCCAAGACGTACGCCCAGCGCGACGGCGGTGTCGTCGTCCATACCGGCCGTACGCTGCGCCCGCGCGGCCCACGCCACCCCCGGCAGCAGCACCAGCAGCACCCACCCCAGGGTGGTGGCCTCGTCCCAGCCGCGGCCGTTGAGCGAGCCGGTCATCCAGATCTGCGCCTGCTGGGCGACCAGGTAGTCGCCCTTGGTCAGGAAGAGCTGGGTGACCGACTTCAGCGCGATGGCGAACCCGATGCCGATCAGTACGAAGCGCGTCGCGTGCAGCCCGCCGCGCCAGGCGAAGACGTACACCAGCGCCGCGGCGAGCACCCCGCCGATGACCGACAGGTACGGCAGTACGCCGGCCGAGGTGATCCCGAAGATCATCGCGCCGACGGTCAGCGCACCGGCCCCCTGGCTGATCCCGATGATGTCCGGACTGGCGAGCGGATTGCGCGCCACGGTCTGGATCAGCGCCCCGGCCACCCCGAAGGCAAGACCGACGAGCACCCCGACGGTCATCCGGGGCAGCCGCAGCGTCCCCACCACGAGCTCACTGCGCGACTCCATCCCGAACAGCACTCGCAGCACCTCGCCCGGCGGCACGAACCGCTCGCCGACGCACAGGTACGCGACGCAGATCGCGGCGAGGAGCACCGCGAGGGCGGCGGCGACGAGGGCGGCCCTGCGGTGCAGGAGGAAGGAGGCCCGTCCGGCGCGGACGAGGGAGTACCCGGCCGGGCGGGTGCGGGACCCGCGCCCGGGGGCCGCGGCGGGCCCGGGGGGAGTCAGGGGGGAAGTGGTGGTGGCGGTCATGCCGGCACCGCCTTCCGGCGTACCAGCGTGACCAGGAACGGCACCCCGATCAGCGCCGTCATCACGCCCGCGGGCACCTCGCTCGGCGGGAAGAGGATCCGGCCCACCACATCGGCGACCAGCAGCATCACGGGCCCCACCAGCGCGGCCATCGGCAGCATCCACCGGTGGTCACTGCCCACGATCGCGCGGGCGATGTGCGGTACGGCGAGACCGATGAACGCGATCGGCCCGGCGGCGGCCACCGCCACCCCGGTCAGGATGGTCGCGCCGAGCCCGCCCACGACGCGTACGGCGGCCACGTTCTGGCCGAGACCCTTCGCCACGTCCTCGCCGAGCGCCAGCGCGTCCAGACCGCGCGCCACCGCCAGCACCAGCAGCACGCCCACCACCAGGAACGGCCACACCTGCCCGACGATGTCGGAGCCGCGCCCGGCCAGGGCGCCCACGTTCCAGAACCGGAACTCGTCCATCGCGGCGGCCTTCGTCGTCAGCACCGCCATCGTCACCGACACCAGCAGCGCGTTGATCGCGGCACCGCCCAGCGCCAGCTTCACGGGCGTCGCCCCGCCCCGCCCGCCGGAGGCGATGGCGTACACGGCGACGGAGGCGATCGCGGCACCGGTGAATGCGAACCACACGTACCCCGACAGCGTGTGCACCCCCGCGAAGGCGATGGCGAGCACCACTCCGACCGACGCGCCCTGGCTGATCCCGAGGATGCCCGGGTCGGCGATCGGATTGCGGGTGATGCCCTGGAGCGCGGTCCCGGCGAGGGCGAGCGCGGCGCCCACCATGATCCCGAGCACGGTCCTGGGCACCCGCATCTGCCGTACTACCTCGGCGTCGGCGCTGTCGCCCCCGTGCAGCAGCGCGTCGAACACGGTCGCGGGCGAGATCCCCCGGGCCCCCACCGCCAGACTGAGCAGCACGGCCAGGGCGAGCGCCACGAGGGCCGCCACCGTCCAGCCGACGCGACGCGTCACCGTCGCCCGGCGGCCCCGCGACACGGGCGGGGCGGGCTCGGACGGCGGGAGCGGCGGGGATGACCCGGACACGGGAGGGGCGGCGGTCGGCATCGGTCCCATTTCGGAGGCTGAGCGGGGTTGAGCAAGGCGGAGCGAGCCCGAGCACGGCTGATCAAGGCTGATCAGGCAACTTAGGCGGCCCTAAGTGTACGGCCGGGGGTGCGCTGCCGCCCCGGTACGAGGCCCGCGCACAATGGCTGCCATGAGCATGCACGAAGGCCCCGCCCGGACTCCGACCGGCCCCGTCGTCGGTTTCGACCTCGACATGACCCTGATCGACTCGCGCCCCGGCATCAAGGCCGCCTACCAGCGGCTCACCGCCGAGACCGGAGTGCCGATCGACGCCGACCTGGTCGTCTCCCGGCTCGGCCCGCCGCTGGAGCAGGAGATCGCGAACTGGTTCCCCGCCGACCGCGTGGACGAGATCGCGGACCGCTACCGCGCGCTCTACCCGTCGTACGCCATCGCCCCCGCGACGGCGCTCCCCGGCGCTCTGGAGGCGGTCGCCGCCGTACGCGCGGCAGGCGGCCGGGTCGTCGTCGTCACCGGCAAGTGGGAGCCCAACGCCAAGCTCCACCTGGAACACCTGGGCTTCGAGGTCGACGCGGTCATCGGCAACGTCTGGGCCGAGGGCAAGGCACTCGCCCTGCGCGAACACGACGCGACCGTCTACGTCGGCGACCACCTGGGCGACGTACGCGGCGCCCGCGCGGCGGACGCCGTCGCGGTGGCGGTCACCACGGGCCCGTACGACGAGGCCGCCCTGCGCGAGGCGGGCGCGGACGTGGTCCTGACGGACCTGACGGAGTTCCCGGCCTGGCTGGCCTCCCACCGGGCCACGCTCTAGGGCGGGCTGGGGCGGGCTGGGGCGGGCCAGGGCGGGTGCGGCGGGCGCACTTTCCGGTCGGTTACGCGGTGCTACGCGGCGCCGCGCGCGCCGAGCCCCGAGGCGCGGGCCGCGCGCCGCTGCACCGCGATCGAGCGCAGCACGCCCGCTGCCGCGATCAGGAACCCCACGCCCATCAGCATGCACACCGCGTACGCGATCGACGGGAACGGCTCCGTGCCCAGGAACATCGGCATGAAGGTCACCAGCGTCGCGATCGCCCCGACGAAGAAGACGATTCCGCCGACGCGAACCAGCCGATCCCCGGGCTCGGCGGCCTCGGCCCGGCCCTTCTTGGTTTCATTGCTCACCCGGCAAGGGTAGTTCCCTGCCCCGGGGACCGGCTTCCGGGACCGGCCAGGGGAAGCCTCCGGCGGCTCTTGTCAGCAGCGTGAGGAGCATTAGCCTGGTGAGTGGCGGGTCGGTGAAGACCCGCTGTAGTGCTATCCGGAGCCGTTTTCGCGGTTTTCCGGACCCGACGAGTACGAGGACGAGGACAGACGGTGCCTACCGGCAAGGTCAAGTGGTTCAACGGCGAAAAGGGCTTCGGCTTCCTCTCGCGCGACGACGGCGGCGACGTCTTCGTCCACTCCTCCGTGCTCCCGGCCGGTGTCGAGAGCCTCAAGCCCGGGCAGCGCGTCGAGTTCGGTGTGGTCGCAGGTCAGCGCGGTGACCAGGCCCTGTCGGTGACGGTGCTCGACCCGACCCCCTCGGTCGCGGCCGCGCAGCGCCGCAAGCCCGACGAACTGGCCTCGATCGTCCAGGACCTGACGACGCTGCTGGAGAACATCACCCCGCAGCTGGAGCGGGGCCGCTACCCCGACAAGGCGGCGGGCGCGAAGATCGCGGGCCTGCTGCGCGCGGTGGCGGACCAGCTCGACGTATAGCCGCAGCGGCTCAGGGGAAACTCAGCGCATCGCGGCCGAGGGGCGGAACCAGCCCCTCGGCCGCCGCCCTTTCCAGCAGTCCGCGCACGGCCGCGTAGCCGTCCTCGCCCAGGTCCGCGGTGAACTCGTTGACGTACAGCCCGATGTGCTGGTCGGCGACCGCCGGGTCCATCTCCTGCGCATGGGCGAGGACGTACGGACGCGACACCTCGGGCTCGTCCCACGCCAGGCGTACCGAAGTCCGTGCCGCGTCGGCGAGCTGCCGCAGCTTCTCCTCGCCCAGCGAGCGCTTGGCGATGATCGCGCCGAGCGGGATGGGCAGCCCGGTGGTGGCCTCCCAGTGCTCGCCCATGTCGGCCAGCTTGTGCAGCCCGTACTGCTGGTAGGTGAAGCGCGCCTCGTGGATGACCAGGCCCGCATCCACCCGGCCGTCGCGCACCGCCGGCATGATCTCGTCGAACGGCATCACGACGACCTCGCCGACCTTGCCGGGGACGACGTCGGCCGCCCAGAGGCGGAAGAGGAGGTAGGCGGTCGAGCGCTCGCTCGGCACCGCGACCGTCCTGCCCGTCAGGTCGACGTCCGCGTCTTTGGTGAGGACCAGCGGGCCGCAGCCCCGCCCGAGCGCCCCGCCGCACGGCAGCAGCGCGTACTGGTCGAGGACCCACGGAAGTACGGCGTAGGACACCTTGAGCACGTCGAACTCGCTGCGCTCGGCCATTCCGTTGGTGAGGTCGATGTCCGCGAAGGTGACGTCGAGCTCCGGTGCGCCGGGGACGCGGCCGTGCGCCCAGGCGTCGAAGACGAAGGTGTCGTTGGGGCAGGGCGAGTAAGCGATCTTGAGTGCCGCTTCGGCTGCTTCAGCTGCTGTGGTGGTCATGTGGGGTCCAACCCTCCGTGACGGCCCCGATCTTCCCGAAGGCGTCGGTCAGGGCGGCGAGCGCGTCCCCGATCCGCCAGGCGTCGCGGTCGCGCGGCCCGACGGCGTTGGAGACGGCGCGGATTTCGAGCACCGGCAGAGCGAACAGAGCGGCGGCCTCGGCCACCCCGAACCCCTCCATCGCCTCGACGGCGGCCCCCGGGTGCCGGGCGCGCAGCTCCTCGGCGCGGGCGGCGGTGCCGGTGACGGTGGAGACGGTGAGGACGGTGCCGGTGCGTGCTCCGGTGGCGTCGGCGATCTTCCGTACGAGATCGGCGGGCGGGCGGTGCTCCACGGTCCCGAAGCCGAGCCCGGTCACCGGAACGTAGCCCTCCGCCGTTTCGGCGCCCAGATCGGCGGCGACGATCGCGTCCGCGACGACGACCGAGGCGAGGGGGGCGACCCCCGCGAACCCGCCGCCGATCCCGGCGGACACGACGAGGCCGTACGAACCGGTGGCCAGCGCGCGGGCGGTCGAAGCGGCGGCGGCGGCCGGCCCGACACCGCCCGCGAGGACGGTGTACCGGGTACCGGTGTCATCGCCGTCGCCCGCGAACGCACGCGTGACCGCGTCCCGCTCTGCGGGAACCGCGGTCACGACGAGGATGTCCATGGGCGTATGCGTGCTCGTACTCGTGCTCGTACTCGTCAGGAGGAGCGCTTGACCTTGAAGTGCCAGACGCCGGCGAGTTCCTTGCCGTTGATCTGGCCGACGGTCAGCTGCGCTTCCTTGAGCGGCACCCGCTGGGCCTGGCCGAGCTGGTTGGGCTGGCCCTCCTGGGTGAGGATCTGGTCCGCGTTCACCGTGCGGTACGTCTTCTTGGAGGTCTCGGCGTCGATCGGACGGCCGTTGACGAAGAGCACCCAGCCGCCGGACTCGGCGACCTTGGGGTCGACACCGATGCGGATCGTGTCGCCGGTGGAGGCCTCGATGGTCTGCTCGGCCTTCTCGACCTTCTTGGTCATGCAGGACGTGAAGGCCTTCTCGCCGAGGCCCTTGCCGTCCTCGTAGCAGGCGGCGTCGGTGTGCACCGAGTCCGAGCCCACTGTCACGGTCGCCAGCGGCGTCGGCTTGTCGCAGGCGGAGAGTACGAGAAGCCCTGCGGAGGCGACAGCCAGGGCGGCAGTGGTACGGCGGGCCTTGCCCGAGAACAGCGCAACGGTCATGCGCGAAGGCTATCGCCCAAACCCCCCACCCCCGCGCGGGGGTACTCCCCGGGGTGTCCACCCCCCGTCACCTAGCCCCCTTGGGCGGCGGGGCCGCCCCCCGGGGGCGGGACGGGCGGGCAAGGGGGCGGCCCCCGACCCCGCTCGGCTTCTCGCTTCTGTCCCGCCTACGCCATGGCTCCCACCCCGTACCCCCCAGACTCAGCGAAGGTTCCGTCCGCCCGGGGCCCGCAGCAGGCCGCGGCCGGACAGGAGTACTCCCACCCCGATCAACGCCGCCCCCACTCCCATCCCCAACCCCGCCACCAACGGCAGCGCGATGCCGATCGCACCCCCCACCACCCAAGCCACCTGCAGCAACGTCTCCGACCGCGCAAATGCCGAGTTCCGCACCGCCTCCGGCACATCCCGCTGGATCAACGCGTCCAGCGATAGCTTCCCCAGCGCCTGGCACAGCCCCGCCGTCGCCGCGAGCACCGCCACCAGCAGCCCCCCGAAGAAGACCGCCGTCAGGACCGACACCCCGAGCGCCACCATCAGCACCGTCGCGATGATCAGCTCCGGCGCCCGCGACTTCAGCCACGCCCCCACCGCCGTCCCGACCGCGTTCCCCAGCCCGGCCGCGACGCCCACGATGCCCAGCGAGACCGCAGCACTCTGCCCGCCCAGCGGGTGCTGCCTCAGCAGGAACGCGAGGAAGAAGATGAGGAAGCCGGAGAGCGCGCGCAGGGCCGCGTTCGCCTGGAGCGCGTGGACCACGGACGGGCCCACGTCCCGCAGCCCCCGCCCCGGCCGTTCGGGCGCATGTTCCTCCCCCGGGTGGTCGGAGGCCAGATGCGCGCGCTTTTCACCCTTGGCCGAGTCCACCTTGCCCGGCATCGAGAACGCCAGGAAGGTCCCCGCCACGAAGACGAGGAACGCCCCGTACAGCGGCCACGAGGGCCCGATGCGCTGGAGCCCGGCCCCGATCGGCGCCGCCGCGCCCGTCGCGAGCAGCCCGGCCAGGGTCACCCGCGAGTTGGCCTTGACCAGCGAGAACTTCGGCGGGAGCAGTCTCGGTACGACCGCGCTGCGGACGACCCCGTACGCCTTGGAAGCCACCAGCACACCCAGCGCCGCCGGATACAGCTCGATGCCGCCCGTCGCCACCGCCCCCGACATGGCCAGCGCCAGCACCGCCCGCGCGAGCATCGCCCCCGCCATCGCGGCCCGCCGCCCGTGCGGCAGCCGGTCCAGGAGCGGGCCGATGACCGGAGCGAGAAGAGTGAAGGGCGCCATGGTGATCGCGAGATAGAGGGCCACCCGGCCCCGCGCCTCGTCCGTGGGTACGGAGAAGAACACCGTCGAGGCAAGCGCGATTGTGATCAATACGTCGCCCGCGCCGTTCACGGCGTGCAGTTCGATGAGCTTTCCGAGGCCCGACTCACCGGCCCCGTGGGCGTGCGTGGCCCGCCGGATCCCTTTCGCCGTACCGGTGAACGGCAGGTGGAGGGCACGACCGACCGCCCGACCCGCCTTGCGCAGCGGCCCAGTTGGGACGTACGAACGAGACGACGACCGTGCGGTAGCCACCCCGCAATAGTGCCCCAACGGCGCGGGTACCCCACCCGACCCGAACCAGGATTCGGACGTGCAGGTGGGATGGGGGCGGCAGAGGGGGTAGCGTGCGTAGCGCGCCACCGGCGGTTGTACTCGGCCGCGCGCCTCTCAGCGATCCCGCAGAATGGATGGCGGAAGGTGTGCCCGAGGCAGATAGATCGGTCCGGGCGCGGACGTCGACGCGGCCCCCTGGTCCGCTCCGCCCGCAGCTCGTACATCCATCTACCTGCACCGTCATCGGCAGGCGCACCCGTGATACGGCGTAGGAGAGAAGCGAAACCTGTGAGTGCTGCGACGACGAGAAGCCGTACCCCTGACCGTCTGTGCGCCGAAGCGGTCGACCTCGCACGTGAGGCCGCCGAGGAGGCCGCCTTCCCCGGGGTGGTCGGCGAGCACGTCACTCTTTTCGCCGAGGGCGACCGGGTGGTCACCCACCTCTTCGAGGCGAAGGAACCGGGCTACCGGGGCTGGCGCTGGGCCGTGACGGTCGCGCGGGCCTCCCGCGCCAAGAACGTCACGCTCGACGAGACGGTACTGCTGCCGGGCCCCGACTCCCTCGAAGCGCCCGAATGGGTGCCGTGGAGCGAGCGGCTGCGCCCCGGCGACATGGGTCCGGGCGATCTGCTGCCGACCGAGGCCGAGGACCTGCGGCTGGAGCCGGGCTGGACGGGCGAGGACGCGCCGCCGCCGAACTCCATCCTCTCGGAGGAGAAGGGCGCCGTGGGCGCCGTGGCACCGGCGTCCCAGGCGCTGGCGGACGTCGTCGACACCGAGGACGCGGAACTCGCCGCTCCGGTCGCGACGGCTCCGGTACGCGGCTCCATCGCCTCGGTCGCCGAGGAGCTCGGCATGCGCCGGGCGAGGGTCCTGTCGCGGTACGGGCTGCACCTCGCGGCCGACCGCTGGGACGAGGAGTACGGCGCGAAGACCCCGATGGCCATGGCGGCCCCGGCCACCTGCGTCTCCTGCGCCTTCCTGATCCCGGTCGCCGGCTCCCTCGGCCAGGCCTTCGGCATCTGCGCGAACGAATTCGGCCCTGCGGACGGGCACGTCGTGTCCCTCTCGTACGGCTGCGGCGGCCACTCGGAAGCAGCCGTCATGCCGAAGACACCGAAGCCGGTGGGGCCGGTGATGGACTCGATGGCGGTGGACGCGTTTCCGCTGAGGCCGGATCCGGAGGGTGGGTCGGTGCCGGGGACGGTGGACGAGGGCGCGGAGGACCTGGGCCACTCCTGAGGGGTCGGTCGGGGCCGGACTCGGCGCGGCCGTCGCCGCGACGTGCCACCGGTCCGGGGGTGCCGCGAGGCGCTGGAAGAGTTGTGCGGTGTCGCGCCTGCGGCGGGCCGATGCCCCTCCCCGCCCCTTCCCGCTGTGCTCAATTTGCGGCTGGCGCCGCGTGGCGCTGGGAGTGTTGTGCGGTGTCGCGCCTGCGGCGGGCTGTGCCCCTCCCCGCCCCTTCCCTAAACCGCTCCGCGGGGCCAGGGGTTGTTAGCAGCGGGTCGAGTGTGGTTGCTCGCGCAGTTCCCCGCGCCCCCAGGCATCCAGGGGCGCGGGGAACTGCGCGGCCAGCCACGCACACACCCGCACCCGACCACCGGCCGTGGCCGGGCCCGCCACCTGCTCGACCCCGGTCGGCAGCCCACCCACCCCCGTCCGGCCGAACGGGCCGGGGTCTGGGGCAGCGCCCCAGTTTCGGGAAGGGGCGGGGAGGGGAAGGCCCCGCGCAGCGGAATGGAGCGTGGCCTCCCGGGCAGGGGCATCAGCCTGGCGCGCGATACGTTGCACGCCGCAGCCACCCCACAGAAGCGGAGCACCCCGTGAACGTCCCGGCCCCGGCCCCCGACGGCGGAGACCCCACCACCCCCGCCGACCCCTTCGGCACCGCCCGCCTGCGGCGCGGGGTGCTCGACGCCTGGACCGCGACTCCCGCCCGCTTCCGCGAGGACGCCAACTCCGAGGAGGACCTCGCCCTCGGCGGCTACCGCGACCGCCTCGTCGTCGAGCTCGCCCAGAACGCCGCCGACGCCGCAGGACGCAGCGGAGTCGCCGGACGGCTGCGGCTCACCCTCCGCCCCGCCACCCCCGACAGCCCCGCCGTCCTCGCCGCCGCCAACACCGGCGCCCCCCTCGACGCCGCCGGCGCCGAGTCGCTCTCCACCCTCCGCGCCTCCGCCAAGCGCGAGGACACCGACACCGCCGTCGGCCGGTTCGGTGTCGGGTTCGCCGCCGTGCTCGCGGTCAGCGACGAGCCCGCCGTGGTCGGCCGGCACGGCGGTGTCCGCTGGTCGCTCGCCGAAGCGCGCGGCCTGGCCGAGGACGCCGCCCTGCACAGCCCCGGTCTCGCCGACGAACTCCGCCGCCGCGACGGCCATGTCCCGCTGCTGCGGCTGCCGTTGCCCGCCGAGGGCAGCGCCCCCGACGGCTACGACACCGTCGTCATCCTCCCGCTCCGCGACCCGGCGGCCCTCGCCCTCGTCGAGCACCTCCTCGCCGCGATCGACGACGCCCTGCTCCTCACCCTGCCGGGACTCACCGAAGTGGTCGTCGAGACCCCGGAGGGCGTACGGACCCTGTCCCGGGCGGACCACGAGCCGTACGTGCACATCGAGGACACGAGTCCCAGCACCGACGGCGCCCGGACCACCCGCTGGCGCACCCTCGCCGCCTCCGGCCCCCTCGCCAAGCACCTCCTCGCCGACCGCCCCGTCGAGGAGCGGCTGCGGCCGCACTGGTCGCTCACCTGGGCCGTGCCCGTCGACGACGACGGCTCGCCGCTGCCGCCCCGTACCGCACGGGTCGTCCACGCACCCACCCCCACCGACGAACCCCTCGGCGTCCCCGCCCTCCTCATCGCCTCCTTCCCCCTCGACCCCACCCGGCGCCACCCGGCCCCCGGCCCGCTCACCGACTTCCTCGTCGAGCGGGCCGCCGACACCTACGCCGAACTGCTCGCGCACTGGGCGCCGGTGTCCGTCGGGACGATCGCGCTCGTCCCCGGGCCGCTCGGCAAGGGCGAGCTGGACGGGGCCCTGCGCGCCGCCGTCGTGGCGCGCCTGCCGCGCGTCGCGTTCCTGCTGCCCGCCGCGCCCACCGAGGAGCAGCCCGCGCTGCGGCCCTTCGAGGCGGAAGTGGTGGAAGGGGCGGGGGAGGAGACCGTGCGGGTCCTCGCCGAGGTGTTGCCGACGCTGCTGCCCGCCGGGCTGGAGCGGCGCGCCGAGCTGCGTACGCTCGGCGTCGGGCGGCTGCCGCTCGGCGACGCCATCGAGCGCATCGCGGGCGCCGAGCGCGCCCCCGGCTGGTGGCGGCGGCTGTACGAGTCCCTCGCCGGGGTCGACCCGGACCGGCTGGCCGGACTCCCGGTGCCGCTCGCCAACGGCCGTACGGCGATCGGTCCGAGGCAGGTCCTGCTGCCGCTCCCGGACTCCAGCCCCGAGGCCGCCGAGCAGCTCGCCCGCCTCGGGCTGCGCGTCGCGCACGCCGACGCCGCCCACCCCCTCCTCGAAAAGCTCGGCGCGCTGCCCGCCACCCCCCGCGCCGTACTGACGACCCCTCAGGTGCGCGCGGCCGTCGCCGCCTCGCTCGACGGGGCCGACATCTGGGACGAGGACGCCCTCGATCCGGAGGAGCTGGTGGAGACCGTGCTCGGGCTGGTCAGGGACGCCGAGCTCGCGCCCGGCGACGAACCCTGGCTGGGCGCCCTCGGCCTGCCCGACGAGGAGGGCGAGACCTCGCCCGCCGGGGAGCTGGTGGTTCCCGGGAGTTCCTTCGCCGGTGTCATGCGGGAGGGTGAACTTGCCCTCGTGGACGAGGAATTGGCGGACAGGTGGGGGGAGCGGACGCTTGCCGCCTGTGGAGTGCTGGCGACCTTCGCTCTCGTACGGGCGGCCGATGTCGTGCTCGACCCCGACGAGTTCGAGCCCCGGGACTCCGACTTCGCCGAGCCGGACGACGCCGGGCTGCTCGACGCCGTCGACGTGTGGTGCGAGGACCTGCTCGACCAGCTTCCCGAGACCCCCGTACCGCCCGTCGCGACCGAGATCGTCGCCGTCCGCGACCTCGATCTGGTCGACGACGACAAGTGGCCGCAGGCGCTCGCACTGCTCGCCCAGCCGCCGTTGCGCGACGCGCTGACGCAGCAGGTGCGGGTGCTGCTGCCGGACGGAACGACGCGCTCCGTCCGCCCGTACACGGCATGGTGGCTGCGCGACCACCCGGTGCTCGACGGCCGCCGCCCGGCCGGGCTGCTCGCCTCGGGCGGCGACGCACTCCTCGAAGGTCTTTACGACGAGGCGGACGCGACCGGCTTCGACGACGAGCAGGTGCTCAGGGCGCTCGGAGTGCGGACCAGTCTTTCCTCGTTGCTCGCCGAGCCGGGCGGGGCGGCGGAGCTGCTGTCCCGGCTCACCGATCCGGAGGCGGATCTGACGGAGGGGCAACTGCACGCCCTGTATACGGAATTGGCCGGTCTGGATCCCGAACAGGTCACCCTGCCCGATGAGTTGCGGGTCGTGGTGGACGGCGAGCTGGAGGTGGTCGACGCGGGCGACGCGCTGATCGCGGATGCTCCTGATCTGCTTCCGCTGACCGGTGGCCTGCCCCTTCTGCCCGTGGCACCGGCCCGGGCTGCGGCCCTCGCCGAGCTCCTCCAGGTGCGGCGGATCAGCGAGACGGTGGAGGCGGAGGTCGTCGCGGCCGACGGTACGGAACACGAGGTCCCCGCCTCGGTCCGCACTCTCCTCGGCCCTGCCACCCCCGCCACGTACCTCGAACACGACGAACTCCGCGCGGGAGGCGTCGAGCTGGACTGGCGCCGTACCCCCGACGGAATCCTGCACGCGGCCACCCTGGAGGGCGTGGCGGCCGGTCTCGCCTGGGCGGCGGGCCAGTGGCCGCGCCGCTTCGAGGTCGCGGCCCTCCTGGAGGACCCGACCCGTACGGCGGAACTCTCCCGCGACCGCTGGTTCGACTGACCGGGCGACCGGAACGGGGGGAGGGGCGGAGCCACCAGTGGCTCCGCCCCTCCCCCCGTTCACGTATCCGTCAGGCCGGCCACTTCCGGCCGACCCAGCGCCACACCAGTTCCAGCAGGGCCGCCGCCGCGACGGCGATGCCCACCGCCGTCCACGGCATCGTCGTCCCGATGAGCTTCAGGGCGAAGAAGTCCTGGAGCCACGGCACCACCAGCACGATCAGGAAGCCGAGCCCCATCGTCGCCACCAGCGCGATCCGCCACCAGGTGTACGGGCGCGCGATGATCGCCAGTACCCACATCGCGACCAGGAACAGCGTCAGCGTCGCCGCGCTCGTCTCCGCCGCCAGTGCGTCGGGGCCGGAGTAGTGGGCGCGGGCCAGCAGGTACGTCGTGAAGGTCGCGGCCGCCGCGATGATGCCGCTGGGGATCGAGTACCGCATCACCCTGCGCACGAAGTGCGGTTTGGCCCGCTCCTTGTTGGGGGCGAGGGCCAGGAAGAACGCGGGGACACCGATGGTCAGCGTCGACATCAGGGTCAAGTGGCGCGGCAGGAAGGGGTATTCGACCTGGGTGCACACCACGAGGATGGCCAGCAGCACCGAGTAGACGGTCTTCGTGAGGAAGAGCGTCGCCACCCGGGTGATGTTGCCGATGACGCGGCGGCCCTCGGCGACCACGGACGGCAGGGTCGCGAAGCTGTTGTTCAGCAGCACGATCTGGGCCACCGCACGCGTCGCCTCGGAGCCCGAGCCCATCGAGACGCCGATGTCGGCGTCCTTGAGGGCGAGGACGTCGTTGACGCCGTCGCCGGTCATGGCGACCGTGTGGCCCTTCGACTGGAGGGCGGCGACCATGTCCCGCTTCTGCTGCGGGGTGACCCGGCCGAAGACGGCGTTGGATTCCAGGACGGCGGCCATCTCCGCCTGGTCCGTCGGCAGCTGACGGGCGTCGATCGTGTTCTCGGCGCCCGGCAGGCCCAGCTTCCCGGCGACGGCGCCCACGGACACCGCGTTGTCGCCGGAGATCACCTTGGCCTGGACGTTCTGGTCGGCGAAGTAGGCGAGGGTGTCGCCCGCGTCCGGGCGCAGCCGCTGCTCCAGGACGACCAGCGCGGTCGCTTTCGCACCTGCCGACACCTGGGGATCGTCCAGCTCACCGGCGGCGCGGGCGAGCAGCAGGACGCGCAGGCCCTGTGCGTTCAGCTCGTCGATCTCGGCCAGCGCCGGGTCGCCGGCCGGCAGGAGCACGTCCGGCGCGCCCAGCAGCCAGATCGAGTTCTCGCCGGTGCCGTCGCTGAAGGACGCCCCGCTGTACTTGCGCGCGGAGGAGAAGGGCAGCGACTCCAGCACCCGCCACTCCGCCTCGTCCGGGTACTTGTCCTTGATGGCCTGGAGGCTGGCGTTGGGCCGGGGGTCGGACTCGCCGAGCGCCCCGAGCACCTGTCGTACGTAACCCTCGTCGGCCCCGCCCAGCGGGCGCAGCTCGGTGACGTCCATGCCGCCCTCGGTCAGCGTGCCCGTCTTGTCCAGGCAGACGACGTCGACGCGGGCCAGCCCCTCGATCGCGGGCAGCTCCTGCACCAGGCACTGCTTGCGGCCCAGGCGGATGACACCGATCGCGAAGGCGACCGAGGTGAGGAGGACCAGGCCCTCGGGGATCATCGGGACGATGCCGCCGATGGTGCGGGCCAGCGACGCCTTGAACGGATTGTCCTTGGCCACCATCTGGCTGATGATCAGCCCGAGCGCGGTCGGGACCATCATCCAGGTCACGTACTTGAGGATCGTCGAGATACCGCTGCGCAGCTCGGAGTGGACGAGCGTGAAGCGCGACGCCTCCTCCGCGAGCTGGGCCGCGTACGCCTCCCGGCCGACCTTCGTCGCGGTGAAGGCGCCACCGCCCGCGACCACGAACGAGCCGGACATCATGGGGTCGCCCGGCTTCTTGAGCACCGGGTCGGCCTCACCGGTCAGCAGCGACTCGTCGACCTCCAGGTTGTCGGCCTCGGCGACCTCGCCGTCGACCACCACCTTGTCGCCGGGACCGAGTTCGATGACGTCACCGAGGACGATCTGCGAGGTCGAGATCTCGGCGGCCACCCCGTCCCGGCGCACCGTCGGCTTGGCCTCGCCGATGACCGCGAGCCCGTCCAGGGTCTTCTTGGCACGCAGCTCCTGGATGATGCCGATACCGGTGTTCGCGATGATCACGAAGCCGAACAGGCTGTCCTGGATGGGTGCGATGACGAGCATGATCGCCCAGAGCACACCGATGATCGCGTTGAAGCGGGTGAAGACGTTTCCCCGGACGATCTCGGCGGTCGAGCGGGAGCTGCGCACCGGGACGTCATTGACCTCGCCCCGGGCTATCCGCTCGGCCACCTCGGCGGCGCTGAGCCCCCTCGCACGCTCGGCGACGGCCGTGGCCGGAGGGCCGCCTGGTGGTTCCACCGGGTGTACGGGGTCCAGCTCCGAGCCCGCGTCAATGTGTGTCATGCGTCCGACGGTACGGGCCCAATCCGCCGTTCACCCGTTGAACGGCGGCAAGATCATGCCTTGGCAGGATGAGGTCGGGCCGAAGGTCGTACGCGGGGATGTACCGGCGTCTGATAGGCGCGTCCGACAGTTCCGGCAGTGGTGCGTCGGCTAGGCGGGGTCTCCGGCAGCCTCGGCCGCCGCCTTCTCCGCGGCGAACCTCTTGAGCGCCGCGTCGCGCCCCCGGACGTACCAGATTCCGATCAGGCCGAGACCGGCGCCGGCCAGCGGGGTCCAGTACCACCAGGTCAGGTCGCGGTCGGCGAACCAGCCGTAGAACGCGGCCTGGGCGAGGAAGATCACGAACCAGATGATCGTGCCGCCGACGATGGTGCCGACGACGGGCCCCTCCAGGGGCTCGGGTGCCTCGTGCTTCGCTGTCCACTTCGCCATGCGAGCCAGTGTAGGCCGCGCCCCCGGGGGGTTCGCGGGAAGGCCGTCGGGCCGGTCGGCGCTTGGGTCTACGCGCGGAGATACCGATCTTCCCCTTATGCATTCATACTGAATCTGCTTTGGTTTGACTGGTTCCGTTCGTTTAAACCTCCAAGCCAGGCCGGATTTCGTTCCCTTTGTTTCCCCCGCCCCTGTCTCTCCCGTGAGGTCACGCATGCCCCCCGCCAGCTCCCCGGTGGACGCCGCCGAGTCGTCGCCGTCCGACCCGAAGCCCGCGCAGCCGCAGGGGCCGGTCAACGGACTCGACCGGTTCTTCAAGATCACGGAGCGGGGCTCGACGGTCGGCCGCGAGCTGCGCGGCGGTCTCGCGACCTTCTTCGCGATGGCGTACATCATCGTGCTGAACCCGATCATCCTCGGCAGCGCCAAGGACATGTACGGACACCAGCTCGACAACGGCCAGCTGGTCACCGCGACCGTGCTGACCGCCGCCCTCTCCACGCTCCTGATGGGTGTCATCGGCAACGTCCCGATCGCCCTGGCGGCGGGCCTGGGCGTCAACACCGTCGTCGCCCTCCAGCTCGCGCCCAAGATGAGCTGGCCGGACGCGATGGGCATGGTCGTCCTCGCCGGTGTCATCGTCATGCTGATGGTCGCCACCGGGCTGCGGGAGCGCGTGATGAACGCCGTACCGCTGGGCCTGCGCAAGGGCATCGCGATCGGCATCGGCCTGTTCATCATGCTGATCGGCCTGGTCGACTCGGGCTTCGTGTCCCGGATGCCGGACGCCGCGCACACCACCGTCCCGCTCCAGCTCGGCACCGGCGGTCACCTCGTCGGCTGGCCGGTGCTGATCTTCGTGCTCGGTGTGCTGCTGACCCTCGCGCTCCTCACCCGCAAGGTGCCCGGCGCGATCCTGATCTCGATGGTCGCCATGACCGTCCTCGCGATGATCATCAACGCCATCGCCGACGTCCCGTCCTGGGGCCTGACGACGCCCGAGTGGCCCGGCAACCCGGTCGCCGCCCCCGACTTCGGGCTGATCGGCCAGGTCAGCCTGTTCGGCGGCTTCGAGAAGGTCGGCATCCTCACCGGCGCCCTCTTCGTCTTCTCGGTCCTGCTCTCCTGCTTCTTCGACGCGATGGGCACCATCCTCGCGGTCGGCGACGAGGCCAAGCTGACCGACGAGAAGGGCAACCTGCCCGGCGTCAACAAGGTCCTGCTCGTCGACGGCCTCGCGGTCGCCGCGGGCGGCGGCACCTCGTCCTCCGCCACCACCTGCTTCGTCGAGTCCACCGCGGGCGTCGGCGAGGGCGCGCGCACCGGCCTCGCCAACATGGTCACCGGCGGCCTCTTCGCGGTCGGTCTCTTCCTGACCCCGCTGGTCACGATGGTCCCGTCGCAGGCGGCCACCCCGGCGCTGCTCGCGGTCGGCTTCCTGATCCTGTCCGGCTCGATCAGGGCCATCGACTGGAGCGACTACACGATCGCGGTGCCGGCGTTCCTGACGATGCTGATGATGCCGTTCACGTACTCGATCACGAACGGCATCGGCATCGGCTTCGTCAGCTTCTGCGTGCTGCGCCTGGCCGCGGGCCGGGGCCGCGAGGTGCCGGCGGCGATGTACGCGGTGTCGGCGGTCTTCGCCTTCTACTACCTGATGCCGGCGCTGGGCCTCACGTAGGCGCTGGGGCCTGACGAAGGCGGCGGGCCTGGCGTAGGCGCGGGGCCTCAGGCCGCCCCGTAGAACTTCTCCGTCTCGTCGACCGCGGTCTTGAACCGCTCGTCGAAGTCATCGCGAATGAGCGTCCGGACGACATAGTCCTGGACGCTCATTCCGCGTTTCGTGGCCCGCTCGCGCAGCCGGTCCAGGAGGTCGGCGTCTATCCGCAGGCTGAGCACCGACGAGTCCGATGAGTCCATTTCCCCAGGGTCGGCCGACGCTCCCGCGCCGCGCGTCACTTTCCGGCCTCAGCTCACTCGTACGGGTGACTTCAGCCACGCTCGCGTGCGCACGCGTGATTCAGTTGGTCTTTAGAGTGGGTAATGAGTTATGCTAACGAACATGCCTGACCTGTCCCACGGCGACAACGCCGCCGCCGTGAACGCCCTCCGCTCCGCAGTCATGCTGCTGAGCCGGCGTCTGAAGCACCAACGAGTCGACGAGTCGCTGAGCCCCACCGAGATGTCGGTGCTCGGCACCCTCGCCCGCTGTGGTTCGGCCACACCCGGGGAGCTGGCCCGCAAGGAGCACGTACAGCCGCCGTCGATGACCCGCATCGTGGCGCTGCTCGAAGCCAAGGGGCTGGTCAGGCTCGAACCGCACCCCGACGACCGCCGCCAGAAGGTGGTCCGCCAGACCGAGACCGCGGAGGCCATGCTCGAAGAGAGCCGCCGCAAGCGGAACGCCTGGCTGTCCCATCTGGCCGACGGCCTTGACGAGGACGACTGGGCGAAGCTGCGCGCTGCCGCCCCGGTCCTGGAGAAATTGGCCCACCTGTAATCCACGAGGTGGGCAAGCAACCGACCCCGCGCGCCGCCAAGGAGGCGAACCCACTTTGAGTACGGGAACCGGAGCAGACTCCGCCCCCGCACCGACCGCACCTACTTCGATGTTCAGCTCGCTCAGGAACCGGAACTACCGGCTCTTCGCAAGCGGGCAAGTGGTGTCGAACACCGGCACCTGGATGCAGCGCATCGCCCAGGACTGGCTGGTGCTCTCGCTCACCGGCTCGGCGTCCGCCGTCGGCCTGACCATCGCCCTGCAGTTCCTGCCCATGCTGCTCTTCGGCCTGTACGGGGGCGTACTCGCCGACCGCCTGCCGAAGCGGCCCCTGCTGCTGGCCACCCAGTCCGCGATGGGCCTCACCGGCCTGGCGCTGGCCGCCCTGACCCTGACCGGTCACGTCGAGGTGTGGCACGTCTACGCGACGGCCTTCGTCGGCGGTCTGATCACGGTCGTCGACAACCCGGCCCGGCAGACCTTCGTCGCCGAGATGGTCGGCCCCGACGAGATCCGCAACGCGGTGAGCCTGAACTCCGCGAACTTCCAGTCCGCCCGGCTGGTCGGCCCCGCGGTCGCCGGTGTCCTGATCACCGCCGTCGGCAGCGGCTTCGCCTTCCTGCTCAACGGCCTGTCCTTCCTCGCGCCCATCGCGGGGCTGCTGATGATGCGCACCTCCGAACTCCACAAGGTGGAGCGGACGCCGCGCGGCAAGGGGCAGCTGAGGGAGGGACTGCGGTACGTCGCCGGACGCCCTGAGCTGATCTGGCCGATCGTGCTCGTCGGCTTCATCGGGACCTTCGGCTTCAACTTCCCGATCTGGCTGTCCGCCTTCGTCGACGACGTCTTCCACGGCGACGCGGGCACCTACGGCCTGCTCAACACCCTGATGGCGGCCGGTTCGCTGGCCGGCGCCCTGCTGGCCGCACGGCGCGGCACCTCGCGGCTGCGGCTGCTGGTGGGCGCCGCGGTGCTCTTCGGCGTGCTGGAGGTCGTGACGGCGTTCGCGCCGGAGTTCTGGCTGTTCGCCGTGATGATGGTGCCGATCGGCATGTTCGGGCTGACGGTCAACGTCACCGCGAACTCCAGCGTCCAGATGGCCACCGACCCCGTGATGCGGGGCAGGGTGATGGCGCTCTTCATGATGGTGTTCACCGGCGGTACGCCGCTGGGCGCACCGCTGCTGGGCTGGATCACCGACACGTACGGCGCCCGGATCGGCTTCGCGGCCGGAGGCGTGATCTCCGCGCTGGCGGCGGCGGGCATCGGCGCGCTGCTGTGCCGGGTCGGCGGACTGCGTCCGAAGCTGGACCTGCGCAGGGGGCACCAGCACCTGCTGCTGGTGCCGAGCGAGCGGGGCCGCCGCAAGGAGCTCGTCGCGGTGGCTTAGGCCTCGCGGTGGCTTAGGCCCCTTCCCTCTGCCGGGCCTTCCCTCTGCCGGGCGGCCCTCCGCGCCGCCCGGCAGAGGTGCTCCGTCAGTCCTCCGCCGCGTACACCCGCTCGCCGCCCACGTAGGTGGCGGACACCCGCGCCTGGGCTATCTCCTCCGGGGCTCCCGCGAAGACGTCCCGGTCCAGGACGGTCAGGTCGGCGAGGTTGCCCACCCGGATCGACCCGGTGTCGTCGAGGTGGTTCACATACGCGCTGCCCGCCGTGTAGGCCGCCACCGCCGCGCCCAGGTCGATCCGCTGCTCGGGGAGGAAGACGGGGGCGTCGGAGCCCGGCTCCCTGCGGGTCACCGCCACCTGGAGCGCGGACAGCGGGTCCGGGCTGCTGACCGGCCAGTCGCTGCCCGCGCAGAGCGTCGCACCGGCCCGCAGCAGGTCCCCGAAGGGGTACTGGTGGGCGGCCCGCTCCGCGCCCAGGAACGGGATGGTCAGTTCGTCCATCTGGGGTTCGTGGGCGGCCCAGAGTGCCTGGATGTTGGCGGTGGCGCCCAGCTCGCGGAAGCGCGGCACGTCGTCGGGGTGCACCACCTGGAGGTGCGCCAGGTGCGGACGGGTGTCCGTCCAGCCGTTGGCCCGGCGCGCCGCCGCCACCGCGTCCAGGGCCTCCCGTACGGCCCGGTCGCCGAGCGCGTGGAAGTGCACCTGGAAGCCCGCCGCGTCGAGCGAGGTGACGTACGAGGAGAGGGCCTTGGGGTCGATGAAGGAGATGCCGGAGTTGTCGGAGGCGCAGCCGCAGGCGGTCAGGTAGGGGTCGAGCATCGCGGCGGTGTGGTTCTCGGCGATGCCGTCCTGCATGATCTTGACGGTGGACGCGCGGAGCCGGTCGCCGACCGTCAACTCCTCCCGTCGAGCGAGCAGTTCGGGGATCTGCTCCTCGCCCCTGGCCCGGTCCCACCACAGCGAGCCGACCACCCGCGCGGTGAGCAGTCCGTCCCGGGCGGCGGCCAGGTACGCGCGTGCCGGGTCCGCCATGCCCGCGTGGTCGCCGAGCAGGGCGTCCTGCCAGGCGGTGATGCCGTGCGAGTGGAGCAGGGCCTGGGCGCGCAGCAGCCCGGCCAGCAGCTGGGCGTCGCTCGTCTCGGGGACGTACCGGGCCACCAGGCCCATCGCGCCCTCCTGGAGCATCCCGGTCGGCACCCCGTCCGCGTCCCGCTCGATCCGGCCGTCCGCCGGGTCCGGGGTCTCCGGTACGACCGAACACAGCTCAAGCGCACGGGAGTTGGCCCAGCCGCCGTGGTGGTCGCGGTTGACCAGGTAGACCGGGCGGTCCGGCACCAGCTCGTCGAGGAACTGCCGGGTCGGCGTCCCGCCCGGGAACGCCTCCATCGACCAGCCGCCGCCCGTGATCCACTCCGCCTCGGGGTGGGCGTCCGCGTACGACCGTACGATCTCGCGGTACTCCCGCGCGGTGACCGCGCCCGTCAGATCGCACTGGCCCATCTCGACGCCGCCGCCGACCGGGTGGACGTGCGCGTCCTGGAAACCGGGCAGCAGCAACTTCCCCGCCAGGTCCACGACTTCGGTGCGCGGGCCGATCAGCTCGCGCACCTCGTCGTGCCCCACCGCGACGATCCGCCCGCCGCGCACCGCGACACCCGTCGCCCGGCTGCGGGCCGCGTCGACGGTGTGCACGGGGCCGCCGGTGAGGACCAGGTCGGCGTGGGGGTGGGGTGAGGCGGGGGTGTTGCGGCTGGGCATGGGGGGTGCTCCTTCGGTGGTGAGTGCGGAGGGGGAGTGGTGGTCGGTTCAGTGCGGGGCCGGGGTGCTGTCCATCGGGAGGATCAGGGCGTCGCCGTCGGTGCCCCGGCCCCTGCCCCGTCCGTCGGAGGTGAAGTACGGGGATTTCCTTGCCCATTTGGCGACGGCCGCCGCGATCAGCCCGGAGATGATGATCAGCGCCGGAATGGTCAGCATGAACCATCCGTTGTCGGGACTCGCCTCGAAGTGGTCGCTCATCGTGGCGTAGTTGTACGCGAGGTAGCCGCCGAGCCCGAAGAGCGCGAGCCCGCTCGCGGCCGGCACGATCACGGCGGCGAGTGCCTCCCTCGGCCCGGCCCGCAGGCTCGTCCGGAAGCGGACGGCACAGGCGATCGCGGTGAGCCCGTAGTAGAGGGAGACGGTCAGACCGATGGAGTTCACGGCGGTCAGGATCATGTCGTTGAGCTTGGGGATGCCGACCGCGAGCACGGCGATGGCGGCGGCGATGGCCATCAGGACGAGGGTGCCGACGGCGGGGGTCCCGTAACGGGGACTGATCCGGGCCCACACCTTCCCGAGCGTACGGTCGCGGCTCATGGCCAGGTTGCCGCGCGCGGTCGGGATCACGCTCGACTGGAGCGAGGCGAAGGCCGAGCACATCAGGGCGGCGAGGGGGAGCGAGGCCCACGGTTCGGAGGCGAGGTGGGAGCCGAGGAAGGTGAGGGCCTGCGGGCCGTTCTCCACCAACTCGTCCGTGGACATCACCCGTTGGAAGGCGATCGAGGCGAAGAGGAACAGGCCGAGCATCGTGAACAGCGCGATGAAGCCGCCGCGTGCGGCGTCCCTCGGGTCCTTGCTCTCCTCGTTGACGCTGAACGCCGCGTCCCAGCCCCAGAAGATGAACACGGCGAGCACCAGGCCCTGGGCGAGCGACTGCCCGGAGGTGATCTCGAAGGGGTTCAGCCAGGAGAGCGAGAAGGGCTGGTCGCCCACGGCGATCGCCCAGCCGCAGAAGACCAGCAGCACGGCGTACTCGAAGACCAGCAGGCCGAGCTGGAGGCGGGTGGCGCCGCGCACGCCGGTGATCGCGGTGAGGGTGACCGCGACGAGCGCGACCAGGCCGACGACCGTGCTGATGCCGGTGGACGACGGGTCCAGGGCCAGGCCGAGGACCGAGTGCAGGCCCATCTTGTTGAGGAACTGGAGGATGACGGAGCCGGTGACCGCACCGGTGTACGCCATGAAGATCATCGTGCCGACGAGGACGACCCACCCGGTGAGGAACCCGGGCCAGGGGCCGAGCGACCGGCCCACCCAGGTGTAGCCGCTGCCGCAGTTGGGCTCGACGCGGTTGAGGCGGGCGTAGGCGAGGGCGATCCCGATGATCGGGACGAAGGCCAGGAGCAGGATCACCGGGGTCTGGCGGCCGGCGTAGGCGGCGAGCGTGCCCATTCCGATGCCGATGCTGGTGGTGGCGGCGGTGCTGGAGGCGGCGATGGCCATGCCGTCCTTGACGCCGAGGGAGCGGCGGAGGGTGGGCGGTGCCGGGGTGGCTGCGGATGTGGTTGCGGGTGTGGCTGGTGGTGGCGGTGGTTGCTGCTGCGTGTTCTGGGGCACGGCGCACTCACTCCTTGGCGGACCACTTCTAGGGGATGTGGGGCGATGAAACAGGCGGCGTCAGTGTTATGTCAATGGTGTTGACGTAACGCGGTGGTTAACTGGCGTGGAGCTGGGAGAGGGAGGGGTGTGTGGTCGTGGCAGAGGGCGGGTCGCGTGTTCCGGCGGAGCGGAAGCGGCGGCGGCCGACCCGTTCGGGGGTCGTGCTCTCCGAGGAGCGCATCCTCGACCGGGCCCTGGAACTGGTCGACGAGCACGGGGCGGAAGCGCTGACCATGCGGAAGCTGGGGCAGGCGCTGGGGGCCGACCCGAGTGCGGTCTACCGCTACTTCCGCTCCATGGAGGACCTGCACCTGGCGATGGGCGACCGGCTGATCGCCCACACCATGGCGGGCTTCGTGCCGGATCCGGACCCGGCCAACTGGCGTGCGTCGCTACGGGAGTTCGGGATGCGGGCGTACCACTCGGCGCAACGGCACCCGAGGGTCGCGCTGTTGAGCGGCTTCCGGGTGACGAGCCGGCCGCACGAGCAGCGGGCCATCGACACCGGTGTGGGGCTGCTGCGTACGGCGGGCTTCGACGACGCGTCGGCGGTGCGCTACTACCACGCCTTCATCGACACGGTCCTGGGCCATGCGGCCCTGGACGCGGCGGTCCAGGGCCTGCGGCCGGACCAGCGGGAGGCGGACGAGGGGGCGTGGGCGGGGGTGTACGAGGGGGTGTCGGAGGAGGAGTATCCGCACCTTTACGCGGTGCGGGGGCATTTGCCGGGGATGGCGGGGTCGGCGTTCGAGGGGGCGGTGGATTTGCTGTTGGGGGCGATTGAGGGGGAGTTGAGGGGGGCGGGGTAGGGGTCGGCCACTGCGTACCGGGGGCGGCGTCGCGCCTGCGGCGGGCGAGTGCCCCTCCCCGCCCCTTCCCTAGACCGCTGGCCGCGGGGCCAGGGGTGCTTACGCGCGGGCCGGTGGTGGGTTGCTCGCGCAGTTCCCCGCGCCCCTGACGGGGCGCCTCCCCGCCGCCGCCCCCGCCCCCCTTGGGCACCGGGGCCGCCCCCCGGGGGCGGGACGGGTGGGCAAGGGGGGCGGCCCCCGACCCCGCTCGGACCCTCGCTCCCGCCCCACCTCCGCCATGGCCCCCGCCCCACCCACAATGTCCCCATGAGACTCTTCGCCGCCGTCCTGCCCCCCACCCCCGCCCTCTCCCAACTCGCCACCGCCGTCGACCACTTGGAAACCCTCCCCACCTCCCGGAACCTCCGCTGGACCGGTCGCCCCGGCTGGCACTTCACGCTTGCCTTCCTCGGTGAAGTCCCCGACGAGCACCTCGCGCCGCTGCAAAGGGCGCTCGCCCGGGCCGCCGGTGAGGTCCGGCCCTTCACCCTCGCCCTCAAAGGGAGCGGCCACTTCGACGGCCGCGCCCTCTGGGCCGGTGCCGACGGTGACCTCCCCGCCCTGCGCCGCCTCGCCACCGCCGCCGCCGACGCCTCCCGCGAGGCCGGTGTGGAGCCCGACACCGGCTTCCCGTTCCGCCCGCACCTCACCCTGGCCCGGACCCGTCGGCACGGCGAAGGGGCGAGGGCGACGGATCCGGACCTCGGTCCGTACCTCGCCGCCCTCGCCCCCTTCTCCGGCACGCCCTGGCAGGTGGACGAGCTCTCCCTCGTACGCAGCAACCTTCCCGAGCACGGCATCCCCGGCTTCGGACCGCGCTACGAGACCGTCGCCGCCTGGCCGCTGGGCCGGTGAGCGGACGCACCCGCCGCTCCGGTTACGCTCGATACCGTGAATCCCAAAATCCGTAACCAGATCATGGCCGGTGTGCTGGTCCTCATGTTCGTCGTCATCGCGGCGGCGTCCATCGCGGGCAACTGACGCCCGCACCTTTCACCACACCCGTCACCGCACCTGTCACCAGGCGAAGGACTCCGGCGACTCCCCCGGGCCGGGGAAGATCTCGTCCAGCGACGCCAGCAGCTCCGCCGACAGCTCCAGCTCGACCGCCCGCAGCGCGGACGCGAGCTGGTCCGCGGTGCGCGGGCCGACGATCGGTCCGGTGACCCCGGGCCGCGTCAGCAGCCAGGCGAGCGCCGCCTCGCCCGGCTCGACGCCGTGCTTGGCCAGCAGGTCCTCGTACGACTGGACCTGCGCCCGTACGGCCGGCTTCGCGAGCTCGTCGGCCGCCCGCCCCGACGCGGTGCGCGAGCCGCTGCCGCCCTCGCGCTCCTTGCGCAGCGCGCCGCCCAGCAGCCCGCCGTGCAGCGGCGACCACGGGATGACCCCGAGGCCGTACTCCCGGGCCGCCGGGATGACCTCCATCTCGGCGCTCCGCTCGGCCAGGTTGTACAGGCACTGCTCGCTGACCAGGCCGTACGAGCCGAGCCGGCGGGCGGTCTCGTTCGCGCGCGCGATGTGCCAGCCCGCGAAGTTCGACGAACCGGCGTAGAGGATCTTGCCCTGCTGGACCAGGACGTCGACGGCCTGCCAGATCTCCTCGAACGGGGTCGAGCGGTCGATGTGGTGGAACTGGTAGACGTCGATGTAGTCGGTGCCCAGCCGCTTGAGGCTGGCCTCGACGGAGCGGCGGATGTTCACCGCCGAGAGCTTGTCGTGGTTGGGCCACGGGGTCTCGCCGTCGCCCGCCATGTTCGCGTAGACCTTGGTCCCGAGGACGACCTTGTCGCGCCGCCCGCCGCCCTTGGCGAACCAGGAGCCGATGATCTCCTCGGTGCGGCCCTTGTTGTTGCCCCAGCCGTAGGCGTTCGCGGTGTCGAAGAAGTTGACCCCCGCGCCGAGGGCCGCGTCCATGATCGTGTGACTGTCGGCCTCGTCGGTCTGGGGCCCGAAGTTCATCGTGCCGAGGACGAGACGGCTGACCTTGAGTCCGGTGCGTCCGAGCTGTGTGTACTTCATGACAGCCCAGCCAACGCCTTCGAGCACGCTCGATGCAAGGGGGCGGGGCGGGGCGGGTGGTGTCTCTCGTGGGGTGTCCGGGTGCCCGGGTGTCCGGGCTTTGACCGGTTGGCTGTCCGGCTATGCGCCCAGCCAGCCGCCCGGGTCCAGCCGGAAGCGGTCCGCGGGCGGGACGACCGTGCGCAGGGCGTTCTCCAGGTCGTGGACCCGGTCCGGGCCCAGGGTGGCGGCCCATTCGGCGCGCAGGGCGTCGAAGATCCTGGCCGAGCGGGTCAGGGCGTCGATGCCGTGCGGGGTGAGGCGGATGAGTTTGCGGCGGGCGTCGGCGGGGTCGGGGGTGGCCTCGGCGTAACCGAGGGCGATGAGGCGGTCGGCCGTCTTGCCCGCCGCCTGCTTCGATACGCCGAGGTGGCGGCCCATCTCGGTGGCGGTCGCGCCCTGCGGTCCCGAGGCGGCGATCGCCTGCATGGCGAAGCCGTGCGCGGGGCGGGCGTCGGGGTGGCCCTGGGTCGCGAGTTCGGCGTGCAGCCGGTCGATGAGGGTGCGGAAACCGGCGAGGAGGAGGAGCGGCAGCTCGAAGCCGGGGGTGTCGTCGTGCTGCGGAGCACCCTTGCCAGATTCGACAACCTGGTTTACCTTTTGTTCGTCAACCATGTTGTCCATTCTAGGAGCTGGTGCATGACTTTCACCGAGCACACCCTCGATTCGGCCCCCGCCGCATCCCGTCGCGCCATGGAAGGGGTCGTCAAGAACTTCGGGTTCCTGCCGCCCCTCGTCGCGAAGCACGCCGAGTCGCCCGAGCTGTTGAACGGGTTCCTGCGGATGAGCGCGCTGTTCGAGAGCGTGACGATGGAGCCCGTCGCGCGCGAGGTGGTCATCGTGACCGTCGCGGCGCGCAACGAGTGCGGGTTCTGCGTGCGGATGCATGCTGGGAAGTTGGAGAAGTTGGGGGTGGGGGAGGAAGAGATTGGTGCTCTTGTCGGGCAGCGGCCGCTTGCCGAGGAGAAGTGGGAGGCGGTGCGGGTGTTCACGCACGCGGTGCTGGACCGTGCCGGTGACGTGAGTGCCGAGCAGTTGGAGGCGTTCTACTCGCACGGGTACACGCAGCGCAACGCCCTGGAAGTGGTCCTCGGCATCGGCACGTACACCCTCTCCACCCTCGCCAACAGGCTTGTGGAGCACGGAGTTTCGTAGGGGGCGGGTCCTTACTTTCGGCAGGGGCGGGGGAGGGTGTGAGGTTCGTACGGTCCTCGCATGAGTCGAAACATCGAGCACGGTCGTAGTCGTCACCTCGTTGCCGCCGTCGCGGCCCTTGCCGTCCTGGCCGGTCCCGCTGTCCCCGTTGCCGCCGCCACCCCTGGGGTGAGTGGCTCGACCTCCGTCTCCGTAGCGGACGAGCGGCTCCAACTCCCTGCTCCCCGTGGGCCGTTCGGGGTGGGGAAGAAGGTGCTGCATCTCGTCGATGCGGGCCGGGTCGATCCTTGGGTGCCGGCCGCCGGGGCGCGTGAGCTCATGGTGTCCGTGCACTATCCGGCGCGGAAGGGTACGGGTCGCGGGCCCGCCCCGTACCTCGGGGCCGAGGAGGCGCGGCTGCTCGTGGAGGGGATCAAGCGGCCCGACTTCCCGCCCGCGCTGGTGAGCGGGGCGCGCACCAACTCCCGTATCGATGCACGCCCGTTGGGCGGGAAGTACCCGCTCGTCGTCCTCTCGCCCGGCTTCACCCTGCACCGCGGCACCCTCACCATGCTCGCCGAGGAGCTCGCCAGCCGCGGGTACGTCGTCGCGGTTGTTGATCACGCGTACGAGACCTCAGGGACGGCGTTCCCCGGCGGCCGCATGCTCACCTGCTCCGCCTGTGTGTCCGGTCGTACGAAGGAGGTGCCGGAGGTGCGGGCCGCCGATGTCTCCTTCGTGCTCGATCAACTCCTGGGTGGGAGAGGGGTGTTCCGGGCGTTCGGGAAGATGATCGATGCGCGGCGGATCGGGATGGCCGGGCACTCGATCGGGGGGAACAGCGCCTCCGTCGCCATGGCCAAGGACCCCCGTATCAAGGCGGGCGCCAACCTCGACGGCGGATACTTCGACGCCACCCCCGGGGCCGGGATGAACGGGCGCCCCTTCCTCCTCCTCGGCACCGATGCCACGCACCGCCCCGAGGGTCGCGGCAAGTGGAGCGAGGCGTGGGGGCGGATGGACGGGTGGAAGCGGTGGGTGACGGTCGCGGGGACCGGGCACTTCTCGTTCAACGACATCCCGGTGCTGGGTGCGCAGGCCGGGGTGGTCGACCCGGCCGCCTCGCTCTCCGGCGAGCGCTCGGGGGAGATCACCGTGGCGTACACCGGGGCCTTCTTCGACCGCCACCTGCGCGGACTGCCCGCGCCGATCCTGGACGGGCCGACGGCGGCCGATCCGGAGGTCAGTTTCCATCACCCGTAGCTTCCACCACCCGTAGCTTTCACCACCCGTAGGGGGAGGAGCGCGGAAGGGCCCGGCGGTCGCACGAGTGGTGTGCGACTGCCGGGCCCTTCCGGGGGTGCTGCGTACAGCTGATCTGCCGCAGACCTACCGCTGGCTTACAGCTGGCCGGAAGCCGCGATGGTGATCTTCGCGCTGGTGCGGCCGGACTGCGAGCCGAGCGCCTCGATCTTCTTGACCAGGGCCATGCTCGCCTCGTCGGCGACCTCGCCGAACACGACGTGCTTGCCGTCGAGCCAGCTCGTCACGATCGTGGTGATGAAGAACTGCGAGCCGTTGGTGTTCTTGCCCGCGTTGGCCATCGAGAGCAGGCCCGGCTTGGTGTGCTTCAGCTGGAAGTTCTCGTCGGCGAACTTCTCACCGTAGATGCTCTTGCCGCCGGTGCCGTCGCCGCGCGTGAAGTCGCCGCCCTGGAGCATGAAGTCCGGGATGACGCGGTGGAAGCCGGAACCGGCGTAGCCGAAGCCCTGCTCGCCCGTGCACAGCGCGCGGAAGTTCTCGGTCGTCTTCGGGACGACGTCGTCGAAGAGGTTGAAGGTGATGCGGCCCGCGGGCTCGTCATTGATGGTGATGTCGAAGTACGTCTGGGTTGCCATGGGCACAATCCTGACACCTCCGGAGGACGGTCAGCGACCGGGGTTGTGTTTGTGCAGGTCAGGGGGAAGGTGGGAGTGGTTCGAGGGGTGTGCGGCGGGCGTGTGGCGTACGCCTGCGCGATGATCGGCCCATGGGACGTAGGAGACGCGAGGGCCATGAGGGTCATGAGGGGTACGAGGACGTGCCGTCGACCGAGGCCGCCGTGGTGGCGGTCCGGGGGATAGCCCGGGAGTACGGGCGCGAAGTGCTGGTCAGCGAGGACATCGGGGCCGACCAGGTCTCGCGGCGGACCGATGCCGGGGTGGGCGCCGTGGCGGACGCCGGGGGCGGGCTGCCGCACGACGCCTATCTGGAGCTGGGCGGGTCGCCGCAGGTGAGCGTGCGGCTGTACGCCGACGGGGACGCGAACGTGACCGTCGACGGGGTGGAGGTGCCGGATGTGCCCCGGGGGTCGGTGCCGGCGTTCCTGCGGTCCGTGTACGGGGGGCTGGCGTACGTGAAGGGGCGGTTCTTTCCGCCGGGGTACTGGCTGGTGGTGCCGCTGCCCGGCGACGAGACGTACAAGGAGCTGATCGTCTCGACCGCGCTGACGCCGTGGATGGCCGGCCGGTTGCGCTGAACTGCCGTTCTGTCAGCGGCAGTTGGGGCCCGTCCAGTCCGGGTCGTCCTGGGCCGTGGGGAGGGGGCGGTAGCCCTCGGAGTAGTGGTTGGTCCAGCCGCAGACGCCGCAGGCGTACCTGCCGTCGAGGCCCGCTATCTCGGTGCCGCAGCGGCGGCAGTTGGTGTACGTGATCTCCGGCGGGGCGGGAGTGGTTGCGCTCATGGTGCGAGAAGTATGGAGGGGGCGGGGGGCTCGGGGCGAGTGGTGTGAGGGGGATGAGGGGCGTGCGCGGCGTACGGGGTGTACGGGGCGTAGGGGGCGCCCAGTTCCCAGGCCTGGTGCATCGCGTCCGCGAAGGCCGCGGCGAGTTTGTGTTCGCCGGTGGGGCCCGGATGGGTGCCGTCGTAGGTGTCCACGTGGATGGCGTACGTGGGGTGCGGCGAGACGAGCAGGAGCGGGGAGCGGGGCTCCGAGCGGTCCGCGAGCGTCTTGGCGAGGAGTTCGTTGAAGCGGGTGCACTCGGCGGCGAAGGGGGCGTCGCGTTCGGCGCGGACGTTCGGGATGACCGGGTGGACGGCGATGGCGATACGGGGGTTCGCGGCGCGCGCCTCGGAGAGGAAGAGGTCGAGGTTGGCGGCGGTCTGCCCGGCGTTCGTGTAGAAGCCGAGGTCTATCAGGCCGAGCGTGACCAGCAGGGTGTCCGCGCCGGTCGACGTGACGGCCGAGCGGATCGCCGGGGCCATGTGCAGCCAGCCCTCGCCCCAGCCCGCGAGATGGCGGCGGGCCGGGAGGGGGAAGTCCTCGGCGGCGTACGCGTGCGAGGTGGCGGCGGCCGACGCGGGGTCGTACAGCGCGGTGCGCGGGCCGACGATCTCGTACCGCAGACCGGTCGACTCCAGGTGCTGCCACATGCGGTAGCGCCAGCTGAAGTCGCCGGGGCAGCCGATGGTCATGGAGTCACCGACGAAGAGGAAGCTGCGCATCCGATCATCATCGGGGATCTTGCGCGGGGGCCGCACCGTGATGCTGAACACTTGGGTGCATGCGCTCTTCTCGTACGTACGTCGCCCTGGCCGCCGCTCTGTCCGCCGCCGCGGGAATGGTGCTGGCGGCAGCCCCGGTCGCGTCGGCGGACGACGGTGGGGGGTTCACCGTCCAGGACCCCCGGATCACCGAGTCGAGCGGACTGGCGGCCAGCCGTGCGCACCCGGGCGTGTACTGGACGCACAACGACCAGGACGGTCCTTACGTCTACGCCGTCGACGGGAAGAGCGGGCAGACCGTCGCCCGGATCACCCTGCGGGGCGTCGGCAAGCCGCGCGACATGGAGGCCGTCTCGGTCGGGCCCGACGGGGCGGTGTACGTGGGCGACATCGGCGACAACCTCGGCGGGACGTGGGACCACGTCTGGATCTACCGGTTCCCCGAGCCGAAGGTGCTCAGGGACCAGACGGTGGATGCCGCGCAGTACGACGTGAAGTACGCGGACGGGGCGCGGAACGCGGAGGCGCTGATGGTGCATCCCACGACCGGGCGGGCGTACATCGCCAGCAAGGAGGAGAGCGGGGCGGGGCTCTACGAGGGCCCTGCCAAGCTGTCGACCGGGCGGACGAACGTCTTCCGGAAGGTTGCGGACGTGCCGTGGGTGACGGACGGGGCGTTCTCCCCGGACGGGAAGCGGCTGGTGCTGCGGTCGTACCTCGGGGCGGACGAGTACGCGTGGCAGGACGGCGGCCGGGGGCTCGGCGAGGGGACCGCGCTGGGGATCGGCTACCGGGGGCAGGCCGAGTCGGTGACGTACACCCTGGACGGAAAGAAGCTGCTCTTCGGCGCGGAGGGGAAGCGGAGCGAGGTCTTCGCGATGGCGGCGGGGGCCGCGGGGGAGGGGAACGGCGAGGCCGACGGCGCGACGCCCTCGGGCCCCGTCCGCGAAACCCCCTCGGCCAAGCCCGGTGCGCCGGAGGGTGAGGGCCTGACGGGGAAGGGCGTACTGGTGCTGGGGGTGGCCGGAGCGGGACTGCTGGCTTGGCTGGGGCTCCGGCGGAAGAAGAGGTAGGGGGCGGGGGGAGTGGTGGGCGCGGACGGGGCAGGGGCGATGCCCCGTCCGCGCCTGATGGGCTCCGCGGCTACTTCTGCTGGGCCGCTCGGGCGTTGACCACTGTCGCGAATCCTTCGATGATTCCCGTCAGGCCGAACCCGAAGTGGTCGAAGGAGCCGTCGAAGGTGTTCTCGTTCAGCGCGGCCATCACCGGGTAGTCCCCGCTCAGCATCGCCCGCTCCAGGTAGGGCGCCTGGCCCGCCCAGAAGGCCTCGTGGTCCAGGCCCGTCTCCTCGACCGCCTCGGTCGTCTCGGCCGTCATCCGGGCGTGGCCGGTCGCGAAGGACTGGAGGGTCAGGATGACCGCGAGCAGTTCCTGATCGGTGAATCCCGTCATGCCGCGCAGGCCCGACAGGGACAGTTCGAGGGACCGCAGGGTGCACGGCCCCAGCAGGGCGCGGCTCTGGTTGACCTTGAGCATCCAGGGGTGGCGGACGTGCAGTTCGAGCGTGCCGTGGGCGATGGCGGCGGCGGCCTCCCGCCAGTCGGCCGTCGCGGCGGGGTTGTGGGACGCGGTCAGCTCGCCCTGGACGTGGTCCAGCATCAGGTCGAGGAGCTCCGTCTTGCCGGGCACGTACCGGTACAGCGACATCGTGCCGGTGCCCAGTTCGCTGGCGAGGCGGCGCATGGAGAGGGTGTCCAGGCCCTCGGTGTCGGTGATGCGGACCGCCGCTTCGACGATCGTGCCGAGCGAGAGGCCGCGCTTGGGGCCGCGGGCGGGGCGTTCGCCGGTGCCCCAGAGGAGCTCCAGGCTGGGGCGGAGGGCTGCGACGCGGGTGTCGGCGGGATCCTGCCCGCTTTCTGAGCCGGCCACGTCGCCCGTGCCGACGGGGTCCGTCGTGTCAGTCATGACCTCACCTTGCCTTCTCTTCGTCTTCGGGATTCTCCTCGGTCAAAACCGAGTACACCGTACTCTAATTAGAGTACGGTGTACCCAGTTTGAAGGGAAGGGGATTGCCATGACCAACGGCGACTGGGCCGTCCGCGCGGAGGGACTCCGCAAGGTGTACGGCGACAAACGGGCCCTCGACGGGTTCGACATGGAAGTGCGGCGCGGCACGGTGCACGGCCTGCTCGGGCCGAACGGGGCCGGGAAGACCACCGCCGTGCGCATGCTGGCCACGCTGGTGAGGGTCGACGGCGGGCGGGCGGAGGTCGCCGGACTCGATGTCGCCCGGGAGCCGCGCAGGGTACGGACCCGGATCGGCCTCGCCGGTCAGTACGCGGCAGTGGACGAGGTGCTGACCGGCCGCCAGAACCTGGAGATGTTCGGCCGGCTCTTCCACCTCGGGGGCAGGCGGGCCCGGGTGCGGGCCGTCGAGCTGCTGGAACAGTTCGACCTCACGGAGGCGGCCGACCTGAGCACCGGCGGGTACAGCGGTGGCATGCGCCGCAGGCTCGACCTGGCGGCGTCGATGATCCTCGCCCCGGACGTGCTGTTCCTGGACGAGCCGACGACCGGGCTCGATCCGCGCGGGCGGGGCGAGGTCTGGGACTCCGTACGGAGGCTGGTGGTGCGCGGCACGACCGTGGTGCTGACCACGCAGTACCTGGAGGAGGCCGACCGGCTGGCCTCGCGCATCACCGTCATCGACCGGGGCCGCGCCATCGCCGACGACACTCCCGACGGCCTGAAGAGCCGGGTCGGCGGAGACCGTGTGGAGGTGGTGGCGGAGTCCGCCGAGGATCTGGCGGCGGTGGCGAAGGTGGTCGCCGGGGCCACCGGAGCCGAGCCCGAGAGCGATGAGCAGGGGCTCAGGGTGCACGCGCCGGTGACCGACCGGGTGGCGGCGCTGACGGAGGTGGCGCGGACCCTCCAGGACGAGGGCATCGCGGTGGCGGACATCGGCTTGCGCAGGCCCAGCCTGGACGACGTGTTCCTGCGCCTGACCGGACACCGTACGCAGGACGGGACGAACGAGAAGGCGGAGGTGGCTGCGGCATGAGCGCGGTGGAACTCAAGGTGGCGGACGCGTCGGGCGGCCTCGGCAGGCTCGGCTGGGCGTTCGCCGACGGCTGGAACGTCGCCCGGCGCAGCCTCACCCACTACCAGCGCCAACCCGTCATGATCGTATGGCAGTTGGGCTTCCCCATCGTCTCGGTGCTGCTCTACGGATTCGTCTTCGGCGGGGCGATGGCGGTACCGGGCGGCGGCGACTACCGGGAGTTCCTGATGCCGGGGATGTTCGCCTCGACCATGGCGTTCGGCTTCATGGGCACCACGATGGTGATGGTCAACGACGCGTCCAAGGGCGTCATCGACCGCTTCCGTTCGATGCCGATGGCACCCTCGGCGGTGGCGACCGGGCGGGGACTGGCCGATCTGGTCATCGCCTGCGCGGAGTTGGCCATCCTGGCGGTGACGGCGCTGGTCATCGGCTGGCGGGCATCGGGGGGCCTGTCGGCGACCCTCGCCGGATTCGCCCTCCTGCTGTTGCTGCGCTTCAGCCTGATCTGGGTGGGCGTGTGGCTCGGCCTGCTCATCCGCACCCCGGAGACCGCGGGCGGCCTCTACGCGGTCGCGTTCCCGCTGACGATGATCTCGTCGATCTTCGTGGCGCCTTCACTGATGCCGGGCTGGCTGGGGTTCGTCGCGGCCTGGAACCCGTTGTCCTCGACGGTGACGGCGGCGCGGGAGCTGTTCGGCAATCCCGTGGCGAGTGGGGGGAGTTGGGTCGAGGAGAACGCGCTGCTGATGGGGGTGGTGTGGCCGGTGGTTCTGACGGCGGTGTTCCTGCCGCTGGCGGTACGGAGGTTCCAGCGGCTGAGCCGGTAGGGGCTGCTCAGGACTCGGGGGCCTGCCTGCGGGTTCCGGCCTTGAGGATCTCCGCCACGTCGAGGGTGACCTTGGCGCCGATGGAGTCGGGGAGGGTGACCTGCTGGCCGGGGGCGTAGACGCGGTGAGTCGCGTACTCGCCGGACTCGGGTTCCGTCAGCACGTGGATGCGACCGTGCTTGCGGTCGACGATCACATAGACCGGGATCTTGGCGTCGGCGTACGCGACGACCTTGTTGCGCAGGTCGTTGTTGTAGTTGCTGGAGGTGACCTCCAGGACCAGCCGGAAGCAGTCGGGGTCGGCGCCGCCGTCGTCGATGAGGTGGTCTTCGATGTCCGCGTCGACGATCGCCAGGTCGGGGATGACGTAATCCACCGGTCCGCTGGGCAGCCACACGCTGATTGCCTGAAGGACCTCGGTCTCCCCGTCGTCAAGACCGGCTGCGACAAACGGTCGCATGAGCTTGCTGAGCACACGGGAATGCGGGATGTCCGCCGATGGGGTTACGGTGATGACGCCTCCGATGATCTCGACGCGGAAGCCGGGGTTCTGCTCCATGATCTTGTGGGCCGTTTGGAGCGGAGAAACCGGCTCGCCGTCGCAGGGGTGCTCGACTGCTTCTGCAGACATTGCTGGCCTCCTGAGGGGCTGTGGTCGAGAAACATCATGGTAGGCCGGAGAGTCCTCATCTGTCCTGTACGTGATCGTTCACCCTGTCGAGTGAACGCGGAGGGCCCCGGCGCACATCCCGCGCCGGGGCCCTCCGCTGTCTACAGCCACGTACCGCCCGAAAACGTCAGAGCTGCTCGATCACATAGTCGATGCAAGCCGTCAGCGCCTGTACGTCCGCCGGGTCGATCGCCGGGAACATCGCCACGCGCAGCTGGTTGCGGCCCAGCTTGCGGTACGGCTCCGTGTCGACGATGCCGTTGGCGCGCAGCACCTTGGCGATGGCCGCCGCGTCGATCTCGTCGGCGAAGTCGATGGTGCCGATGACCTGCGAGCGCTTCGCCGGGTCCGTGACGAACGGGGTGGCGTGCTTGGAGTTGTCCGCCCAGGAGTAGAGGGCCGACGAGGAGGCGCCGGTGCGGGCGACCGCCCAGTCCAGGCCGCCCTGGCCGTTGAGCCACTTCAGCTGCTCGTCGAGCAGGAAGAGGGTCGAGAGGGCGGGGGTGTTGTACGTCTGGTTCTTCAGCGAGTTGTCGATCGCCGTCGGGAGCGAGAAGAACTCCGGGACGTGCCGGCCGGAGCCGTGGATGCGGGCCGCGCGCTCCAGGGCCGCCGGGGAGAACGCGGCGAGCCAGAGGCCGCCGTCCGCCGCGAAGGACTTCTGGGGGGCGAAGTAGTAGACGTCGGTCTCGGTGATGTCCACCGGGAGGCCGCCGGCGCCGGAGGTGGCGTCGACCAGGACCAGGGAGTCGGCGTCCGCGCCCGCGACCCGCTTGATGGGGGCCGCGACACCGGTCGAGGTCTCGTTGTGGGTGTACGCGTAGACGTCGACGCCCGCCTCGGCCTTCGGCTCCGGGTGGGTGCCCGGGTCGGAGGCGATGACGGTCGGGTCGGCCAGCCACGGGGCCTGCTTGGCGGCCTTCGCGAACTTGGACGAGAACTCGCCGAAGGAGAGGTGCTGGGACTTCTCGGAGATCAGGCCGTGGGTGGCGACGTCCCAGAAGGCCGTCGAGCCGCCGTTGCCGAGGATGACCTCGTAACCCTCGGGGAGGGAGAAGAGGTCGCGGATGCCGTCCCGTACCGAACCGACCAGGTTCTTGACCGGGGCCTGGCGGTGGGACGTACCCATGAGTGAAGTGCCGGTGGCGGCAAGCGCGTCGAGCGCCTCCGTCCGAACCTTGGAGGGGCCCGCGCCGAAACGGCCGTCGGCGGGCTTGATGTCAGCGGGAATCTGGATCTCAGCCACGAGCCGGAGCGTAGTCGCTCCGCGGGGGCGGTCGTTACCTCCGTCCGGCGGATGAGACGACCGACACTCCGGCTCGTGGTGTGTCTTCGTACGAAAGAGACGAAACGAACTGGGGCGCCCGTTACTTGGTCAGCCGGACCGGGACCTCGACCAGGTCGTTCTGCGTGACGACCGGCTTGTTGCGGAGCTCCGACGCGGGGACCGCGAGGGTGAGGTCGGGGAAGCGGGCGTACAGGGCGGGGAGCGCCACGGCAGCCTCCAGGCGGGAGAGGGCCGCACCCGGGCAGACGTGCGGGCCGTAGCCGAAGCTGATGTGCTTGACCGTCTCGCGGGTGATGTCGAAGTCCTCGGCGCTCTCGCCGTGCACCCGCTCGTCGCGGCCGATCGCACCGAACGAGATGACCAGGCCCTCGCCCTTGGGGAGGATCTGGCCGCCGACCTCGATGTCCTCGGTGGCGAAGCGCAGCAGCACGTGCGAGGTCGGGGTCGACCAGCGCAGGGTCTCCTCGATGACGTTCTCCCACGGGACCTCGCCCGCGAGGACCTTGGCGCGCTGCTCGGGGTGGGTCTCCAGGCCGATGACCGCCTGGAGGATCAGGCTGATCGTCGTCTCGTGACCGGCGATGATCATGACCTTGATGGTGTTGAGGATCTCCTCCTCGGTGAGCTTGTCGCCTTCCTCCGACGCCTGGAGCAGCGCGCTGGTGAGGTCGTCGCCCGGGTTGGCGCGCCGCTCGGCGACGACCTCGGTGAAGATCGCGTCGATCTCGGCCAGCACCTTGGGCATCTCGCCCGGCTCGGTCTCGCTGGAGAAGAACCGGTCGAAGACCGCCGTCAGACGCGGGCTGACGACCTTCTCCACGCCCATCAGCGCGGTGACGACCTTCATCGGCAGCGGCGCCGCGAACAGGGCCTTCAGATCGACGGCCGCGCCCTCGGGCTGCGCGGCCAGCGTGTCGAGCAGGGCGTTGGTGATGGTCTCGACGCTGCCGCGCAGGTGCTCCACCCGGCGTACGGTCAGGGCCTGGGCGACCAGCAGCCGCAGCCGCCGGTGCTCGGGGCCGTCCACGGTGAGCATCGAACGGCCCGGGTTGACCAGGCCGATCAGCGGCCAGTCCATCGCGATCTCGCCGCGCTGCCAGGCGTTCCACTGGCCGATGTCCTTCACCACGCGCGGGTCGGTGAGCAGCGCGCGCGCCTCGGTGTGGTGGGTGACCGCGTAGCAGGGGACACCGCCCGGGAGCACCACGCGGGCCAGCGGCCCGGCCGCCCGCAGCCGGGCGCCCTCGCCGACCAGGTCGGTCACGAAGGGGTCGAGGGCTATCGGCTCGTGTGCGCCCGCAGTGCCCGCGCCGGTCGCTCCGGCGCCCGTCACGGGGCAGGTCATCGCGCCGGAACCGGCGGTCGTGTCGGTCATCTGGTGCCTCCAAGGGCGGGAGTGGGCGTGAACGTCACCGGCAGCGCGGTCAGTCCGCGCAGCCAGGGGGACGGGCGACGAGTGAGGGACTCGGCGGGCACGGCCAGGTCGATGTCCGGCAGCCGGTCGAGGAGCACCTCGACGGCGGTACGGGCGATCACCTCGGCGGTCTCCTGCGCGGTGAACGGGCAGCGGTGCTCGCCGTGGCCGAAGGAGAAGAACGCGTTGTTGCCGCCGGTCAGCACGGAGGCGTCGGTACGGACCTGGGGGTCGCCGTTGGCCGCCGCGAGGCCGAGCAGCAGCAGGTCACCGGCGGCGATGGCCCGGCCGCCCAGCCGGGTGTCGCGGGACGCCCAGCGGCCCGCCACGTTCTGGGTGGGGGTGTCCTCCCAGAGCACCTCGTTCATGGCCTCGGCGACACTGTGCCGGCCGCCGGAGAGCGAGGCGGTGAAGCGGTCGTCGGTGAGCATCAGACGCAGCGTGTTGCCGATCCAGTCGGCGGTCGGCTGGTGGCCCGCCGCCATCATGACCATCAGGTCCTGGAGGATCTCCATCGGCGTGAAGCCGTCCGGCCCGGAGGCCTCGGCGTCGGCCAGCATCCGCGCCGCCACGTTCTGGCCCGGGGTGGCCTGCTGGGCGGAGAGCAGACCGGTGATGGTCTGGGTGACGTGCTGCTGGCCCGCCAGCGCGCGCTCCCGGCCGTCGATCATGTCGTTGAGCGCGGCGACCAGACCGGGGCCCTGCGAGTCGGGGATGCCGTAGATCTTCGCCAGTACGCGGACCGGGAGCAGCATCGCGTAACGGCTGACGATGTCGGTCTCGCCCTTGGTGCAGAACGCGTCGATCAGCCCGTCCGCGAACTCCTCGGCGTACCGCCTGAGTTCGAAGGGGTCGACCGCCTCCAGCGCGTCGCTGATCAGCCGGGCGCGGCGGGTGTGGCGCTCGCCGACCGTGTAGAGGATGGACGGCTGGTCGCGGCCGATCATGGGGAGCAGCGGCCAGTCGGCGGGGATGCGGTCCCACTGGTTCCACAGCCCGGAGTCCCGGGAGAAGAGCACCGGGTCGGAGGTCAGCTGGTGCAGTTCGCGGTACCCGGCGACCAGCCAGGCCGGGATGTCGCCGGGCAGCGTGACCGGGACGACCGGGCCGTGCTCGCGGCGCAGTTCGCGGTAGAGCGCGACCGGGTCGGTCTGGAAGCGGGGCCCCGAGAGGGGGACGGATGCCTCGGCGCCGGGGCCGGAGCCTGCGGTGCCGGTGTGGGCGGGGCAGCCGGGGGGCGGGGTCGTCGTCACTGGGCTGCGCCCTCTCGGGGGATGGTCGGTGCGGGCGCGGCCGGCTCCGATGGCGTACGGCCGGCCGTCGACAGGGTGTGCAGATACTCAACCAGGGTGATCAGGACCCACTTGCTGGACGCCCGGTCGCGGGCGTCGCAGGTGACCATCGGAATGTGGTCGGGCAGGTCGAGGGCCTCGCGGACCTGGGCGTCGGTGTGCTGGGGGCCGCCGAAGTCGTTGCGGGCGACCACGAACGGGGTGCCGTGGTGTTCGAGCCGGTCGATCGCGTACCAGGAGTCGGCGAGGCGGCGGGTGTCGACCAGGACGACCGCGCCGAGCGTGCCGGAGAAGAGCCGGTCCCAGAGGAACCAGAAGCGTTCCTGGCCCGGGGCGCCGAACAGGTAGAGGACGGTGCGCTCGTTGACCGAGATCCGGCCGAAGTCGAAGGCGACGGTGGTCGAGGACTTGGTGCTGACGCCGTCGAGGTCGTCGACGTTCTCTCCGGCACGGGTCATCGTCTCCTCGGTGTTGAGGGGACGGATCTCGCTGACGGAGCGGACCATGGTGGTCTTGCCGACGCCGAAGCCGCCGACGATGACGATCTTGAGACCGTTGTCGGCGCTGCGGGACAGGTGGGACCTGTCGTTCGTACGGTGGCCGGGGAGGCGGGCCGCCCCGGGGGTCGCGTCAGAGATTTCGGAGGCCAACGAGCACCTGCTCCAGGAGTTCGGGTTCGGGGAGTTGGGCGGATTCGGGCGCCGAGCGCGGGTGGCGGGCGCTGATCCGGCCGGTGTCGAGCAGGTCCGCGAGGAGGATGCGCGTGATGCTCACGGGCAGGCCGAGGTCGGCGGCGATCTCCACGACGGCGATCGGGTAGTCGCACATCCGCAGGATCGCCGCGTGCTCGGACTGCATGCCCGGCGTCGGGTCGCACTCCGCGACGACCAGGGTGACCAGGTCGAACGCGTCGGAGTGGGTGCGGCTGCGGCCCCCGGTGACGGTGTAGAGCCGGTCGGGGGAGTCGTCGCGGCCGGGACGCTTCCGGTTGCCCGGGGTACGGGGCTGGCCCGGCGTGCTCATGCGGAGAGGGTGCTGTCGGCGTCCTTGCTCGTACCCGTGATGTGGCCTCGGGGTTCGGCGCTGAGGTGCTCGCCAAGCTGCTCGATGAGCTCGCTCATGTTGTGGCCGATGAGGCCGACGTCCGCGTCCTCGTCGGCGATGACCGCGAGGTGGGCGCCCGCGCCGGCCTCGACGATGAACAGGATGCCGCCGTAGAACTCGGCCATCGCCTGCCGTACGCCGCCGCTGCCGTCGCCGAACTCCATCGACGCGCCGTGCGTCAGGCTCTGGATGCCGGAGGCTATGGCGGCGAGCTGGTCGGCTCGGTCGACGGAGAGCTCGGGGGTACGGCACAGCTTGAGGCCGTCGCGGGAGAGCACGAGGGCGTGCCGGGTGCCGGGAGTGCGCTCCAGGAGGTTCTCCAGCAACCAGTTGAGCTTTTCGTCGGTGGTGGCGGTCATCGGTTCTCGTTGCCTTCCGGGGGGAGTGGGTGTGCGGAGCGGGACCCTGGCGGGGGCGGGCGGGGGTTTCTGCGGGAGGGATCGCGCCTGCGGCGGGCTGTGCCCCTCCCCGCCCCTTCCCGCTGTGCCTATGTGCGGCTTCCGCCGCGTGGCGCCGGCCGCGGGGCCGGCGGTTCGGGCACGGGCCTGGCGGCCCGCTCCTCAAGCGCCGGAGGGGCTGGATTCGTGTCCGACTGCCCCTGGATGGCCTGGCGGAACGTACTGAAGCGGTTCGTCGCGGCCCGCCGGTCCGAGACCTTGGGGGTGGGCTTGGCAGGGCCGTCCGGGCCATCGGGGTGCGCCGCCGCGAGCGTCCGGCCGCGCCGCCGCTTGGGCAGGCCGCTGTCGCCGAACTGGGGGAGTCCGCCGGTGGTGTCGGAGCCGGAGGTGGTGGAGGCGGAGGTGGTGGCGGCGGGTGCCGGGGCCGGAGCTGGGGCCTCTGCGGGGAGGGCCGCCGGTATGGCCGGGGCGGTGCGGGCTTCCGGGAGCTCGCGTGCCGCAGGCACCTCCCGTACCGCAGGAACCTCCGGCACCTCGGGCGCCACCGCAGCGGCCTGCATCACCCGCTGAGGCTGCGTCAGCAGCTCCTGCGGCAGCAGCATCAGCGCCCCGGTGCCGCCCCGCGCCGACGGCCGGAAGGACACCTTCAGCTGGTGCTTGCGGGCCAGGCAGCCGACCACCGCGAGGCCGAGCCGGGTGCCGGACAGGCTCGTCAGGTCGAGCGGCTCGGTGGCGGACACCGCCCGCTCCGCACGCCGCAGCTGTACGTCGCTCATGACCAGGCCACTGTCCTCGACCGTGATGATGAGCCCGGCCGGAACCTCCTCCACGTACACGTGCACCTCTGCCGTGGGCGGCGAGAAGTTGGCGGCGTTGTCGAGGAGTTCGGCGAGCGCGTGCATCACGCCCTCGGCCGCGTGGCCCGCGACGGCGATCTCGCTGGTGGAGTGCAGCCGGACGCGCTGGTAGCCGTTGATGCGGCCCATCGCGCCGCGCAGCACCGACTCCATCACGATCGGCTTCGCCCAGCGGCGGCCGGACCGGGCCCCCGTGAGGATGGCGATGCTGTCCGCGAGCCGCCCCGCCTGGGCGGTGCGGTGGTCCAGGTGCAGCAGGTCGCCGAGCACGTCCTCGTCGGTGTGCCGGTGCTCCATCTCGCGGAGGTCGGCCAGCATGCTCGTGGACAGGGCCTGCATGCGGCCCGCCGCGTTCGCGCACGCGGCCATCGCGGCGGCGCGGGAGGACTCGCCCCGGCCCACCTCGGTGGCGAGCGTCCTGAGCAGGGTGATCGCGTGGTCGTCGTGCAGCGCGCCCAGCGTGCCCGTGGTGGCGGCCAGCGCGGTGTCCGCCGAGTCACCGGCGCGCAGCCGTCCGACCAGGGTGGGCACCGTCTCCTGGGCGAACCGCCGGGCGTCCTCGTCGATCCGCGCGAGACGGCCGGTGAGCTCGCCGCGTGCCGCCCGGGCCCGAAGCGTGCTGTACGTGGCCACGGCGACGGCAACCGACAGCAGCAGCGCGGCACCCCCGCCGCCCCAGGCCAGCGGGGCCCGCACCGCCTCGGGGGCGGCCAGCACCGCCCACAGGAGCAGCAGGCCGCTGAGGGCCGCCGAGATCGACAGGGCGAGTGCGGACGCTCGGCGCGTGGACATGAAGTGGCAGGCCTCGTGAAGGGGGAGAGGAGCAAGGCGAGTCAGGCGAGTCGGGCGAGTCAGTCGTGCGGCGGAAGCGGGAAGTCCGCCCTAAAGCGTGCCCACTATAAGAGAGTTGATGATCAGTTGGGAAAGTTCCTGTTCGTATCCCTTGCGGATCCTTACAGATGTGAGGGACAAGTCGTCCGAGAAGGGTAGATACGCGGCAGCGTGCATGCTGGACGCATGGCTGAACCACGGCGAGAGACGACCGAGTTGGCATCCGACCTGAGGGCGGCCGTACGCGGTGAGGTGTCCTTCGACGCCGCCGCCCGCGCCCTGATGACGATGGACGCCTCCAACTACCGACGCGTCCCGCTGGGCGTGGTCGCCCCGCGCGACGCCGACGACATCGCCGCCGCGCTGGCGGTCTGCCGGGACCACGGGGTGCCGGTGGTCCCGCGCGGCGGCGGCACCTCCATCGCGGGCCAGGCGACCGGCACCGGGGTGGTCCTGGACACCACCCGGCACCTGCGCCGCATCGTCGACCTGGACCCGGCCGCCCGTACGGCGAGGGTCCTGCCCGGGGTCATCTGCGACGACCTGCGCACGGCGGCGGCCCCGCACGGCCTCACCTTCGGCCCCGACCCGTCCACGCACTCCCGCTGCACCCTCGGCGGAATGATCGGCAACAACTCCTGCGGCTCGCACTCGGTGGCCTGGGGCACCACCGCCGACCAGGTCCGCGAGCTGACGGTACGGACGTACGGGGGCGGGGAACTGCACCTGTCGCGCGGCGGCTGGCAGTCCGCCCCCGAGGCCCTGCGCCCCGGCCTGCGCGACCTCGTCGAGTCGAACCTCGCCCTGCTGCGCACCGGCTTCCCCGAACTCCCGCGCCGCATCTCGGGCTACGCGCTCAACGCGCTCCTGCCCGAGAACGGCGTGGACCTGGCCCGTGCCTTCTGCGGCAGCGAGGGCACGCTCGGCGTGGTGACGGAGGCGGTCGTCTCGCTGGTGGAGTCCCCACGCGCGCGTGGTCTCGCCGTACTCGGTTACGCGGACGAGAGCGCGGCGGCCGAGGCGGCGCCCGGCATCCTCCCGTACGGCCCGCTGACGGTCGAGGGAATGGCCGCCGACCTGGTCCCCGAGCGGGAGCGGGAACTGCTGCCGCGCGGCGCGGCCTGGCTCTTCGTGGAGACGGGCGGGGCGGACGGGGCGCAGGCGCGGGCCCGGGCGGCGGAGATCGTTCGGGCCGCGCGGCCCTCGGCCGTGGACGCGACGGTCGTCATGGACGCGGCCGGACAGCGCGCTCTGTGGCGCATCCGCGAGGACGCCAGCGGCACCGCGACCCGGATGCCCGACGGCAGCGAGGCGTGGCCCGGCTGGGAGGACTGCGCGGTGCCGCCCGCCCGGCTGGGCGCGTACCTGCGCGACTTCCGCAAGCTGCTGGCGGAACACCGCCTGCGCGGCACCCCGTACGGCCACTTCGGCGACGGCTGCATCCACGTACGCATCGACTTCGACCTGCTGACAGCACCGGGCGTCGCCGCCTTCCGCCGCTTCTCGGAGGAACTCGCGGACGTGGTCGCCGCACACGGCGGCTCCCTGTCGGGCGAACACGGCGACGGCCAGGCGCGGGCCGAGCTGCTGCCGAAGATGTACGGGGACGAGATGGTCGCGCTCTTCGGCCGGTTCAAGGACGTCTGGGACCCGTCGGGCGGCATGAACCCGGGCATGCTGGCCCGCCCCGCCCGCCTCGACGAGAACCTCCGCTTCGCCGTCCTCCCGCCCGGCCCGGTGCGCGACGTCGCCTTCTCCTACCCGCACGACGGGGGCGACTTCTCGGCCGCGGTACGCCGCTGCGTGGGCGTCGCCAAGTGCCGTACCGAGAGCGCGGCCGGTACCGGAGTGATGTGCCCGTCCTTCCGGGCGACCGGCGAGGAGGAGCACTCCACGCGCGGGCGCGCGCGCCTGCTGCACGAGATGCTCGCGGGGGAGGCGGGCGGAGTGATCGAGGACGGCTGGCGCTCCGAGGAGGTACGGGACGCGCTCGACCTGTGCCTGTCCTGCAAGGGGTGCCGCAGCGACTGCCCGGTGGGCGTGGACATGGCCACGTACAAGGCGGAATTCCTCCACCACCACTACAAGGGCCGCCGCCGCCCCGCCTCCCACTACGCCCTGGGGCGCCTGCCGGTGTGGCTGCGGCTGGCCGCGCCCTACGCGCGCGTGGTGAACGCGGCGGCAGGGGTACGCCCGCTGGCGTCGCTCGCCAAGAGGATCGCGGGAATCGCCCCCGAGCGGGACATCCCGTCGCTGGCGCCGCGCACCTTCCGCAAGTGGGCGCGGACCCGCCCCCGTACCCCCGCACCGGCACAGGCCCCCCGGATCCTCCTCTGGCCCGACACCTTCACCAACCACCTCTCCCCGTCGGTGGGAATCGCGGCGGTACGGGTCCTGGAAGCGGCCGGGCTTCGGGTGACCCTCCCCCGGACCGGCCTGTGCTGCGGTCTGACCTACCTCTCCACCGGCCAACTGGACATCGCCAGGAGGGTGTTGCGCCACACCCTCGACGCCCTCGACCCGCTCCCGCCCGGCCTCCCGGTGGTCGTCCTGGAACCGAGCTGCGCCGCCGCCCTGAAGTCCGACCTCCCCGAGCTGCTGGGCGACGACCCGAGGGCGGCGGCCCTCGCCGCCCGCATCCGCACCTTCGCCCAGGTCCTGGAGGAGTACGCCCCCGACTGGACCCCGCCGCGCCTGGACCGCCAGGTCACCGGCCAGACCCACTGCCACCAGCACGCCGTCCTGGGCGACGACGCGGAACGCCGCCTGCGCGAGCGCGCGGGCCTGACGGGCACCCTGGCCGGCGGCTGCTGCGGCCTCGCGGGCAACTTCGGCTTCGAGAAGGGCCATTACGAGGTCTCGAAGGCCTGCGCGGAGGACCAACTGCTCCCGGCGGCCCGCGCACTCCCTGAGGGCGGCGAACTCCTGGCCGACGGCTACTCGTGCCGGACCCAACTGGAACAACTGGGCTCCGGAACCAGGGCCCGCCACCTGGCGGAGGTACTGGCGGAGGGCCTGACCCAGGGCTCGTAGCCGCTGCCCCGCGGCGATGAGGACACCCTGAACGGAGCGGGCTCCCGCCCCCTGTCCGGGCTGTCCGGGTCTCGGAAAAACCGGCATGGGCCGCCCAGTGGCCATGCCACCATGGGGGTACAGCCCAGTGGACATGAGGTGCATCAGAGTGAACGAGGTTCAGGCTCCCGCCGGCCCGACCGTCGATGTCGAGGCCGGTGTCCTCGCTGCCCGGAAGGGTGGGCTGCGCGGGCGGATGCGCAGTGGTGGGCTGGGGCCGGTGGCGCTGGTGGTGGCCGGTGGGCTGTCCGTGCAGTTCGGGGCCTCGCTGGCCGTGCTGATCATGCCCCGTACCGGGCCTGCGGGCGTGGTCGCGCTGCGGCTCGCGCTGGCCGCGCTGGCGATGCTGGTGATCTGCCGGCCCAAGGTGCGGGGCTACACCAGGGCGGACTGGGGGACGGTTCTTGTCTTCGGAGTGGCCATGGCCGGGATGAACGGGCTGTTCTACCAGGCCGCCGACCGCATCCCGCTGGGTGCCGCCGTGACCCTGGAGGTGCTCGGGCCGCTGGCGCTGTCCGTGTTCGCCACCCGGCAGTGGATCAACGTGCTGTGGGCCGGGCTGGCCCTGGCGGGCGTCGCGCTGCTCGGAGTGGCCGGGTTCGGTGGCCTCGACCTCGTCGGAGCCGCCTTCGCGCTGTCCGCGGGCGCCTGCTGGGCCGCGTACATCGTCTTCAGCGCACGGACAGGGCGCCGGTTCCCGCAGGCGGACGGGCTGGCGCTGGCGCTCGGTGTGGCCGCGCTGCTGAGTCTGCCGCTGGGTGTGGTGAGCGCGGGGGCGACCTTGTTCGATCCGATGACTCTCGCGCTCGGTGCGGCGGTCGCCCTGATGTCGTCCGTACTGCCCTACACGCTGGAGCTCGTCGCGCTGCGGCGGATGCCCGCGCCCACCTTCGCCGTACTGATGAGCCTGGAGCCCGCCATCGCGGCGGGGGCGGGCTTCTTCGTGCTGCACCAGGCGCTCTCGCTGGTGGACGCGCTGGCCATCGCGCTGGTCATCGGCGCGAGTGTGGGTGCCGTACGGAGTCAGTCGCGGCGGAAGGTGCCGGGGGCGGTGTAGCCCGTACGCCCCGGGTGGCCGGTGTCAGTCCAGCCAGCCCTTTTCGTGGGCGATGAGTGCTGCCTCCACCCTGTTCGCGGCGCCCAGGCGCCGCATCAGCGTGGCCAGGTGCTTGCGGTACGTGCGGATGGACACGCCCAGCTGACGGGCGGCGGTCTCGTCCTTGTCCGCCGTCCTGAGCAGGGCCAGCACCTCGCGCTCCACGTCGGAGGGGAGCTCCGAGTCCTCGCCGGGGAGCTCGTCCGACGCCTCCCACATGCGCTCGTAGAGCGTGACCAGAGTGGCCACCAGGCCCGGCTCGCGCACCAGCAGCGCTCCCTTGGAAGTGTCCGAGGGGTCGATGGGGGTGAGCGCGGCCGTCCGGTCGACGATGATCATGCGCTCGATCGGCCGACGGGACACCCGTACCTCCGCGCCGTGCGCCACCAGCTCGCGCAGGTACGCGAGGCTGGCCCCGTCCCGCAGCACCGCCGCCCCCAGGAGCGTGCGCATCCGCACCCCGCGCCGCAGCAGCCGCATGTTGATGGGGCGGGAGACGGCGATGGACTCGGGGGACATCACCCCTACCGGCTCCGTGGACAGGTCCTCCGAGCGGGCGAAGAAGGTGAGCTCGTCGATGGTCTCCCGGACCGCTTCGATCCCGTGCAGCTGTGTGACAGGACGGTCGCCGTCGCCGCTCTCGGCGGGTGGTGCCGTCGGGGTCGGGCGCCGCTCCCGGAAGAGGGCCTCCAGGAGGCCGCGGCGGGCCACCTCGCTCTCCAGCTCCTCCCGGAGCGACCGCAGCCGGCCGTCGATCAGGGCGTCCACCGCGCGGGGCGGGGGAACCGGGCGGACCTGGCCGTTGGCGCCGCGGGTTGCCAGGCCCAGTGCCACCAGTTGGTCGAGGGAGGGGTGGGGCGGGTGCGACGGGTCGACGGGTTCCCCTCGCAGGAGTGAGCGATAGAGACGGTCCTCCCCCTCGCTCACCTCCAGGAACTCAAGCAAGTGCCCCACGATTTCGGTCCCCCGTCACTTCCCCGTCAATCCCCCCGGCCGGTGGACGATCCTCTCAGATCAGCTCCAGCTCGCCTGCGGCCCGTTCGGGGGCTTGTAGGGGAGTGGTTGGCCCGTATGCGCGTCCAGGAGCACGCGGTCGTGCAAGGGGCGGTCCAGTTTCACGGTCACTCGTTGCTGGACGGCCTGCTTGGTGCAGATGGCCTTGTGGTCCCTCTCCTTGACGGAGGCCAGCAGCACCACGCTGTCGCGTCCTTCTCGTACGGCCACCGCGGCGCCGTCGTCGCAGACGCCGTGGATGGCGAGCACGGTCACCGAGCGGCCGTCTCCGGCAACCTCGACCAGACCGTCGAGCGCGGTGCTGGGGCCCCCGGTGGCCTCGCCGATCGGCGGGCGGGGGAGCTTCGACGGGATGACGGCGGCCCGCTTGAGAGGGGTGTCGTAGCCGTCCAGGGTGAACAGCCACGCGGGGACCTCCGCCGGACCACGGTTGGTGGCGAGGGTCATGGTGCCCAGCTTCGCCCCGGTCACCGTCAGGCGCGGACCTCCTGGCGCGGCGCCTTCACCGGCAAGGGCCCCGTACGAGGCCCGAGAGTTCTGGGCGGGCCGTAAGAGCATCTGCGTGCCGTTCGCCCAGGTGACCCGCCCCTCCTTGGGGCCGGTCGCAGGCAGTTTGCCCCGGAGGACGAAGTCGCGCTCCTGGTAGGCCTTCTTGTGGGCCTGGCCGCGGAGTCCGCCTCGCGGCAGCTGTTCCACGTTGCCCAAGGGGTGGTAGCCGGTCCGCCACGCGGCCGTCGCGGCCGACCCGTCCCAGGCGGCGGCGACCTGCCGGGCGCGCTCCGCCGACTTGCCCGGGTCGCCGTCTCCACCGCCGTCCGTGCCCGCCCGTTGGCCGCCGCAACCGGCAGCGGCACCCAGTCCGGCTGTCAGCAGGACGGCGAGAGCGAGTCGGCGGCCGGCGAGGGCCTTCCTCTTTTGCATGCGAACTCCCGTATAGCTGACGTGAGTTGGGTGAGGGGTGTCGTCCGTCTGACGTGGCGGGGGGCGAACGGGTTTCGTGTGCGGTGCGCCGTCCGTTCGGCACGGTGGAAAAGAAGGTGCCTCGGCCCCGCGACATTCCGGCGACTCACGTAGTCATCAGGGGTATGCACGGGGATCACAGCACCAGCGAACAGGCGGGCACCGAGTGAGATCAGCACAGGAGGACGCGTATCTGGCCTTCGTCGCGGCGAGGGCCAAGGCGCTCTACCGGTCGGCGTACGTACTCGCGGCGGGCGACACGCACCTGGCCGAGGACCTCGTCCAGGAGACCCTCGGCCGGGTGTACGTGCACTGGAGGAAGGTGGCCCGCGCCGACAGTCCGGCGGCGTACGCCCAGACGGTTCTTGTACGCACCTTCCTCAGCCTCCGGCGCCGGGGAAGCACCGGCGAGCGACCCACCGGGAACCTGCCCGACGGCACCGCTTCCGGCCCCGACACCGCACTGCGGCTGACCCTGCTGGACGCCCTCGGGCAGCTCCCGCCCCGCGACCGGGCGGTGCTGCTGCTGCGCTACTGGGAGGACCGCAGCATCGAGGAGACCGCCCAGATGCTCAAGCTGAGCAGCAGCGCGGTCCGCTCCCAGGGCACCCGCGCGCTGGGCCGGGTGCGGGCGTTGCTCGGCGAGAGCCTGGCGGACCTGGTTCCGCACTGAGGGCCCGGCCCGCCGCCGTACGCCCTCACCACCTCACACCCACCACATCCACCACCCCCACCCCACCCCTTCAGCCACAGAAGAGGCGACATCAGCATGCCGTTCGAAACAGACCTCGCAGCCGCCCTGGACCGTACGACCGACTCCCTCGACCCCGATCTCACCCCCCTCCTGACCGGCGCCGTCGAACGAGGGCGCAGCCGTCGCCGCCGGCGCAACGCGGGCCTCCTCGCGGGCGGAGTCGGCGCCTGCGCCGTCCTCACCGCAGTCGCCCTGGTGCTTCCCGACGCACTCGCCGGGGCCCGTTCCGCCGGGTCCGACATGGAGACGGTGGCGCTGGCGACGCCCCGGTCCGCGATCACGGGCACGCAGATGATCACGGCTGTGGAGAAGACCTTCCCCGGCGCCCGGTTCAGCGGGGCGACCGGCCAGAGCAACAACCCCTCCGACCCGAACGCCGGTTACGTGGCCAACGGCGGCATGGTCGTCGACGACGGACACGGCGCCGCCTACGTCGGCGTCTCGGCCATGCGGCTCAAGCTGCCGCTCGCGGACGGTGACGGGCTGAGCTGCGAGCAGACCCCCGAGCGCGCCGAGGGCGACACCTGCGAGCTGAGCGAACTGCCCAGCAGCGCCGCGATTCCCGGCGGGGCGCTGGTGATGTCGGAGCAGCACTCGGCGGAGAATCCGGCCCGTACCGACGGCGCCCGCCGCTGGACGGTGACGGTGACCCTGAAGTCGTCGGGCGCGCAGGTCCAGTTGACGGAGTGGAACTCCCGGGGAGGCGGCGAGGGCGCCGACGCGTCCGAGCCGACCCGTACGGCACCCCCGCTCTCCGAGAAGCAGGCGGTGGCCGCACTCACGGGCCCGGTCTGGGCGCCGATCCTCGGGGCCGTCGCGTAACCCATCGCAACGACCTGCGAGCGACCCGCACCGGGGCGATCCCAATTCAAGCATGCTTGCTTGTTTCTCGTCGGGCTGCCATGCTCCGGGACACGCATTCACGCCCCGATGGGAGCGCCACGTGTCCGAACTCGATGCCGTGCTGGCCGACTTGCGCGACGAGAGCAGTGAAGTCGATGGACTGGTGGGGGAGTTGGATGCCGATGCATGGCGTCGCGCTACCCCCGCGGCCGGCTGGACCATCGCTCATCAGATCGCCCATCTCGCCTGGACCGACACCGTCGCCCTGCTCTCCGCCACCGACCCGGACGCCTTCCGGGGCGAGGCCAAGAAGGCGGAGGCTGATCCGCACGGGTTCGTCGACGCCGGTGCAGAGGCCGGGGCCGTGCTGCCGCCCGGCGAGCTGCTCGCGAAGTGGCGGGACGGGCGCGACCGGTTGTGGGAGGCGCTGAACAGTGCCCCCGCCGGGACTCGTTTCCCCTGGTACGGGCCGCCGATGAGCGTCGCGTCCATGGCCACCGCCCGGCTCATGGAGACCTGGGCGCACGGGCAGGACATCGCCGACGCGCTCGGGGTGCGGCGGGTGCCGACCGCGCGGCTGAAGCAGGTGGCACGGATCGGCGTACGGGCGCGGGACTACGCGTATCTCGTACGGGGTGAAACCGCGCCCGCCGAGGAGTTCCGGGTCGAACTGGTCGGGCCGGACGGTGAGTTGTGGGCCTACGGTCCCGAGGATGCCGCCCAGCGGGTGAGCGGGCCCGCGCTCGACTTCTGTCTGCTCGCCACCCAGCGGGCCCACCGGGACGATCTGGCGCTCCGGGCGGAGGGGGCCGACGCCGACCACTGGCTCGACATCGTGCAGGCCTTCGCCGGTCCCGCCGGGGAGGGGCGCGCGCCCAAGGGGAGCCCCGAGCGGGGTACGGCGTGAGCGGGTCGCACGGGTCGCACGGGTCCCGCGGAGGGGGCGCTTCGCGTCCGGTCCTCCGTATCGGAAACGCATCCGGCTTCTACGGCGACCGGTTCGACGCCGTGCGCGAGATGCTCACCGGCGGCGAACTCGACTTCCTCACCGGGGACTACCTCGCCGAGCTCACCATGCTCATCCTCGGCCGCGAGCGGATCAAGGACCCGGCCAAGGGGTACGCCAGGACCTTCCTGCGGCAACTGGAGGAGGGACTCGGCCTCGCGCACGAGCGAGGGGTGCGGATCGTCGTCAACGCCGGTGGGCTCAATCCGTCCGGACTCGCCGACGCCGTAAGGGAGTTGTCCGAACGGGCGGGGATTCCCGCGCGGGTCGGGCACGTACGCGGGGACGACCTGATGGGCGCCGGGCAGTGGGGTCCCGACAAGGGGCACCTCACCGCCAACGCCTACCTCGGCGGCGCCGGCATCACCGCCTGCCTGGACGCCGGGGCCGACATCGTCGTCACCGGGCGCGTCACCGACGCCGCCCTCGTCACCGGGCCGGCGGCCCACTGGTTCGGGTGGGGGCCCGAGGAGTACGACAGGCTCGCGGGCGCGGTCGTCGCCGGGCACGTCCTGGAGTGCGGCGCCCAGGCCACGGGCGGCAACTACTCCTTCTTCACGGCCCACGACGTCCGGCGGCCCGGCTTCCCGCTCGCGGAGATCCGGGAGGACGGGGCGTCCGTCATCACCAAGCACCCCGGCACCGGCGGCGTCGTCGACACCGGGACCGTCACCGCGCAGCTGCTGTACGAGACCGGCGGCGCCCGCTACGCCGGACCCGACACCACCGCCCGCCTGGACACCGTACGGCTGACGCGGGAAGCGCCGGACCGGGTGCGGATCAGCGGCGTGCGCGGGGAGGCTCCGCCGCCCACGCTCAAGGTCGGGGTGACGCGGTTCGGGGGGTGGCGCAACGAAGTGGTCTTCGTGCTCACCGGGCTCGACGTCGAGGAGAAGGCGGCTCTCGTACGGGGGCAGGTCGAGGACGCGTTCGGCGCGGCGGGCAAGCGGCCTGCCGAGGTGCGGTGGGAGCTGGTGCGGACCGACCGGGCCGATGCAGGGAGCGAGGAGACCGCAAGTGCCTTGCTGCGATTGGTCGTTCGGGATCCGGAGGAGCAGGCGGTCGGGCGGGCGGTGAGCGGTGCGGCCGTCGAGCTCGCGCTCGCCAGCTATCCCGGGTTCCATGTGACGGCACCGCCGGGGAAGGGGGCACCGTACGGGGTCTTCGAGGCCCATGCGGTGGATGCGGGTGCTGTGGCGCATGTGGCGGTGCTGCCGGACGGGACGGAGGTGGCGATTCCGGGGCCCGTACGGACGCGGGTCCTCGCCGACGCCGAAGCCGACGTACCGGAAACGGAAGAGGAACTGCCGCCGCCGCTGCCCGCCCCCCAGCCCACCCGCCGCGCCCCCCTCGGCCTCGTCGCCGGAGCCCGCAGCGGCGACAAGGGCGGCAACGCCAATGTCGGCGTGTGGGTGCGGACGGACGAGGCGTGGCGCTGGCTGGCGCACGAGCTGACCGTCGACCGCCTCAAGCAACTGCTGCCGGAAGCCGCTGAGTTGACCGTCACTCGCACCGTTCTCCCGCAGTTGCGCGCACTCAACTTCACCCTCGAAGGGCTGCTCGGCGAGGGCGTCGCCGCCCAGGCCCGGTTCGACCCGCAGGCGAAGGCCGTCGGCGAGTGGCTGCGCTCCCGGCACCTCGACATCCCGGAGGTAATCCTGTGACCGTGCTCGCCTCGGGCCTCGATACGGCAGGACCCGAGTACGCCGCCCACCGCGCCGCCATGCTCGCCAAGCTCGACGAACTTCAAGCCGCACACGCCAAGGCCCTCGCGGGCGGCGGCGAGAAGTACGTCGCACGGCACCGAAAGCGCGGCAAACTGCTCGCCCGGGAGCGGATCGAGCTGCTCGTCGACCCGGACACCCCCTTCCTGGAGCTGTCGCCGCTCGCCGCGTGGGGGAGCGACTACCCCGTCGGGGCCTCCATTGTCACCGGGATCGGGGTGGTGGAGGGGGTCGAGTGCCTGATCACCGCCAATGATCCGACGGTGCGTGGCGGGGCTTCCAACCCGTGGACGCTGAAGAAGGCGCTGCGGGCGAACCAGATCGCGTTCGAGAACCGGCTCCCCTGCATCAGCCTCGTCGAGTCGGGAGGTGCCGACCTGCCGTCGCAGAAGGAGATCTTCATCCCCGGCGGCGCGCTCTTCCGCGACATCACCCGGCTCTCCGCCGCCGGGATCCCGACCGTCGCCGTCGTCTTCGGCAACTCCACCGCCGGTGGCGCGTACGTGCCCGGCATGTCCGACCACACCGTAATGATCAAGGAGCAGTCCAAGGTCTTCCTCGGCGGGCCGCCCCTGGTGAAGATGGCCACCGGCGAGGTCAGCGACGACGAGTCGCTCGGCGGCGCGGAGATGCACGCGCGCGTGTCCGGACTGGCCGACCACTACGCGGTCGACGAACTGGACGCCCTGCGGCAGGCCCGGCGCATCGTCGCCCGCCTCAACTGGCGCAAGGCGCACGCCGACCCGCCCCCCGCCCAGGAGCCCAAGTACGACCCCGAGGAACTCGCCGGGATCGTCCCCGGCGACCTCAAGATCCCCTTCGACCCGCGCGAAGTGATCGCCAGGATCGTCGACGGATCGGACTTCGACGAGTTCAAGCCGCTGTACGGGACGAGCCTGGTGACCGGATGGGCGACGCTGCACGGCCATCCCGTGGGCATCCTCGCCAACGCCCAGGGGGTGCTGTTCAGCGCGGAGTCGCAGAAGGCGGCCCAGTTCATCCAGCTCGCCAACCAGCGCGACATCCCGCTGGTCTTCCTGCACAACACCACCGGCTACATGGTCGGCAAGGAGTACGAGCAGGGCGGCATCATCAAGCACGGCGCGATGATGATCAACGCCGTCTCGAACTCCACGGTGCCGCACCTGTCCGTGCTGATGGGCTCCTCCTACGGGGCCGGGCACTACGGCATGTGCGGGCGCGCCTACGACCCGCGCTTCCTGTTCGCCTGGCCCAGCTCCAAGTCCGCCGTGATGGGCCCGCAGCAGCTCGCCGGGGTCCTGTCGATCGTCGCCCGCGCCTCCGCCGCCGCCAAGGGGCAGCCGTACGACGACGAGGCGGACGCCGGGCTGCGCGCCATGGTCGAGCAGCAGATCGAGTCGGAGTCGCTGCCGATGTTCCTGTCCGGGCGGCTGTACGACGACGGGGTCATCGACCCGCGCGACACCCGCACCGTCCTCGGCCTGTGCCTGTCCGCCATCCACACCGCCCCTGTGCAGGGTGTGCGCGGCGGCTTCGGCGTCTTCCGGATGTGAGAGCCCCATGAACCCTGTGACACCTGTGACACCTGCGACTCCCGTGACCCCGATGATCAATTCTCTGCTCGTCGCCAACCGTGGCGAGATCGCCTGCCGCGTCTTCCGTACGTGTACGGAGCTCGGCATCGCCACCGTCGCCGTGCACTCCGACCCCGACGCCCACTCGCTCCACGCGCGCGTGGCCGACGCCGCCGTACGGCTGCCGGGGGCCTCGCCCGCCGACACGTACCTGCGCGGCGAACTGATCGTGAAGGCCGCACTGGCGGCCGGCGCGGACGCCGTGCACCCCGGGTACGGGTTCCTGTCCGAGAACGCCGACTTCGCCCGCGCCGTGGAGGACGCCGGACTCCTGTGGGTCGGACCGCCGCCCGCCGCCATCGAGGCGATGGCCTCCAAGACCCGCGCGAAGGAACTGATGGCCGAGGCGGGGGTGCCGCTGCTCGCCCCCGTGGACACCGCCGGGGCGACCGCCGCCGACCTTCCGCTGCTGCTCAAGGCGGCGGCCGGGGGCGGCGGGCGCGGTATGCGTGTCGTACGGGAACTGGACGCGCTGGAGGGTGAGTTGACGGCCGCTGCCGCCGAGGCGCGGTCCGCGTTCGGTGACGGCGAGGTCTTCGCCGAGCCGTACGTCGAGCGCGGACGCCACGTCGAGGTGCAGATCCTCGCCGACGCCCACGGCACCGTCTGGGCACTGGGCACCCGCGACTGCTCCCTCCAGCGCCGCCACCAGAAGGTCATCGAGGAGGCCCCGGCACCCGGCCTGCCCGACGCGCTCCGTACGGCCCTCCACGAGGCCGCCACGGCCGCCGCACGGGCCGTCGGGTACCGGGGCGCGGGGACGGTCGAGTTCCTCGTCGACGCGGACGGCAGGGCGTACTTCCTGGAGATGAACACCCGCCTCCAGGTCGAGCACCCCGTCACGGAAGCCGTGTTCGGTATCGACCTCGTCGCACTCCAGCTCCGTATCGCCGAGGGGGAGCGCCTGCCCGCCGAGCCCCCGGCGCCCGCCGGGCACGCGGTCGAGGCGCGGCTGTACGCCGAGGACCCGGCGGCGGGCTGGCAGCCGCAGACCGGGCCGCTGCACGCCCTGGACGTCCCCGGGGGACCCGGTCTGCGCCTGGACACCGGGTACGCGGGCGGCGACACCATCGGCATCCACTACGACCCCATGCTCGCCAAGGTCATCGCCCACGCGCCGACCCGCCGTGAAGCCGTCCGCAGACTCGCCCACGCGCTCGCCCGCGCCCGCGTGCACGGACCGGTCACCAACCGGGACCTCCTCGTCAGGTCCCTGCGGCACCCCGACTTCCTGGCCGCCGCACTGGACACCGGCTTCTACGACCGGCACCTGGAGGCACTGACCGCACCCGGCCCCGGCCACGCCGCCGACGAACGGCTGGCGGCGGTCGCGGCGGCCCTTGCCGACGCGGTGGTCGCCGGTCGCTCCGGAGGCTGGCGAAACGTGCCTTCGCAGCCGCAGAGCAAGTCGTACGAGGGGCACGGGACGCACGAGACGCACGAGGTCCGCTACTGGCCGCAGCGCACCGGCCACGCGCGCGTGGAGGGAGTGGACCGGGTCGTCTCCGTCACCCCCGAGCACGTCGTCCTCGAAGTCGACGGCGTACAGCGGCACTTCACTGTCACCGCCACCGGTCAGGGCGACCGGGTGTACGTCGACACCCCCACCGGCGCCCACACCCTCACCCGTACCCCCCGCTTCCCCGACCCCACCAGCCGCACCGCCCCCGGCTCCCTGCTCGCCCCCATGCCGGGGACGGTCGTACGGGTCGCCGAAGGGCTCGCGGAGGGGGCCAGGGTCACCGCAGGACAGCCCCTTCTCTGGCTGGAGGCGATGAAGATGGAGCACAAGGTCTCCGCTCCCGCCTCCGGCACGCTCACCGCACTCCACGCCACCCCCGGCCGCCAGGTCGAGGTCGGCACCCTGCTCGCCGTCGTACAGGCGGACCCCGACGCGCCGGAGGACACCGAATCATGAGCACCGACATCATCGAGACCCAGGAACACCAGGCGCTGCGCTCCGCCGTCGCCGCCCTCGGCAAGCGCTACGGGCGCGATTACTTCGCCGGCATCGTCCGCGACGACGCCCACCCCGACGCCCTGTGGGCGGACGCCGCCAAGCTGGGCTACCTCGGCGTCAGCCTGCCCGAGGAGTACGGCGGCGGAGGCGGCGGCATCACCGAACTGTCCATCGTCCTGGAGGAGCTGGGGGCCGCCGGGTGCCCGCTCCTGATGATGGTCGTCTCGCCCGCCATCTGCGGCACCGTCATCGCCCGCTTCGGCACCGAGGCCCAGAAGGCCAAGTGGCTGCCCGGCCTCGCCGACGGCACCCGCACCATGGCCTTCGGCATCACCGAACCCGACGCCGGGTCCAACTCCCACCGCATCACCACCACCGCCCGCAGGAGCGACGACGGCAACGGCTGGATACTCAACGGCCGCAAGGTCTTCATCTCCGGTGTCGACATCGCCGACGCCACCCTGATCGTCGGCCGCACCGAGGACGCCCGCACCGGCAGCCTCAAACCCTGCCTCTTCATCGTCGAGCGCGACACCCCCGGATTCGGGCGCTCCCGCATCGACATGGAACTCCAGGCCCCGGAGAAGCAGTTCGAGCTGACCCTCGACGACGTGCACCTGCCCGCCGACGCCCTCGTCGGCGACGAGGACGCGGGCCTCCTCCAGCTGTTCGCCGGGCTCAACCCGGAACGCATCATGACCGCCGCGTTCGCCGTCGGCATGGGGCGCTACGCGCTCGGCCGGGCGGTCTCGTACGCCAAGGAACGTACGGTCTGGAAGACACCCATCGGAGCCCACCAGGCCATCGCCCACCCCCTCGCCCAGGCGCACATCGAACTCGAACTCGCCCGCCTCATGATGCGCAAGGCCGCCGCCCTCTACGACGCCGGTGACGACATGGGCGCCGGAGAGGCCGCCAACATGGCGAAGTACGCGGCGGGTGAGGCCTGTGTGAAGGCCGTGGACCAGGCGGTGCACACCCTGGGCGGCAACGGGCTCACCCGCGAGTACGGACTCGCCTCCCTCATCGTGGCCGCCAGGGTCGCCCGGATCGCCCCGGTCAGCAGGGAGATGATCCTCAACTTCGTTTCCCACCAGTCCCTGGGTCTCCCCAAGTCGTACTGACGGGACGCATGCTGCTCCCTCCAGAACTCGCTCTCGTGCACTTTCCCGTGCCGCGCCGAAGGGGACCGTCATCGCCATGGTGTTCACCAGTGAGTATCCCGACGTACCGGACGCCGTACTGCCGGTCCACGAGGCGGTCCTCGGGGCCGCCGCCGAGTACGGCGACACACCCGCCCTCGTGGACGGGACCAATGGCACCACCCTGACCTACGCCCAGCTCGACCAGTACCACCGCAGGATCGCCGCCGCCCTGGCCGAGTCGGGCCTGCGCAAGGGCGACGTGCTGGCGCTGCACAGCCCCAACACGATCGCCTACCCGGCGGTGTTCTTCGCCGCCACGCGCGCGGGGGCGACAGTGACCACCGTGCACCCGCTGTCCACGGCCGAGGAGTTCGCCAAACAGCTCCGCGACTCCTCGGCCCGCTGGATCGTCACCGTCGCACCCCTCCTGGAGACGGCCCGCAGGGCGGCCGAACTCGTCGGCGGCATCGAGGAGATACTCGTCTGCGACAGCGCCCCGGGACACCGCTCGATCCTGGAGCTCGCGGGCTCCACCGCACCCGACCCCGCCGTCGCCATCGACCCCACCGAGGACATCGCCGTACTGCCGTACTCCTCGGGCACCACCGGACAGCCCAAGGGCGTGATGCTCACCCACCGCAGCATCGCGACGAACATGGCCCAGCTGGAGCCGTTCATCCCCATGGCGCCCGGCGACCGGATCCTGGCGGTGCTTCCCTTCTTCCACATCTACGGTCTGATGGCACTGATCAACGTGCCGCTCTCGCACGGGGCGACGGTCGTCGTGCTGCCCCGCTTCGAGCTCGACCAGTTCCTGCGCACCGTCCAGGACCAGCGCATCACCGGCCTCTACGTCGCCCCGCCGATCGTGCTCGCCCTGGCGAAACACCCCGCCGTCGAGCGGTACGACCTCTCCTCACTGGAGTACGTCCTGTCCGCCGCGGCCCCGCTGGACGCCGCACTCGCCGAGGCCTGCGCCACCCGCCTCGGGCTGCCGCCGCTCCTCCAGGCGTACGGCATGACCGAACTGTCGCCGGGCACCCACGTCGTCCCCCGCGACGCCGAGAACCCCGCCCCCGGCGCCGTCGGCAAACTCCTGCCCAGCACCGAGATGCGCATCCTGGACCTCAACACATCCGACGCATCCGGCGCATCCGGCGCATCCGGCGGATCCCGCAAGGACCTCGGCGTCGGCGAGGACGGCGAGATCGTCATCCGGGGCCCGCAGCGCATGGCCGGCTATCTGAACAGGCCCGACGAGACCGCCGCGATGATCGACGAGGACGGCTGGGTGCACACCGGCGACATAGGCCGGGTCGACGCCGACGGATGGCTGTTCGTCGTCGACCGCGTCAAGGAACTCATCAAGTACAAGGGCTACCAGGTCGCCCCCGCCGAACTGGAGGCGCTCCTCCTCACCCACCCCTCGGTCGCGGATGCGGCCGTGATCGGGGTATACGACGACGACGGCAACGAAGTGCCCAAGGCGTTCGTCGTACGACAACCGCACGCCGGTGAGTTGAGGGAGGAGGACGTGCTCGCCCACGTCGCCGCACAGGTGGCCCCGTACAAGAAGCTGCGCCGCGTGGAGTTCGTCGAATCGGTGCCCCGCGCGGCCTCCGGCAAGATCCTGCGGCGCGAGCTGCGGGAGAGGGAGAAGAAGCAGAAGTGACACGGCAGGCGCTCGCCCCCACCACCCACGACCGGGGCATCACCACTCTCACCCTGGACTCACCGGCCAACCGCAACGCCCTCTCGGCGTCCCTGGTCGGCGAGCTGGCCCGGTCCCTGGAGCGGTGCGGGAAGGACCCCTCGGTGCGTGCGGTGGTGCTCGCCCACACCGGCAACACCTTCAGCGCGGGCGCCGACCTGAAGACCCCGGCCAGTCCGTACGCCTTCGTCGCCCTGCTGCGGCAGATCGCCGAACTGCCCAAGCCCGTCCTCGCCCGCGTCGACGGGCACGCGCGCGCGGGCGGGCTCGGTCTGCTCGGGGTGTGCGACCTGGCGTTCGCCACGTCGGCCTCGGACTTCGCCTTCTCGGAGGTACGGATAGGGGTGGCGCCCGCCGTCATCTCGATCCCGCTGCTGCCCCGCCTGGAACCGCGCGCCGCGTCCCGCTACTTCCTCACCGGGGAGGTGTTCGGCGGGGCGCGCGCCCAGGAGATCGGCCTGCTGACCGAGGCGGCACCGGACGTGGACGCCGTGCTCGACCCCGTACTGGACGCCTTGCGGAGGGCTTCCCCGCAAGGTCTCGCGGAGTCGAAACGCCTGCTGACGGCCGGTATGCGGGACGCTTTCGACCGCGATGCGGAAGACCTGGTACAACGCTCGGCAGCGCTGTTCGCGTCCACCGAGGCGCGCGAGGGCGTGACCGCGCACCTCGAACGACGGGACCCCGCATGGCTACTGTGACCGCCCCCAAGCAGGACCGCAGCCGGGTCACCCGGCAGCGTTTGCTGGAGGCCGCGGTGGCCTGCCTCGACGAGCGGGGGTGGGCGGGCTCCACGGTGTCCGTCGTGGCGGAGCGGGCGGGGGTCTCGCGCGGGGCCGCACAGCACCACTTCCCGACCCGGGAGGACCTCTTCACCGCCGCCGTCGAGTACGTGGCGGAGGAGCGGTCCACCGCGCTGCGGGCGCTGCCCGGGCACACCGTCGGCGCGGTCGTCAAAGCCATCGTCGACCTCTACACCGGACCGCTGTTCCGGGCCGCGCTGCACCTGTGGGTGGCGGCCTCCAACGAGGAGCAGCTGCACGCGCGCGTGACGGAGCTGGAGGCACGGGTGGGCCGCGAGACCCACCGGATAGCCGTCGCGCTCCTGCACGCCGACGAGTCGCGGCCCGGGGTGCGCGAGACGGTCCAGGGCTTCCTGGACATGGCGCGCGGGCTTGGTCTCGCCAACCTGCTCACCGACGACGGGGCGCGGCGCGACAAGGTGGTGGCCCAGTGGGCCGAGCTGATCGAAGGGGCGCTGAACGGCTCGCTGAGCGGGAACCCGCCGAGCGGAAAGCAGTAAGGGGTGGCCTCCCGGAGGCCACCCCTTACCCGCCTGCTTCTCGGTGCGTCAGCCCGCGATGTCCTCGAAGCCCGACACCTCGCGCGGGTTCCGGCTGCCCGGACCCACGTAGCGCGCCGACGGGCGGACCAGCCGGCCCGTGCGCTTCTGCTCCAGGATGTGCGCCGACCAGCCCGCCGTACGGGCGCAGGTGAACATCGACGTGAACATGTGCGCCGGGACCTCCGCGAAGTCCAGCACGATCGCCGCCCAGAACTCGACGTTCGTCGCCAGCACCCGGTCGGGGCGGCGCGCGTGCAGCTCCTCCAGGGCGGCCTTCTCCAGCGCCTCGGCGACCTCGAAGCGCGGGGCGGCGAGTTCCTTGGCGGTACGGCGCAGGACGCGGGCGCGCGGGTCCTCCGCGCGGTACACGCGGTGTCCGAAGCCCATCAGGCGCTCGCCCTTGTCCAGGGCCTGGCGGACGTAGGCGCGCGCGTCGCCGGTGCGCTCGATCTCCTCGATCATGCCGAGGACCCGGGACGGGGCGCCGCCGTGCAGCGGACCCGACATGGCGCCGACCGCACCCGAGAGGGCGGCGGCCACGTCCGCGCCCGTCGAGGCGATCACGCGGGCGGTGAACGTGGAGGCGTTCATGCCGTGCTCGGCGGCGGAGGTCCAGTAGGCGTCGACCGCCTTGACGTGCTTGGGGTCCGGCTCGCCGCGCCAGCGGATCATGAAGCGCTCGACGACCGAGTCGGCCTTGTCGATCTCGCTCTGCGGCACCATCGGCAGGCCCTGGCCGCGCGCCGACTGGGCGACGTACGAAAGCGCCATCACGGCGGCCCGCGCCAGGTTGTCGCGGGCGGTGGCCTCGTCGATGTCCAGCAGCGGTTTCAGGCCCCAGACGGGGGCGAGCATCGCCAGCGCCGACTGGACGTCGACCCGGATGTCACCGGAGTGCACCGGGATCGGGAACGGCTCCGCGGGCGGCAGACCGGGGTTGAACGCCCCGTCGACCAGCAGACCCCACACGTTGCCGAAGGAGACGTGACCGACCAGGTCCTCGATGTCGACACCCCGGTAGCGGAGGGACCCGCCCTCCTTGTCCGGTTCGGCGATCTCCGTTTCGAACGCGACGACTCCTTCGAGTCCGGGTACGAAGTCGGACATCAGGCGGCTCCTCAAGATCTGTACGCAGGGCGTGACGTGTACGGGAAGCGACGGGAGGCAGGAACGATACCCCCGCTGTGGAGAAGCCACAGGGTTCCCACCATGGATTTTGGCCGGTTCCACCGATGCGGGGAAGCGTGAGAACAGGCACACTCCCCGACCCACTTCCGGGAGGATTAGCAGGAGTTGAGGGTGGGCAGACTGGGGCTGCGCCGACTGCGGCAGGATGGGCCCCGTGCCGAACACACTTCCCGATCCGTCCGTGACCGCTGATCCGTCCGTGATGCGCGAGCAGTACCGCAGCGAGCCCTTCACCGAGGACTCCCTCGCGGCCACGCCCATGGACCAGTTCGCCCGCTGGTTCCAGCAGGCCGCCGAAGGCGGACTGCACGAGCCGAACGCCATGGTCGTCGCCACCGCCACCCCCGACGGCCGCCCCAGCACCCGGACCGTACTGCTCAAGGCGTACGACGCGGGCGGCTTCGTCTTCTTCACCAACTACCGCTCGCGCAAGGGCGAGGAGCTGGCGGCCAACCCGTACCTCTCGCTGCTCTTCCCCTGGCACCAGATCGCCCGCCAGGTGGTCGTCACCGGCACCGCGACACGGATCTCGCGCGCCGAGACCGCCGCGTACTTCCGCACCCGCCCGCACGGCTCGCAGCTCGGCGCCTGGGCCAGCGAGCAGTCGCAGGTGATCGACGACCGCGACGAACTGATCGCCGCGTACGCCGAGTTGGAGGAGCGCTACCCCGAGGGCGAGAAGGTTCCCGTGCCGCCGCACTGGGGCGGCTTCCGCGTCGTCCCGCAGACGGTCGAGTTCTGGCAGGGGAACGAGAACCGGCTGCACGACCGGCTGCGGTACGTCGCCCGGGACGGCGGGGCCTGGTCGGTGGAGCGCCTCAACCCGTAGCGCCCGGAAACCCCGTGGCGCCCGAAAACCCCGTGGCGCCCGGAAAACGCAGAACCCCGCGGGCTCAGGTCCCCTCCGAGGATCCTTCGGAGGAGGCCGGCCGGACTTACCGGCGAGCCCGCGGGGCGGTGACTGCTTGGGATTGGACCGGCTGCGCCGGTTCCGCACTGAGTACGACGTACGGGCAACTAGCCCGCAGCCACCTCACGAGTCCGGAAAGAAATCACTTCCGAATCACCTCCTTTCAGCGTGGGCCACACACTAGGAGCGCCGCCGGAGCGCTTCAACCGAATTAACGGCGCACGTCGATTTCCCGGAAACGGGGTGTGGGCTGCGTCACGTTCGAGTTGAATGATCCGACGTGCGGCCAGCCGAACAGCCGCGCAGACGAACACCTGCGGGGGTGGCCGGGTGAGTGCTTCTCTGGGCAGTGGGACCACCGATCCCGAGCCGGGGTCGGTACCAGGACCAGGACCAGGACCGGAGTCGGTGCCGGAGCCGGAGTCGGTGCCGGGAGCGAGGGCGGGCTCCGAGCTGCTCGCCGCCCTCCTCGACGGGATGGACGCGGCACTCTGCGCCTTCGACGCCGACGGCACCGTCACCCACTGGAACCGCGAGGCCGAGCGCATCCTCGGCTGGAGCGCCGGTGACGCGGTCGGCCGCCACGGGTTCGCGGGCTGGGCGGTGCGCAGCGCGGACGCCGACGAGGTGCAGGAGCGGCTGACGGCCGCGATGCGCGGCGGCGGCCGGCAGGTCCACGAGTTCGCCCTGCTGCGCAAGGACGGCAGCCGGGTGCTCGTACGGATGCAGTCGGCCGCGGTGACCGGCGCCGACGGGAAACCGGCCGGGGTCTACAGCGCCTTCGGCGAGGTGCACGCCCAGATCGACCTGGAGCGGGCCATCGCGCTGAGCGAGGTCCTCTTCGAGGACGCGTCGTGGGGGGTGGTCCTGCTCGACGTGGACCTGCGTCCCACCGTGGTCAACGTGCACGCTGCCAGAGCCCTGGGCGGCGGCCGTACGGCGCTGCTCGGGCGCCCGCTGGGCGACACCGTCGTGCAGGGCGCGGACGAACTGGAGGGCGCCCTCCAGCACGTGCTCGCCGAGGGCACCCCGCCCGCCCCCTTCGACCTCTGGGTGACGCTGCGCGCCGCCGAGGGCGAGCGGCGGCGCTGCTGGCGCAGCGGGTTCCTGCGGCTGGCCTCGCCCCTCGCGGAGGAGCCGGTGCCGCTGGGCGTGGCCTGGATCTTCCAGGACGTCACCGACGCCAAGACCGCCGAGCAGGAGGCGGCCAGACTCCGTTTCCGCGGCAACCAGCTGTACCGGGCGGCGCGTACGGCCGCCGAGTGCGAGGACCCCATGGAGGCCGCGGCGGCCCACGTCGACTTCGGTCTCGCCGGTTTCGCGGACCACGCCCTGATCGACGTACTGGCGAGGACGGAGGGCGCGACAGGCGGGCCGGGGACCCGGCTCGTACGGGTGGCCGCCACGCCCGCAGGGGAGCCCGGCCCCTGCACCCAGGACAACGCGGGGGCGGGCATCCCGGTGGGCTACTGCGAGGGCCACCCCGCCCTCCAGGCACTCGACCGCACGGGAGCGGTACGCGCGAGCGCGGGCGCGCGTACCGACGCCGAGGCGTGGGCGGTGGAGCGGCAGTGGCCCAGGGAGACGGTGCACGCGCTGTGCATGGTGCTGCGCAGCCGTGGCCGCACCCTGGGGACGGTGACCTTCCTGCGGGGGGCGAGCAGGCCCGCCTTCGAGCGCCCGGACGCGACGTACGCGGAGAGCATCGCGTTACGGGTGGCGGCGGCGGTGGACCTGGCGCAGGTGCTCGGGGAGGCCGGGTAACCGGGCGCTCTCGGGGCGGCGCCGGGGGTCAGTGCGGGGAGTCCGTGCGGGGCGTCAGTGCAGGGAGTCCGCGCGGGGCGTCCGTGCGGGGCGTCCGTGCGGGGAGTCAGTGCCGGAAGAAGATCCGGTCCCTGTGCTCCGTCATCACCCGGCCGTTCCACTCGTGCCCGCCGTCCACGTTCCCCGAGCGCAGCATCGGCGGCTCGATGCCCCGGGCCGCCAGCTCGCCCGCCGCGGCGGCCATGACCGCCTGCATGAGGGCGCTGGTGACCACTGTCGAGGCGGGCGCGAAGGGCGCTTCGATGCCCTCGGCCGTCAACTCCGCGTCCCCCACCGCGATCTTGCTGTCCAGCACGATGTCGCAGTGGTCCTTGAGGAAGCTGCCGGACTTGTGCCGCGACCTGGTGCCCTCCGCGTACGCCACCGACGTCACACCGATGACCTTCAGCCCCAGGGCGCGCGCGTTCATCGCCATCTCCACCGGCAGCGCGTTGCGCCCGGACAGCGAGATGACCACCAGTACGTCACCGGGCTTGGCCGGGCTGCTGTCCAGGACCGCGCCCGCGAGCCCGTCCACCCGCTCCAGGGCGGAGCCGAGGGTGGCGGGCATGACGTCGATGCCGACGACGCCCGGGACGGCGAGCAGGTTCATCAGGGCGAGGCCGCCCGCCCGGTAGACGACGTCCTGGGCGGCCAGCGAGGAGTGGCCGGCGCCGAAGGCGAAGAGCCGGCCGTTCGCGGCGACGGTGTCGGCGATGGCGGTGCCCGCCGCGGCGATGTGTTCGGCCTCCTCGTCGCGCACCCGGTGCAGCAGGCCGATCGCGGCGTCGAAGAACTGATGGGCCAGCTTGCTCTCGCTCATCGCTGAATGGCCTTTCCAGGGGATGCCAGAGGTACCAGGGGGATACCGGGGGTGACGAACCGAGGCGGCGTCCGCGCCGCCGATCACGTTGCGGTCTGGACCAGTGGCCTGTCAATACGGCCTGCCGATACGGCCTGTCCGTGCGGTCTCGCCCCGGCGCGGCACGGTTGTCAGTGCGATGCGTAAGAATTGGTACCGGGCCGGGGTGTCCCGCGGAAATCCGCCGGACGCTCTCAGAGCACGACGATTTTCTGTCACAGCATCGAGGGGCACACATGTCCGGACTGATCGACACCACGGAGATGTATCTCCGCACCATCCTCGAACTCGAAGAGGAGGGCGTCGTCCCCATGCGCGCCCGTATCGCCGAGCGACTGGACCAGAGCGGCCCGACGGTCAGCCAGACGGTGGCGCGCATGGAGCGCGACGGCCTGGTGACGGTGGCGAACGACCGCCACCTGGAGTTCACCGACGAGGGCCGCAGGCTGGCCACGCGCGTGATGCGCAAGCATCGGCTGGCCGAGTGCCTGCTCGTCGACGTCATCGGCCTGGAGTGGGAGCAGGTGCACGCGGAGGCGTGCCGCTGGGAGCACGTGATGAGCGAGGCGGTGGAGCGCCGGGTGCTCGAACTGCTCCGCCACCCCACGGAGTCTCCGTACGGCAACCCGATCCCCGGCCTGGAAGAGCTCGGCGAGAAGTCCGAGGCGGACCCGTTCCTCGACGACAGCATGGTCAGCCTCAACGACCTGGCGCCGGGCCCGGAGGGCAAGACGGTGGTCGTACGGCGCATCGGCGAGCCCATCCAGACCGACGCCCAGCTGATGTACACGCTGCGCCGCGCGGGCGTGCAGCCCGGTTCGGTGGTCAGCGTGACGGAGTCGCCGGGCGGGGTGCTGGTCGGCAGCAGCGGCGAGGCGGCCGAGCTGGACGGGGAGACGGCGTCGCACGTCTTCGTAGCCAAGCGGTAGGCGGCAAGCGGTAAGTGGCAGGCGGCAGGCGGCCCGGCTCTCGGAGCCCGGCTCCCGGCCGGTCCGCCGCTAAGGTCAACTTCCCTCCCGTGCCGGGGAGTTGGATTCCCCTTTCGTGCCGGAATACCAGCGGCCGGGCGGATCGCGTGCCACGCTGTGTCTGCGACACATGAACCGGGGCACACGACGTGGGTACGGGCTGCCGACAGGGCCCGCAGCGCTGCCGGGGAGGAGGCGGGGATGCAGAACCCGTCGCACGTACAGCACGTCGCGCGCGGCTCGCAGACACCGCAAGCACCTCAAGCACCGCAGGCGTCACTCGCATCGCGGTCCACGGACAAGGAGGGCCCCGGCGCCGTGAGGCGCCGGGGCCTGTCCTCCCCTGTGCCGACCTGGAGCCCCGAGCTCCCTAGGTCGACTCCCGCGGACCGTCTTCCCCGAGCGGCCCGCCTCCCGCAGAAGATCTCCCCTCGGCAGCGCGAGCCAATCCTTGAGCGCTGTCACTCGAAAGTGGGGTCTTGGGTGGCAGATCAGCATTTTCGAATGGGAGTTCGATAGCTTGGAGTGGCAGGCAGCGATGACCACCCGGAACCGGAAGTGACCGGACCAAGAAGGGGGTGCCAGGCCATATGGTGCGGCGCATCGACGTGACCGGAGCCGACGGCGTACGCCTTGCCGCCTGGGAGTTCGCCGACCCGCCCAAGGCCGGTGCCGAGCCGGAGCGGACCCCCGGGATCTTATTGCTGCACGGACTGATGGGCCGCTCCTCGCACTGGGCGGACACCGCCCGCTGGCTCTCCGAACGGCACCGGGCCGTCGCCCTGGACCAGCGCGGCCACGGCCGCAGCGAGAAACCGGCCGATGGCCCCTACACCCGTGAGGCGTACGTCGCCGACGCCGAGGCCGCGGTGGAGAGCCTCGGCCTCGCCCCGGTCACCCTCATAGGCCACTCGATGGGCGCCCTCACCGCCTGGCAGCTCGCCGCCAAGCGGCCCGACCTGGTCCGCGCCCTGGTCGTCTGCGACATGCGCGCCTCGGCCCTCGGGGCCGCCTCCCAGCGGGAGTGGGAGGACTGGTTCAAGGCCTGGCCGGTGCCGTTCGCCCGGCTCGCGGACGTACGCAAGTGGTTCGGCGAGGACGACCCGTGGGTGGAGCGGCCCTCACCGGCCCGGGGGGAGTTCTTCGCCGAGGTGATGGCGGAGCGGGCGGACGGCTGGCGGCCGGTCTTCTCGCGCCGGCAGATGCTCCAGTCGCGGGCGACCTGGGTGTACGACGCGCACTGGGACGAGCTGTCCCAGGTGGCCTGCCCCACGCTGGTCGTCCGCGGCCTGGACGGCGAGCTGGGCCGCGCCGAGGCCCAGGAAATGGTCCGCGTCCTGCCGCAGGGCCGGTACGCGGAGGTCCAGGACGCAGGCCACCTGGTCCACTACGACCAGCCGGAGGGCTGGCGCGCCGCGATCGAACCCTTCCTGGAGGAAACGGCGGTACTCAGCCCGCCCGTCACCTGACCAAGCTCACCCCTTGCTGACCGCCGCCAGGATCTCCGGCAGCCGCCGCGCCACCCTCGGCGCGGCCAGCTTCATGCCCGCCCAGCCCGCCAGCGCCCCGTAGGCGATGCCCACCGGCAGCAGCAGCCACGTCGGCCCGTCCGAGACGTGGAGCCAGACCGCCAGTGCGATCAGCGGGGCGCAGGTCACCACGGACACCACCAGACCCGCCAGCAGCGACATCCACGCCAGCGAACCCTGTCCGGCCGACACGTTCTTGTGGGTGCTGTCCTGCGGGACCGAGTACGGGTACCTGGCCGAGGCGACCATCCCCGCCGCCAGCATCGCGCCGAGCAGCGCCAGCGACATCCCCAGCACCTCGGGCAGCGCACCCCAGTCGCCGACGACCGCCGCCGTCACGACCACGACCAGCAGGGTGTACGGAATGGTGATCGCCAGCAGTGCGAGCATCCGTGCCCACAGCTCCTGGAAGGCGTCCTTCACCGTCGAGATGGACATGGCGACCATCCAGAAGGCCGAGGTGTCCGAGCCGAACTGGTTGAAGGTCAGCATCCCGAGCATGCCCGTCGCGATGCACGCGAAGTACACCGACCCGGTCCCCTGGAGCGCGTTGAAGACCGGCACGATCAGACCGATGGCCAGCGAGGAGACCCACGGCCCCTTCGTCTTCGGATCGCGCCAGATGTAGCGCAGCACCCGCTGCGCGGTGGCCGCCGTCCGCCCGTCCGGCAGCAGCCGCGCCAGCAGACCCGACCTGGACTCCTTGCGGGTGGGACCGGACGCCGCCTGGAGCGTCGAACCGTCCGGCGCCGTCATCAGCTTGACCAGACCGCGCTCCCACGACCACAGCAGGCCCGCGAGCAGCACGGCGGCCAGCAGCAGCTGGACCGCGGCCCGCCCGTAGGCGCCGTCGCCCGCCGAGTGCACCGCGCCGATCGCCGACGCGGGCGGCACCCACCGCACCACGTCCGCCACCGGATCGAGCACGTCCAGGCTGCCGCCGGTCCGGCTCAGCCGCTGCCAGCCGAAGTTCACGAACTGGATGCCGACCGCGATGATCAGCCCGCTGAGCACCGCCAGGTCACGGCCGCGCCGGCTGGTCAGCAGCCGCACGTTGGCCGTCGCGACGGTACGGGCCAGCGCCACGCACGTCAGCACGGTCAGCGGCGCCGCCAGCACCGCCACCACGGCCCCCGCCGCCCCGTGCGCCACGGCGAGCGCACAGCCCACCACCAGGCACACCGTGAACAGCGGCCCTATCCCCACCAGCGAAGCCGCCAGCAGCGCCCGCACCAGGGGCCTGGGCCGCAGCGGCAGCATCACCAGCCGCGAGGCGTCCAGGGTCTCGTCGCCGCTCGGGAAGAACAGCGGCATGAACGTCCAGCCCAGCGCCAGGAGGAGCGTCAGCAGCAGCGTCACCGTCGGGGCGGCCGACACCCCGCGCAGCAGGAACAGCCCGAACAGCTGGAGCGCCGAGAAGAGCACCACCAGCACCCCGGTGGTGATGAACGCCGCCTTGCGTCCGGACGACTGCCGCAGCCCGTTCTTCAGCAGCGCCAGCTTCAGCCGTACGAAGAGCGGGGTCATCCCCGTCGTCACGGGCCCCGGGCCCGCCCCGGCCCCCTGGGAAGAATCGACGACCGCACTCATCGCGCAGCACCGGCCCCGTCGCCACTGCCACTGCCGCCGCCACCGAGCCAGTCCAGGCTCTCCCCGGCGTCCCGCCCGTTCGCCCCGACCAGCTCCAGGAACGCGTTCTGCAGGGTCGGCGCGTCGCCCCGTACCTCGGCGAGGGTGCCCTGTGCGCGGATGCGGCCCGCGGCCATCACGGCCACCCAGTCGCACAGCGACTCCACCAGCTCCATCACATGGCTGGAGAAGATCACCGTCGCACCGGACGCGGTGTACCGCTCAAGGACGCCCCGGATGGTCTGCGCCGACACCGGGTCGACGCCCTCGAACGGCTCGTCCAGGAAAAGTACTTGGGGGTTGTGCAGCAGGGCGGCGGCCAGCCCGATCTTCTTCTTCATGCCCGTCGAGTAGTCGACGACCAGCTTGTGCTGCGAGCCCGCCAGGTCCAGTACGTCGAGCAGCTGGGTGGCCCGCTTGTCGACCTCCTCGCCGGGCAGTCCGCGCAACCGGCCGCTGTAGGCGAGCAGTTCCCGCCCCGACAGCCGCTCGAAGAGCCGGAGCCCCTCCGGCAGCACGCCGATCCTGGACTTGATCTGCACCGGGTCGCGCCACACGTCGTGCCCGCCGATCTCGACGGTCCCCTGATCGGGGCGGAGCAGCCCCGTCACCATCGACAGCGTGGTGGTCTTCCCCGCCCCGTTCGGGCCGACGAGCCCGATGAACTTCCCCGCGGGCAGTTCCAGATCGATTCCGGCCACGGCCACCTGCTCGCCGAACCGCTTCCACAAGCCCTGAACACGTACTGCGGCGGGCGGCGCCGACTGCGCCCCGCCCGCCTCGTCGAATGCCTGGTCAGGCATACCGCTGCCTTTCGTGGTCCCCGAGATACGGGTCCCAGCGTAGGCCGTGTCCCCCGGATCGGCCCGGGATGCGGCACCGCCGTCCGGCTAGGCCCGGGTGCGCCCCCGGGCCGCGGCGGCCTCGCGGCCGCAGGCGTAGGCGAGCGGGTTGATCAGCTCCTCCGCGTCCGGCAGCCAGCGGTTCGCGGGGGTGGGGCGGCGGGCCCACTGCACGGCGCCCATGCCGCCCATCCGGGTCGGCGGGCCGGCCACGTAGTCGCCCTCGCCCCGGGAGACCAGGTCGAGCGCGCTGGGCGCCCAGCCCAACTTCCGTACCAGATCGGGGATCTTGGCGCCCGCGCCCGGCAGTACGAAGAAGAGCAGCCGACGGTCCGGGGTGCTGGTCACCGGGCCCAGCGTGAGCTCCATGCGCTCCATCCGGGCCAGCGCCAGGAACCCGGCCGTCTCGGGCACGTCGATGGCGTCGAAGGTACGTCCCGTGGGCAGCAGGATCGAGGCCTTCGGGTTCTTCTGCCACATCCTGCGCGCCGCCACCGCGCTGCCCGTCGCCTGCGTCGCCCAGTCGTCCTTCGCCGGGTGCGCACCGGGGGCCGCGCAGGTCAGGTCGCCGCACGAGCAGCGCTCCACCCCCTCCTCGGCCTCCAGCCAGGTCCCGGGGACGACGTCCCAGTGCCGTTCTTCCGCGTACCGCACGGCGCTGTCGAGCAGTTGATCACCGCGCTGCTGAGGGATCTTGGGTGCGTCGACGTCCGTGACTCCGATGGTCTCTTCCACGAACAACTCAACTGCGAGCACCAACTCCGGTTACGGGCGCGGCTGCTCGGGAGCTGGCGCATCGATCCTGCATACGGGGCGCATGGGTGCACGGGCGGGGGCGCGCAGGTGCCTGCGGAGTCGAGAGCGGGAAGCCACAAAAGTGGAAGCGCGGAAGTACCGGCCAATACCTCTGACTTCCGGCATGTATCGCATGTTGGGGAATTCGCTCGCATTCTTTGCATATCCGCAGGGCAATGATCTCCGTGCGGAACCCGCAGGGGTTCCGGTGGAGCTCATCGGCGCCCGCACCAGGGGGTACACATGGCAGCCAGGCCGCTCATCGCCCGACAGCCGAACGAACGTCTCCAGGCGCTCATCCAGGAAGCCGGCTGCTCCAACGCCGGGCTGGCCCGAAGGGTCAACATGTGCGGCGCCGAGCACGGACTCGATCTCCGTTACGACAAGACATCGGTCGCGCGGTGGCTGCGCGGCCAGCAGCCGAGGGGCCGGGCGCCCGGCATCATCGCCGAGGCGCTGGGCCGCAAGCTGGCCCGTACGGTCACCATCGACGAGATCGGCATGGCCAACGGCAAGAACCTGGCCTCCGGCATCGGCCTCCAGTTCTCGCCCACCGTGCTCGGCGCGATCGAGCAGGTCTGCGAGCTGTGGCGCAGCGACGTCGGACGGCGGGACTTCCTCTCCGGCTCCTCGGTCGCCTCCTCCGCGCTGGTGGAGCCCAGCCGGGACTGGCTGATCACGGGTGCGGACCACCAGGTGGCGCGTACGGCAGGCTCCCGGGTCGGGGCGAGCGACGTCGAGGCGGTACGGGCGACGACGGACGCGCTCGTGACGCTGGACCACAAGTTCGGCAGCGGGCACGTGCGCCCGATCGTCGTGCACTACCTGAACAGCGTGGTGTCCGGCCTCCTCTCGGGCTCGTACCGCGAGGCCATCGGCCGCGAACTCTTCGCCGCGGTCGCCAGGTTGACGGAACTGGCCGGCTACATGGCGGTCGACACCGGCCAGCCGGGCCTCGCCCAGCGCTACTACATCCAGGCGCTGCGCCTCGCCCAGGCGGCCGGCGACCGGGGTTACGGCGGCTACGTCCTGGCCGCCTCCATGAGCCACCTCGCCGCGCAGCTCGGCAACCCCAGGGAGATCGCGCAACTGGCGCGGGCGGCACAGGAGGGCGCGCGCGGACGGGTCACGCCGCGGACGGAGGCCATGTTCTACGCGGCGGAGGCCCGCGGGCACGCCCTGCTCGGTGACGAGCGGACCTGCGGGGCGGTGGCGTCGAAGGCGCAGTCGGCGATGGAGCGGGCGCACGAGGCGGGCGACTCCGGGGACGACCCGGTGTGGATCTCCCACTTCGACCACGCCTATCTGGCCGACGAGTTGGCCCACTGCCACCGCGACCTGGGCCAGGCGGACGCGGCGGCGCGTCGCGCCCAGGAGAGCGTCGCAGGCCACCCGGACGGAAAGGTGCGCCGCCGCGCGATCGGCCTGGTGCTGCTGGCCTCGGCACAGGTGCAGCAACGCGAGATCGAGCACGCCTGCCACACCGGCACGCGCGCGGTGGAACTCCTGGGAACACTCCGGTCGAACCGGGGAGCGGAGTACCTGGAGGACTTCCAGCAACGCCTGGAGCCCTACCGGGACGAGCCCGCGGTGCGGGAATTCGGCGCGAGGATGGAAATCCAGGCGGCGTAGACCCGGGCCTTACCAGCGTCAACACGCGGCAATTCGTTACAGCCCGCGCGCCCGAACACCCCACCCCTGAACAGGGATCATGGGCACGTGGCACAGGGGCGGACTCACCCGGTAGCGTGAACCGGTGATTCCGTCCCTCGCTGTTGTGGCGAGGACCCCACTAGGTCCGATGGCAGGAGCCCCCCGTTGACGCAGAGCGAACAGGGTGATGAGCCGCAGCATCCCGCTGGCCGCCCCGCACACGAGGGTGCGGGGCTGCCCCCGGCCCACCCGCAGTACCCGCAGGCGATGCCCCCGCAGCAGCCCCCGTGGCCCGCGGCTCCGGGGCAGGCGACCGGGCAGGCGACCGGGCAGGTGACACCGCCCCAGGGGCAGAGCTGGGACCAGCCCTGGGGGCCGGCGGCCCAACAGCCGCCCGTACAGCCGCAGATGACGCAGTCGCAGATGCCGCCGCAGCAGATGCCGCAGCAGCCGTCCCAGCAGCTGCCGCCGCAGCAGCCCCAGCCCCACCCCCAGCCCCAGTCCCAGCCCTGGGACATGCCCGCCACCCCCGGCGGGGACGCCGATGCCACCCAGTTCATAGCCCCCGTCGTGCAGGGGCCCGGCGCCCTTCCGCCGGAGAATCCCGTGGTGCCGCCCGTCGACGGCACCCAGTTCCTCGGGCAGCAGGCGCTCCAGCCGCCCGCCGGGGTGGACGCCGACGCCACCCAGTACCTGCCGCCGGTGCCGGCCGACGCCCAGTACGCGGCCCGGCCCGAGGCGCCGCTGCGGCCGGGGGAGCCCGGCGAGCGGCAGCCGCCCGCCGAGTTCGACAGCCTCTTCCGTACGCAGCCGCCGCAGGCCGCCCCCGATGCGCCGGACGCGCCCCAGTCCACGCAGCAGATGCCGCGTTTCCTGCCGCCCCGGCAGCAGGAGGCCGAGCAGGAGGAAGCGCGCTACCAGCAGCACCAGCACCCGCAGGCACAGCAGCACCAGCAGCCCGGGCCCCAGCGCCGCAAGGTCGGCGCGGTGCCGATGATCGCGGCCGTGGTGATCGGCTGCTCGGTCATCGGGCTCGGTATCGGCGCGCTGCTGAACTCCGGCGACGACGACCCCAAGGGCAAGGGTGACGACGCCAAGACGGTCGCCTCGGGCAGCTCGCTGCCCGCGCAGCCCCCCGCCGAAGCGGGCGCCGACCCGGCGAAGGCCCAGGCCGTCGCGCTCGACAAACTCCTTGAGTCCAGCAACGACAGCCGTCAGCAGGTCATCAACGCGGTGGCCGCCATCGGCCAGTGCGACAGCCTGCCCAAGGCCGCCACCGATCTGCGCGGCGCCGCCGAGCAGCGGCGCGGCCTGGTGACCAGGCTCCAGTCGCTCAAGGTCGACAAGCTGGCGAACCACGCCGCGCTCACCGCGTCCCTGAACAAGGCCTGGCAGGCGTCCGCCGCCGCCGACGACCACTACGCGGCCTGGGCCGACAAGGTCGCGGGCGACCGGAAGAAGTTCTGCCACAAGGGCAAGGCGAAGGCGACCGCCGAGCGCCGGGCGGGCGACCGCGAGAGCGGCAACGCGTCCCAGGCGAAGAGGGAAGCCGTGGGCCCGTGGAACGAGATCGCCGCCAAGTACGGACTCACCAAGCACCAGCCGACGGAGCTCTGAGCGGGCCAGGGCTCCGCGGCAGAAGGAGCGCTGAGACAACCGCCACATTCGCTGCCCGCGCCCGCACCGGGGCATACCGGGCGAATCGTGGGGGCTTGCCCCTGCCGAATTCGTACCCCCGTACGATCGGCAACCGTGCAAGCATCAGCGAACCCTTCCCGTCGCGGCCGTCGTTCCACCACCATGGGCGGCATGCCGCTGAATGACATGCCGTGGTGGCGCTGGCGCACTCAGGTGCGTTCCGCGCTGCACATGCTCTCCGACCCCGTCTTCCACCAGGAGTACTGGCTGGCCGGTCTCGACGGGTACGGGGACATCACCGACGCCGTCTACCGCCTCGTCGAGGACACCTGGCTCGACAACTGGTCCGCCGAGAAGTACGTCGGGACCATATTCAGGGACTCGGGCGAGGCGGCCCTCGTGGACGTCGCCGTGCTCCGGGTCCTGCGGATCATGCACCAGGTCGGCGCGGACGCCCCCGTCTCGGCGTACATGGCCCACCACGGCTGGCCGGAGGCGGTACGGGCGGCCCGCGAGGCCCACGTACGGCTGGCGCAGAACGACGGTGACGACCCGGACACCGTGCCGCGCTCCCTCGACGTCATCCGGATTCTGACAACGTCTGCCTGACCCGCCCCGATGTGGAATCCTCTGGGGTCATGAGCGACCCCCGGCCCGCCGCAGGGCCCATCGACGTCCCCGCGACCGACCACTACGTCCTGACGCTGTCCTGCCCGGACAAACAGGGCATCGTGCACGCCGTGTCCAGCTACCTGTTCATGACCGGCTGCAACATCGAGGACAGCAGGCAGTTCGGGGACCACGACACGGGTCTGTTCTTCATGCGGGTCGCCTTCTCGGCCGAGAACCCCGTGTCCGTGGAGAAGCTGCGGGCCAGCTTCGCCGCCGTCGGCGACTCCTTCCGGATGGACTGGCAGATACACCGGGCCGAGGACCGGATGCGGATCGTGCTGATGGTCAGCAAGTTCGGCCACTGCCTGAACGACCTGCTGTTCCGCTCCCGGATCGGCGCGCTGCCGGTCGAGATCGCCGCCGTCGTCTCCAACCACCCGGACTTCCGCGAGCTGGTCGGCTCGTACGGCATCCCCTTCCACCACATCCCCGTGACGAAGGACACCAAGGCCGCCGCCGAGCAGCAGGTCCTCGACCTGGTCGCCGCCGAGAACGTCGAGCTGGTCGTCCTGGCCCGCTACATGCAGGTGCTCTCCGACACCATCTGCAAGCAACTCAGCGGCCGGATCATCAACATCCACCACTCCTTCCTGCCGAGCTTCAAGGGCGCCAAGCCCTACCACCAGGCACACGCGCGCGGGGTGAAGCTGATCGGCGCGACCGCGCACTACGTGACGGCCGACCTCGACGAGGGCCCGATCATCGAGCAGGAGGTCGAGCGGGTCGGCCACGAGGTCACCCCCGAGCAGCTGGTGGCGATCGGCCGTGACGTGGAGTGCCAGGCACTGGCCCGCGCGGTGAAGTGGCACAGCGAGCACCGGGTGCTGCTCAACGGGCACCGTACGGTCGTCTTCGACTGACCACCCGGTGACGGGGACGGCGAGCGGCGGTCACAGCCTCGACAGCGAGGCCGCCGCGAACAGCACGTCCCGTACCGCCCCCTTGTCGCCCAGCTGACCGGCCGCCGCCTCCTGCGGCGATACGTGACCGGCGGCGAGCTGGCAGAACTCGACGCCGTCCAGTGCGATGTGCGCCACCTTGTGGTCGGGCGAGCCGACCGCCGCCGGGGAGTCGAGCGCGATCCACCAGTCGCCGCCGCCCGGGCCCTCCACCTCCAGGTGCAGGGTCCGGCCCGGCGACCCGGCGGTGACCAGGCCCTGCGCGGGCGGGGCGAGACCGGCCCGGCGGCGGGCGGCCAGGGTGGCCGGGAGCAGCCGGGCCGCCAGGTCGATCAGCTCGTGGAGATGGGCGCCGGTCGGTGCCTCGTACGGATAGTCCACCGCCTTCGCGATGTCGTCCGCGTGCACCCAGCACTCGAAGGCCCGCTCAAGCAGCGCGTCCTTGAGGGGCAGGGCGAACGCCCCGTACGACACCTCGATGTCGGCGGCGCCGCCGCCCGCGAAGGAGACGGTGCGCAGCAGGGTGTGGCTCTGCTCGCGCCACGGGTCGCGGACGGCGCGGGTGGGCGGCTGGTGGGAGCCCTGCCAGTACGCCTCCGTACGGCCGGTGGGGCCGGGGGCGCTCTGTCCGCCGCTGCCGCCGAGCGGGTCGTCGAGGCCCAGCGCGGTGGCCACCAGGCCGTCGACGGCCATCAGGTGGCCGATGACGGCGGCGACGGTGGCCTTGCGGCGCGCCGGCCGCTCGTCCTCGAACCAGCGCAGCTGCACCGGGGCGTGCCACTCGCCCGGGTCGATGTCCGCGAGCAGGGCGTCGAGCCGGGCCGTCTCCGTGTCGTACGGCTGGGCCCAGGCGGGCACCGGGATGCGGGCGGGGCGGCGGCCCAGGCAGGTGTCCAGGACGCGGGAGCGGAGCTGCGGGTCGAGGTCGAGGCCGCGCTCGGCCTGGAGCAGCCCGACGGCGTCGCGCAGCCGCAGCGCCTCGTCCGCGCAGGCGGCGCACTCGGTGAGGTGGTCCTCGACGGCCCGGGTCTCCTCGGCGGAGCAGGCCGCCAGGGCCCAGGCGCCCAGCAGGGACTTGAGGGTGCGGTGGAGGTCGGGGCCGCCGGCGGCGGCGGGGGACTCGTCGGGGACGGTGCTCACCGGGTGCCCCCGTAGTGGCCGTGCTCGCCGGGCGGGCCCGGGGCGCTGCCCGCCGGGTAGCCCGCAGGGTAGGGGGAGTCGGCCGTGTTGGCGGTGGACAGGAGCTGGAGGCCGAGCCGGAGCCGGCGGCGGGCCTCGTCCTCGGTGACGCCGAGCTGGCGGGCGGTCTGGCGGTAGTCGCGCCGCTGGAAGTACGCGAGTTCCAGGGCTTCGCGCAGCGGGGCGGGCATCGAGGTGACGATGTAGTCGGCGCGGGCCACGGCCGCCGCCCGGCGCACCTTCAGCTCCAGCTCCTCGGGCGTGCCCTCGCCCTCGGCGAGCGCGGCCGACTCCGACTGGCGGAGCCGGTGCACGGCGCGGCGGTTGGTGAGCCGGGCGATCCAGGCCCGCATGGAGCCTTCCTTGGGGTCGTACGCATGGGGGTTCTCCCAGACGTGTCCGAACACGTCGCGGGTGATCTGGTCGGCGGCGTCCTCGTCGTCGAGCACCCGGTGCGCGAGGCTGTGCACCAGCGAGGCGAACCGGTCGTAGAGCTCGCCCAGTGCGGCCGCCTCGCCCCGCGCCAGCCGCTGCTGCATCCTGCGGTCCCAGCGCGGCGGTGCGTCCTTCGCCATCCGGTCCCAACCCCCCAGCACCACTGCCGGACACGACGACCCGGCACGACGTACCCGCCAAGAAACCCCTGCACTTTCGAATGTAGTGCGCGGATCGGACAGCGCACGCCCCTTTGCGACAAGTGCGCCCCCGGCGCGGTCCGTGATGGTAGTGATCCGGTCATTACGTACCTCCTGCGTACGGAGCTCACAGGCGCGCGGTGTTTCATGGGGGAGCGGTAGGGAAGCCGCGATGAGGAAGGTCTACTTCCGGTTATTGAAAGGTCCGACGCGTGACGCTGAAGGTGACAGAGGCAGAGCACGGCAGCTGGGCCGTGCTGCACATCTCCGGCGAACTGGACCTGGTGACCTCACCTGCCGTGCGCCAGCACGTCCACCACGCCGTCGCCGACGGCCGCCACCGGGTGGTGCTCGACCTCTCCGACGTACTGTTCTGCGACTCCAGCGGCGTCGGCGTACTGATCGCCGCCCGGCGGCTGATGCGGTCCTGTCAGGGCAGCCTGCGGCTGATCCTGCCCGCCAGGGGCGCGGTGGACGGCAGCCACGTCAACCGGGTCCTGGCCGCCCTCGGCGTACGGCGCCTGTTCGAGGTCTTCCCGGACGTGGCGACGGCGGTCGACGACACGGCCCCGTCCCTGTCGGCCTGAGGGGCGGACCGGCGGGCGCCCCGTCCCTGTCGGCCTGATGTTCATCCGCTTTCCGCCCGGATGATTTCCCCGCATAACCTGCCTCGTTCCCGCGCCCAGCACGTACGCTCGCCTGCATGGACAGCGCAGAGTACGAGCGCAAGACGGCGGCCCGTTTCGCCTCCTTCGACCAGGACGGCAACGGGTACATCGACCGTGAGGACTTCAGTGCCGCGGCGGCCGCCATCCTTGCCGAATTCAACACAACTGCCCGTTGCGACAAGGGACAGGCCCTCTACAGCGGCGCCGAGGCGTTCTGGCAGGGCATGGCCGGCATCGCCGACGTGGACGGCGACCAGCGGGTCAGCCGCGACGAGTTCGTGACGGGCGCGGTCAAGCGCCTGCGCGACAACCCGAAGCGGTTCGCCGAGATCGCCCGCCCCTTCCTGCACTCGGCGATCGAGATCGCGGCCGCGTCGGACGGTCCCGGCGACGGCGTCACCGTCGCGGCGGCCACCCGGCTGCTGCGCGTCCTGGGCGCGGACGCGCAGGTCGCCGCCCAGGTGGCCGGCGCCCTCGACTCGGACGGCGACGGCCACATCACCGAGGAAGAGACCCTGGCCGCCTTCGCCAGGTACTACACGGTGGACGGCCCCGACCCGCAGTGACTGCCCAGTGACCTCCGCATGACCCCGGGGGAGCGGTTCAGCCCGTGACGTCGCCGTCCGCGAACCGCTCCCTCAGCTTGAACTTCAGGACCTTGCGCAGGGTCTCGTTGCGCGGCATCGCGTCGACCACCTCCAGTTGCTCCGGCAGCTTGTGCGTGGCCAGACCGGTCTCCCTGAGGTACGCGACGACGTCGGCGAGCGCCACCGGGCCGTGCCCGGCGCGCAGTTCGAGCACCGCGCAGACCCGTTCGCCGCGCACCTCGTCCGGCAGCCCGACCACCGCCGCTTCGGCGACCGCCGGGTGCTGGTGCAGCAGGTCCTCGATCTCCTTCGCCGAGATGTTCTCGCCCTTGCGGATGATCACGTCCTTGAGCCGCCCGGTCAGCACCAGATGGCCGGAAGCGGTCAGATGCCCCAGGTCACCGGTGATCAGGTACCCGTCGGCGTCGAAGGCCGAGGCGGTCGCGGCCGGATCCAGGTAGCCCCGGCAGACCGCCTCCCCGCGCAGCCGGATCTCGCCGTCCGTGCCGGTCGGTACGGGTGTGCCGTCGCCGTCCGTGACGCGTACGGACATCGCCTCCGGAGGCCGTCCCTCCGTGGTGGCCAGATGTTCCACGGAGTCGGCCGGGTCCCCCATCGTGATCATGGGCACCTCGGTCATCCCGTACCCGTGGGTGAGCTGACAGCCCAGTTCCCGTACGACCGCGTGGTAGATCTCCGGCGGTTTCGGCGCGCCGCCGCCCGCCAGCAGCCGCAGCGTCGGGATCACGGGCACCCCGGGTTCCTTGCGCTGTTCGGCCAGGAACATCGTGTAGAAGGCCGTCGAGCCGCCCGCGACGGTCACTCCGTGACGGCGATATTCAGCCAAAGCCGCGGGCAGTGCGAAGTGCTCGAAGAGCACGGCGGGGAAGCCGTACAGGAGCAGCATCATCAGATAGTCCGGGCCCGCGATGTGGGCGTACGGGAAGGCCATCGAGCCCACGTCGGCAGGGGTGAGCCGCAGTGCGTGCGCAAGGCAGGAACCGGCCGCGATCAGCGAGCGGTCGGTGTGCAGGACGCCGCGCGGGTCCGAGGTGGTGCCCGAGGTCCAGTAGATCCAGCGGACGGACGTGCCGTCGGCGGGCGGCGGCGGCAGGAGCGCCGGGTCGCCGTCGGGCAGTTCCTCGTACGCGGTGAGCACGAGCAGGGGGCGCGGCAGCTCCAGCGCGAGGCGGTGCGCCATCGAGGAGTGGTCGAAGCCCCGCCACTCGCCGGGCACCGCGAAGTAGTCGGCCTTCGACTCCCGCAGCGCGAAGCCCACTTCGCGGTCCCGGTAGAAGGGGATCACCGGCGACTGCACCGCGCCCAGCCGGGCCAGCGCCAGCGAGAACAGCACCGTCTCGATCCGGGTCGGCAGCTGCCAGGCCACCACGGAACCGGCGCGCACGCCGAGCCCGTACAGCCCGGCGGCGACGCGCTCGGAGCGGTCGCGCAGCTCGCCGAAGGTGAGGGTGCGGTCCTCCTGGAGCAGTACCGGGCGGTCGGGGGTGAGCTCGGCGCGGCGGCGGACCAGCTCCCAGAGGGTGCGTGACCCGTCCAGCCGGCGGGCGGTCCGCTCGGCGGCGGATGCCGCGGGGCCTGCGGCGCCTGCGGCCCGGTCGGTGTTCTGGATGGCGCTCCGGCCGGCGTTCTGTCCGGCGTTCTGGGTGGATTCCGTACCCGTGTGCGGTGAAGTCACTGCGCTCTCCCGAAAGCTGACGACTCGTCAGAACTGACCGTGAGCGTAGGGCTCCGTGCCTTGTCGGTCCAGAGGTGCGCCGCTAGCCTGAATTCTGACGGGTCATCAGATAGCGCGAAGGGGACTGCCGGATGGGTCACACCGAACTGCCTCGCATCATCAGCGTCGACGACCATGTGATCGAGCCCCCGCACCTCTTCTCCACCTGGCTGCCGAAGAAGTACCGGGAGCGCGGGCCGCAGCCGCTGACCGCGGGAATCGGCGAACTCGCCTACACCGGCGGCAAGTACGTCATCACCATGGACCCGGAAGGACCGCCCACCGACTGGTGGATCTACGAGGACCTCAAGTTCCCGTACAAGCGGAACATCGCCGCCGTCGGCTTCGACCGCGACGACATGACCCTCGAAGGCATCACCCGCGCCGAGATGCGCAAGGGCTGCTGGGACCCGGCCGAGCGGCTCAGGGACATGGACCTCAACCACGTCGAGGGCTCGCTCTGCTTCCCCACCTTCCCGCGCTTCTGCGGCCAGACCTTCGCCGAGGCGCACGACAAGGAGGTCGCGCTCGCCTGCGTGCGCGCCTACAACGACTGGATGGTCGAGGAGTGGTGCGGTGACAGCGGCGGCCGGCTGATTCCGCTGTGCATCATCCCGCTCTGGGACATCGGCCTCGCAGTGGCCGAAATCCGCCGCAACGCGGCACGCGGGGTGCGCGCGGTCACCTTCTCGGAGATCCCCACCCACCTCGGCCTCCCCTCCATCCACTCCGGCTACTGGGACCCCTTCTTCGCCGTCTGCGAGGAGACCGGCACGGTCGTCAACATGCACATCGGCTCGTCGTCGCAGATGCCCGCCGCCTCCCCCGACGCCCCGCCCGCCGTACAGGCCTCGCTCTCCTTCAACAACGCCATGGCGTCGATGATGGACTTCCTCTTCTCCGGCGTCCTGGTGAAGTTCCCGCAGCTCAAACTCGCCTACAGCGAAGGGCAGATGGGCTGGATCCCGTACGCCCTGGAGCGCGCGGACGACGTCTGGGAGGAGCACCGCGCCTGGGGCGGCGTACGCGACCTGATTCCCGAGCCGCCGTCCTCGTACTACTACCGGCAGATCTTCTGCTGCTTCTTCCGCGACAAGCACGGCATCGCCTCGCTCGACGTCGTCGGCCGCGACAACGCCACCTTCGAGACCGACTACCCGCACGTCGACTCGACCTTCCCGCACACCAAGGAGGTCGCTCTCGACCACGTCAAGGGCCTCGACGACGAGACGGTCTACAAGCTGATGCGCGGCAACGCCATCCGGATGCTCGGCCTCGACCTCGACCGGGACCGCAAGCCGGGCGCGGGCCGCTGATGGACCTGACGTACACGCCGGAGGAAGAGGAGTTCCGGGGCGAGCTGAGGCGGTGGCTGCGGCGGGTGCTGCCCACGCTGCCGCCCCGGCCCGACCCCCTGGACTGGCCGGGCAGGCGGGCGTACGACACCGGCTGGCAACGGATGCTGTACGACGCCGGGTACGCCGACCTCCGGCGCGAGGCCACCCCCACCCAGCACCTGATCTTCCTGGAGGAGACCGAGCTGGCGGGCGCCCCCTACGTCGGCGCCAACTTCGTCGGGCTGCTGCACGCGGGCCCGACCATCGCCGCCGAGGGCACCGAGGAGCAGCGGGAGCGCTGGCTGCCGCCGATCCTGCGCGGCGACGAGGTGTGGTGCCAGGGCTTCAGCGAACCGGACGCGGGCTCCGACCTGGCCTCGCTCCGCACCAGGGCCGTCCGCGACGGGGACGAGTACGTCGTCAGCGGATCCAAGATCTGGACCTCGCACGCGGAGGTCGCCGACTGGTGCGAGCTGCTGGTCCGCACCGCACCCGTCACACCGGACACCCCCAAGCACAAGGGCATCAGCTGGCTCGCCATGCCGATGGACGCCCCCGGGGTGACGGTCCGGCCGCTGCGCACCCTGGCCGGGTCGACCGAGTTCGCCGAGATGTTCCTCGACGAGGTCCGCGTCCCGGTCGGCAACCGCATCGGCGCCGAGAACGACGGCTGGCGGGTCACCATGGTCACGCTCTCCTTCGAGCGCGGCACCGCCTTCGTCGGCGAGGTGGTCGCCTGCCGCCGCACCCTCACCCTCCTCGCCGCCGAGGCCGGCCGCAACGGCCGCTGGGACGACCCGGTACTGCGGCGTCAACTCGGGGCGCTGCACGCCGAGTTCGGCGTGCTGTGGCGGCTCACCCAGTGGAACGTCAGCGAGGCGACCGCGAACGGCGTCCCCGGCGCCGGCGGCTCCGTCTTCAAGCTGCGCTACTCGCACGCCCGCCAGCAGCTGTACGACACGGCCGCCGAGGTCCTCGGCCGCACGGCCGCGCTCGACCTCGACGACCCGCACGGCTGGAACCTCGACCGGCTCTCCTCGCTGTCGTACACGATCGCCGCCGGCACCTCCCAGATCCAGCAGAACATCGTCGCCGAGCGCATCCTCGGCCTCCCGAAAGGCCGGTGAGACGCGCCCGTGGACTTCCAACTGACCGCCGAACAGCGGGCGTTGCGGCAGGGACTGCGCGACCTGCTCGCCCGCCACTTCGACCGCGACGCACTGCGCGCCGCCGTGGACCGTGCCACCGCACCGGACGCCGCCGACCCGGACACCCCTGTACCGGACGTCCTGGACCGCACCCTGTGGCGGGCCCTCGGCGACGCGGGCTTCTTCGCGCTGCGGCTGCCCGAGGCGGAGGGCGGTGTGGGGCTCGGCCTCCCCGAGGCGGTGCTGCTCTTCGAGGAGGCGGGCCGGGCGCTGCTGCCGGGCCCCCTGGTGGACACTCACCTGGCGGCGGGAGCGGTGAAGGGGGCGGCCGAGGGCGAGGTGATCGTCACCGCCCAGTGCGGCGAGACGATTCCTCACCTGGCGGAAGCCGACGTCGTACGCGACCAGGACCGGGCCGCGCTGGAGGGGTCCGCACGGATCCTCTGCTCCCTGGACCCCCTCACCCCCCTGTGGAGCGTGCCCGGCGAGCCGGTGCGGCCGTCCCCGGAGTCGGTCCTGCTCACCGCCGCCGAACAGTCCGGAAGCGCGGCCCGAACACTCCACATGGCGGTCCAACACGCGCGCGAAAGAGAGCAGTTCGGGCAGCCGATCGGCACGTTCCAGGCCGTGAAACACCTGTGCGCACAGATGCTGGTGCGCTCCGAGATGGCCAGGACCGCCGTGTACGCGGCAGCCGTCACCGGCGAACCGGCCGAGATCTCCGCGGCGAAACTGCTCGCCGACGAGGCGGCGGAGCGCAATGCCCGCGACTGCCTCCAGGTGTGCGGAGGCATGGGCTTCACCTGGGAGCACGACGTACACCTGCACCTGAAGCGAGCGTGGGTACGGGTCGCCAGGGGCCCGTCACGGGCGGAGCTGGAGGCGGAACTGGCCGCGGACCTGCTGGCGGGGGCCGTGCGGGAACCCGCTGATCAGGTGTGATCGGGATCAACCGGGCAGATCGGGACGGAGATTCGGCAGGATGGGTCGCTGTTCAAGCAGAAGAAGTCACCCTGTGTCGATATCGGGTTGTGTCCTTCGCGGGAGCCGTCACGGGCCGGAGTTGCCTCCGGGCTCCGGTACGCTCCGTCAGATGCGAGTGGTGATGGAGCGCGGGATTCCTGGTGCGGTCTGTATGGCGGCTCCGGACCGGGCGACGCGCGTCGGGGCCACCGTCCCTCGCGTCGGACTATGGCGCCACAAGCGCTCTCGTTCGACTCTCCGCAGCGTGCGTCGCACAGTATGCAGGACGCGTACTCCTTCGCGCTGGAATATGCCTGAAGCGCTTGTTGCGGTGACTGTACGTCAATCATGCTGTCTCGTAAGGGAATCACGTTCCGTGACCCTGTGGAGACGCGAGGCGTTGTGTCCGCCGGTTCGGATGGTGTGAGCGGTGCAGGTGCTTCAGATGCAGTTGGAGGTCGGGGCCGACCCCGCGGAAGTGGGTCGGGCCCGCAGATGGGCGCGGTCCAGGCTGGCCGGGTCCGGAATAGCGGTCGACGAACCGCTCGCGGAGACGTTGGTCCTGCTCATTTCCGAGCTGGTGACCAACGCCGTCGTGCACACGGGCTGTCCGGCCGTGCTGCGGATGCTGTTCCCCGCTGACGAGGTGACGGACGGCCGCGGCAACGGCGCGGGCGGACCAGGTGGCGACGGTACGGGCGCGAGTGCGAGCGGCAACGTCTCGCAGGCCACGTCCGCCTGTGCCACGGTCCGGGTGGAGGTCGCCGACGTCAGCGCGTGTCCGCCCAAGCCGCGGCACGCGGAGGGCGACGACACCAACGGGCGCGGACTGGAACTCGTCGACGGGCTCGCCGACCGGTGGGGCTGGCAGGCCGAGGGCACCGGCAAGCGGATCTGGTGCGAGGTGGACCGGCAGGTCTCGGAACCTGCGGGGGCGCGCGCGGACCTTCCCGAAGCAGGGGTGTACGAGCCGTCGTGCGCCGTCACAAATCTCGCATAGAAGGCCTTTCGCGAGTGCGCCGTTGACGATCGGTGAGCGTCTGATCACCCTGGGAATGGCGATTCGTTGCGAGGGGACGCCGAGGGGCCTGCCTCGGCGAGAGCGGGTCGATACGGGGGTGGTGGCCGCCGCTGCCTGGCCGCGGCGGCGGCCACCACCCGCACGGGGCCCACCCGCACGGGGCCCACCCGCACGGGGCCCACCCGCACGGGGCCCACCCGCACGGGGCCCACCCGCACGGGGCCCACCCGCACGGGGCCCACCT
>NZ_JBVIMX010000007.1:136790-289365 GCF_055579625.1 Streptomyces sp. NPDC032721 | reverse complement strand
CGCACGGGGCTCACTCGCGCGGCGGGCCGGGTCAGAGGATCGCGACCGGTGCGACCGGTGTCCCCGTTCCGCCGACGAACGGCTCCGGCATCGCCGAGAGCAGGAACCCGTACCGCTTCTCCTCCGCACAGGCTTCCGACAGCTCTTCCAGGTTCCAGTTCTGGCCCTGCAGCATCCCCATCTCGACCAGGTCGAGCGCGTGCACCGGCAGCCACAGGTTCTCGATCTCCGGGGGGAAGATCTCGAAGGTCAGGGTGTCGTTCGCGACCGCCGCCACGTCCCGCGCGTGGAACCATTCCGGCGTACGCACCGAGAGCCCCGGCGACGGGTACCCGTACCCGTTCCTGTCCCCGCCCAGGTAGACCTGTATCTGCCCGGTCCGTACGAGCACGATGTCGCCGGCGCGCACCGTCAGCCCCGCCAGCTCCTCGGCGGCCTCCAGGTCCTCGGGCGTGACGGCGTGGTCCCCGGCCAGCCGCTCCACCCCGCGCGCGCGGGCCACGTCCAGCAGTACGCCCCGGGACACCACGTGCCGGGCCTTCTCGATCCCGCTGAAGGCGGCCCCGGTGTGCGGGGTGATGCTCGTCGCGGGGCGGCCGTTGTAGATCTTTCCTGAGTGCGAGACATGGGTCAGGGCGTCCCAGTGGGTGCCGGCCTGGAGGCCCATGGTCACGGCGTCGTCGCTGGTGGCCACGGTTCCGGGGCCGAACAGCTCCTGGTTGATCTGCACCATCGAGTGCAGCGGATTGACCCGTCCCGGGATCATCCCGGTCTGTACGCCGTCCTGCTGGAGCGACAGCGCGAGCGGTATCCGGCGCCCGCCGCGGACGGTCTGCGCGGCGGCCCGCACCACCTCGTCCGTAATGAGGTTCAGCGTGCCGATCTCGTCCTCGGCCCCCCAGCGGCCCCAGTTGTTCACGCGTTTGGCGATGTCGTGGAACTCGGCGGGCAGTGACATTTGCGGAGCCTCCTGGGTCTTGTGCCGGAGCATCGGGATGGCTCTAAAATCTAACGGTCCGTCAGAAACCTTGGGAAGGCGTGGTGATGGGGAACTTCTTGACCGGCAAGGTCATAGCGGTGACCGGAGCGGGACGCGGGATCGGGCGGGCGGTCGCGCTGGCGTGTGCCGCGCAGGGCGCACGGGTCGTCGTCAACGACTACGGGGTCTCCATGGAGGGCTCCGAGCCCACCAGCGAGGTCGCGGCGGCCGTCGTCAAGGAGATCGAGGCGGCCGGCGGCACGGCGGTCGCGGTCGCCGACGACATCTCGACGATGGCGGGCGGCCAGCGGGTCGTCGACACCGCGCTGGCCGAGTACGGAAGCATCGACGGCGTCGTCTGCGTGGCCGGCATCCTGCGCGAGCGGATGCTCTTCAACATGTCCGAGGAGGAGTGGGACCCGGTCATCGCCACCCACCTCAAGGGCACCTTCACCCTCTTCAAGGCCGCCTCGGCGGTCATGCGCCGCCAGGGCTCCGGCACCCTCGTCGGCTTCACCAGCGGCAACCACCAGGGCAGCGTCGCCCAGGCCAACTACAGCGCGGCCAAGGGCGGCATCATCTCGCTGGTCCGCAGCGCGGCGCTCGGCCTGCACAAGTACGGGGTGACGGCCAACGCGGTGGCCCCGGTCGCGCGGACGCGGATGTCCGCGAACGTACCCATGGAGCTGAAGGAGATCGGCGAGCCGGAGGACGTGGCGGCACTGGTCGTCTACCTGCTCTCCGAGCGGGCGCGGGCCGAGAACATCACCGGGCAGGTGTACACGGTGGCCGGGCCGAAGATCGCCGTATGGGCACAGCCCAGGGAACTGCGGGCGGCGTACGCCGAGTCGGGTTCGTGGACGCCGGAGTCCCTCGCGGACTTCCTGCCGGGCACGGTCGGCACGGACCCGATGCCGATGCTGGCGCAGCTGGAGGCGATGCGGGAGGCGGCGAGCAAGGGGGAGCGGCCGAACGCGGCGGGGTAGGCCCGGCACTTCACCGGTGTGAGGCGGCGGCCATCAACTTGTGGGAGTGGTAGTGGACTTCGCGTTCGGAGAGGCGGACTCGGCCTTCCGCGCCGAGGCGCGCGAGTGGCTCGACGCACGGCTGGTGCCCTTCGCCGAAGCCCTGGGTGCGGGAGGCCCCGGGCGTGAGCACGAGGCGATGGAGGCGCGGCGGAAGTGGGAGCGGGAGCTGGGCGGGAGCGGCTGGATCGGGCTCGGCTGGGACTCGCCCGCGTACGCCCGCCGCCGGGCGACGCTCACCGAGCAGGTGGTCTGGGCCGAGGAGTACGCACGCTCCCGGGCGCCCGCCCGGCTCGGCCACATCGGCGAAAACCTCCTCGCGCCGACACTGCTCGCGTACGGGAGCGAGGCCCAGCAGGACCGTTTCCTCCCCGGTGTCGCGCGCGGTGAGGAGCTGTGGTGCCAGGGGTACAGCGAGCCCGGCGCGGGCTCCGACCTGGCGGCGGTGCGGACCAGCGCGGTGCGGGACGGCGCCGGCTACCGGGTGACCGGCCAGAAGGTATGGACCTCGCTCGCCCACGACGCCGACTGGTGCTTCGTCCTCGCCCGTACGGAAGCGGGATCGGCGCGGCAGCGCGGGCTGTCCTTCCTCCTCGTACCCATGCGGCAGGAGGGGGTGGAGGTGCGGCCGATCCGGCAGATGTCGGGCACGGCGGAGTTCAACGAGGTCTTCTTCGACGGGGCGCGGGCCGATGAGGTGGTCGGCGGCGAGGGCAACGGCTGGGCGGTCGCCACCAGTCTGCTCGGGTTGGAACGGGGGGTGTCCACCCTTGCCCAACAGATCGGCTTCGAGGCCGAGTTGGGGGAGGTGCTCGCGGTGGGGACCGACGATCCGGTGCTGCGGGCCGAGCTCGTACGGCAGTGGAGCGAGCTGCGCGTGATGCGGTGGAACGCGCTGAGGACGCTGGGGGCTTCGGGGGTGGGTGGCGTGGGTGGCGCGGGTGGCGCGGGTGGCGCGGGTGGGTCGGGCCGCGCGGGCGGACGGGGTGGCCCGGGCGGTCAGGGTGACTCGGGGGACTTGGTTGCGTCGAGTGTCGCGAAGCTGCTGTGGGGGCGGTGGCACCAGCGGCTGGGGGAGCTGGCGATACGGGTGAGGGGGGCGGGGGCGACGGTGGCGGCGGAGACGGTGGCGGGCGAAGTTGGTGGGGCAGGAGCGTCTGCGCTCGGAGCGTCCGCGTCCGGAGCGTCCGCGTCCGGACCGTCTGCGCTCGGGCCGTCTGCGTCCGGGCTGTCCGCGTCCGGGCCGTCTGCGCTCGGGCTGTCCGCGTCCGGGCCGTCTGCGCCCGGACCGTCCGCGCCCGGATCGGACGCGGCCTGGGAGTCGTACCGGCTGGACCGTACGCAACAGCTGTTCCTCTTCGCGCGGGCCGACACCATCTATGGCGGCTCGGACGAGATTCAGCGCAACATCATCGCCGAGCGCGTGCTCGGCCTGCCGAAAGAAGCGAGGGGATCGCGATGAGGGGTGTTGTCTTCGACGGCAAGCAGGTCGAGGTGGTCGACGACCTGGAGATACGGGACCCGGGACCCGGTGAGGTGCTGGTCGGTATCGGGGCGGCGGGGCTCTGCCACAGCGATCTGTCGGTGACCGACGGGACCATCCCCTTCCCCGTGCCGGTCGTGCTCGGGCACGAGGGTGCGGGTGTGGTGGAGGCGGTCGGTGCGGGTGTGACGCACGTGGAGCCCGGTGACCACGTGGCACTGTCCACGCTCGCGGGCTGCGGTGCGTGCGCGGAGTGCGACCGGGGGCGGCCGACGATGTGCCGCAAGGCCATCGGGATGCCGGGTCAGCCGTTCTCGCGGGGCGGCGATCCGCTCTACCAGTTCGCCTCCAACTCGGCCTTCGCGGAACGTACGTTGGTGAAGGCCGTCCAGGCGGTGAAGATCCCCTCCGACATTCCGCTCACCTCCGCCGCGCTCATCGGCTGCGGCGTCCTCACGGGCGTCGGCGCGGTGCTCAACCGGGCCAGGGTGGGGCTCGGGGACACCGTGGTCGTCATCGGGACGGGCGGCATCGGCCTCAACGTCATCCAGGGCGCGCGGATCGCGGGCGCCTCGGTGATCGTGGCGGTCGACACCAACCTGGCGAAGGAGGAGACGGCCCGTCGCTTCGGGGCGACGCACTTCCTCGGATCGGTGGACGACGTACGGGACGTCCTGCCGACCGGGGCCGATCACGTCTTCGAGTGCGTGGGCAGGACCGCCCTGATCCGCAAGGCGGTCGAGCTTTTGGACAGGCACGGGCAGGCGATCCTGCTGGGCATGACGGCGCCGACGGACGAGGCGACCTTCCTGCCGGCGGCGATGTTCCTGGACAAGTCGATCCTGGGCTGCCGGTACGGATCGTCCCGCCCGCAGCGCGACGTACCGCTGTACGCGGAGCTGTACCGGCAGGGGCGGCTGCTGCTGGACGAGCTGGTGACGGAGACGTACCCGATCGAGGACTTCGCGAAGGCGGCGCAGGACGCGGAGCAGGGGAGGGTGGCTCGGGGGGTGCTGGTCTTCTGAGACCCGCAGCGGCATCGGGACCCGCCGAAGGAGGGGGTGCCCCGGCCGGGCGGTCCTGGGGTCGGCCCATGAGCCATCACGCCCTCGCCGGTCGGCCCGTACTCGTGCCGGCCGGAGTTGGATTCTGGCGGGGGCGGTCAGGTGCTGTGGGGGCGGTGGCCGTCGCGGTCTCCGGCGAGGCTGGTGCGGAAGGTGCGGCGGTAGACCGTGGGCGGGACACCGAGTGCGGCCTGTAGGTGCTGGCGCATGGACTGGGCCGTACCGAAGCCGGATTCGTGGGCCACCTGGTCGATGGAGAGGTCGCTGGATTCGAGGAGGTGGCGGGCGCGTTCGACGCGCTGCTGGGTCAGCCACTGGCCGGGGCTGATGCCGACCTCCTCGCGGAAGCGGCGGGTGAAGGTGCGTACCGACATCGACTCCTGCTCGGCCATGTCGCGGAGCTGGATCGCCTCGTGGAGATGGCCGAGGGCCCAGGCGCGGGCTGCGGTGGTGGTCGCCAACTGCGGCTCGGGGACGGGGCGTTGGATGTACTGCGACTGACCGCCGTCCCGGTGCGGCGGTACGACGCTGCGCCGTGCCACGTCGTTGGCGATCGCGGCCCCGTGGTCCCGGCGGACCATGTGCACGCAGAGGTCGATGCCCGCGGCGACGCCTGCCGAGGTGAGCACGTCACCGTCATCGACGTACAGCACCTCGGGGTCGACGCGGACGGAAGGGAACAGGCGCTGGAAGCGGTTGGCCCAGTGCCAGTGTGTGGTGGCGGGGCGGCCGTCGAGGTATCCGGCCGCCGCGAGGACGAACCCGCCGGTGCAGATGGAGGCCAGCCGGGTGCCGGGGCGGACGTGGCGGAAGACCTCCGCGATCTCGGGCGGGAGCAAGCCGTCCTCGTAGAGCGTCGAGGGCTCGTACGCGGCCGGGATGAGGAGCGTGTCGGTGGTGGCCAGGATCTCGGGGCCGTGCTCGACGTAGAGGGAGAAGTCGGCCTGGGTGGGGATGAGCCGGCCGGGCGCGGTGCCGAAGGTGGTGACCTCGTAGAGGCGGGTGCCGTCGGCGGCGAAGGCGCGGCCGAAGATGCGGTGGGGGATGCCGAGTTCGAAGGGGATGACCTCGGGGAGGGCGAGGACGGCTATGCGGTGGGGGCGGCGGTGGTCCGGGTGGCTGAGCTCGGGACGGGCGCGTTCTGGGCTGTCGGAGGCCATGGCCCGATCGTAGCGAATGCTGTCCTTCGGGCCACTCGTTCGGGATGATCAGGGCCCGGATGCTGGTGGACGTGACGCAGACAAGCCCTCCTCAGCCGCCCGTGCAGGACGAAGTGCCCGTGCCCGCCGTGCCTGCCGTGCCCGCCGTGCCGCCCACGGACGCGGTCCCCGTGGCCGATGTTGCCCCCGTGGCCCGTGCGGCCACGCCCGCCAAGTCCCCCCGCTCCTCCCGTCGCCCGCGCATCCACCGGGCGTGGTACGTCGCCGTGGTCGCCTTCGTGACGATCATCGGCGCCGCCGCCTTCGCGTCGCTGCCCGGCCTGCTGATCGAACCGCTGCACAAGGAGTTCGGCTGGTCGCGCGGCACGATCGGCTTCGCGGTGTCGGTGAACCTCGCGCTGTACGGGCTGACCGCTCCCTTCGCCGCCGCGCTGATGGACCGCTTCGGCATCCGGAAGGTGGTCGCGGTCGCGCTGACGGTGATAGCCGTCGGGTCCGCGCTGACCGTCGTCATGACCGAGGCCTGGCAACTGGTCCTGTTCTGGGGCGTGTTGGTCGGCCTCGGCAGTGGCTCGATGGCGCTCGCCTTCGCCGCCACGGTCACCAACCGGTGGTTCGTGGCCCGCCGGGGCCTGGTCACCGGCATCCTGACCGCCGCCGGTGCCTCCGGACAACTGGTCTTCCTGCCCGTCCTCTCCTGGCTGGTCGAGCACAAGGGCTGGGAGCCCGCCGCGATCACCGTCGCCCTCACCTCGCTGGCCGTCGTCCCCTTCGTATGGCTGCTGCTGCGCGACCACCCGGCCGACGTGGGACAGGCTCCCTACGGTGCGGAGGAGTTCGTTCCGAAGCCCGCGCCGATCCCGGGCGCGGCACGGCGCGCGGTCAAGGTCCTCTTCTCCGCCGCCCGCACCGGCCCCTTCTGGCTCCTCGCCGGTACCTTCGCCATCTGCGGTGCGTCCACGAACGGGCTGGTCAAGACCCACTTCATCCCCGCCTCGCACGATCACGGCATGCCGGTCACCGCGGCGGCCGGACTGCTCGCGGTCATCGGCGTCTTCGACGTCATCGGCACGATCGCGTCGGGCTGGCTCACCGACCGCTTCGAGGCCCGCCGCCTGCTCGCCGTGTACTACGCGCTGCGTGGCATCTCGCTTCTCTTCCTGCCCATGCTCCTGGCGCCCACCGTGCATCCCCCGATGATCTTCTTCATCGTCTTCTACGGCCTGGACTGGGTGGCCACCGTCCCGCCGACCATCGCCCTGTGCCGCGAGTACTTCGGCGAGGACAGCGCCATCGTGTTCGGCTGGGTCCTCGCCTCGCACCAGGTGGGCGCGGGAGCCGTCGCCTTCCTCGGCGGCGTGGCCCGGGACGAGTTCGGCTCGTACGACGTGGTCTGGATCGCCTCCGGGGCACTGTGCGCGGCGGCGGCCCTGATGGCACTGATCATCCGCAAGGTGCCGAAGGTGAAGTGACGGAGACCCTGACAGGATGGTCCCTTGACCAGCAAAAACAGGGGGAAACCAGAATGAACACATCCAAACTGCGGGCCGCAGCCGTATGGGCCGTCGTCCTGTGCGGTACGACCCTGACGGCCTGCGGCACGGAGAAGGCGGGCGGCACGGGGAGCGTGGCCGCCGGCCAGGAGAAGGGCATCGTCTGCCCGGACGGCAGCACCCCGGACACGGAGACGGGCGGCGCCCCTGGCGAGGATCTGACCTCCGACGACATCGGCGGCACGGGCGAGGACCTGACCTCGGACGACGTGGGCGGCGCCGGGGAGGACCTGACCTCGGACGACATCGGCGGCACCGGCGAGGACCTCACCTCCGACCCCGCCGCCTCCGGGGACGGCCTTCCCGAAGGGCCGAGCGAGTGCTGGGGACCGGACGCGGGCCGGGACCGGTCGGGCCCGCCCCGGATCGACGGCGTACCAACTGTCGGCGCCCACCGCTGGTACGGCATGAAGGGCGAGTTCACCGACTACCTGAAGGCAACGCCCTCCACGACGGACGACGCTCTCCTGGAAGGCATCCGCATGGTCAAGATCCGCCTCCCCGAGACCACCAAGGTCATGGAGGCCCGCATCGCCTCAAGCTGCGGCCCCGAACGGGAAACCTGCGTCGCCCAGGCCAAGGCCTTCGCGGACTGGCGCCGAGCCAAATACGGCGACCACGGCCACGTAAAGGTCTACGGCACCGCCAAAACCTCCGCCGAAACCACCTGGTAACCGATCAGATGACGGTCCCCCGCCGAGCCCCTTCGCGCGGCGGAGCCGCTACGCCCCCGCCCCCGTGGGCGGCGGGGCCGCGCGCCGAGCCCCCTTGGGCGGCGGGGCCGCCCCCCCGGGGGCGGAACGGGCGGGCAAGGGGGCGGCCCCCAGCGGAGCCGAACCCCTGGGCCCCGCCCCACCTACACCTACGTACCGCTCCACCGCCCACAGCGGCTCAGCCCTCGAACCCCCCGAACACCCCGAACACCCCGCGATGAAACACGAGCGGCGCACCCCCCTCGCCCCCCACCCCCACCGCACTCAACGCCTCCACCCGCCCCACCACCATCAAATGGTCACCCCCGGTATGCACGGTCTGGATCGTGCAGTCGACCCACGCCGGCACACCGCTCAACCGAGGCGACCCCGTCACCGGCGCCGCGTCGTACTCGACCCCCGCGAACTTGTCCGCCCCGCTCTTGGCGAACCCGAGACACAGCTCCCGCTGGTGCGCCCCCAGGATGTTGACGCAGAAGACCCCGGCGCGGGCGATACGGGGCCAGGTCGTCGACGTACGGGCCACCATGAAGACGACGAGCGGCGGGTCCAGCGACAGGGAAGCGAAGGACTGGCAGGCGAACCCGGCGGGTGGTTCACCGTCCGGCCCTGACGTGCCCGGTGAGGTGACAACGGTGACGCCGCTCGCGAAGTTCCCCAGGACGCGCCGGAATTCGGCAGGATCAAGTGGAAGTCGTTCGTCCGCACCCACGGCCCTGAGATCGGGCCGGGGCAGCACGTCGACCGGCGTCGGCTCGGCGACCGTGGCGGCGCCGACGGACCTGAGGTATCGAACGGCGGTGGCCGCCATCCCAGCGTGTCCCATCACACCATCGATTAGAACTGACGCATCGTCAGATGGGAAGAGCCGTGAATGCCCCGCCGCACCCTCCGGAGCAACGACCCGCCGCACCCTCCGGAATAGGCAATCAGGACGCGACGGAGCCCCGCTAGAGCCCCCGATACCGCGGCGTACGCCGCTCCACGAAGCTGCTCACGCCCTCATGGGCGTCCGCGGTCGTCATGTTGATCTCCTGCGCCGCCGCCTCGGCGGCCAACGCGGCGGCGCGGTCCGAGTCGAGGGACGCGTTGACGAGCTGCTTGGTGAGGGCGAGGGCCCGGGTGGGGCCGGCGGCCAGACGTTCGGCCCAGGCGCGGGCGGTCTTCTCCAGTTCGCCGGCGGGGACGACCCGGTTGACCAGCCCGAGCCGTTCCGCCTCGGCGGCTGGGAGCGCGTCGCCGAAGAACATCAGCTCCTTCGCCCGCTGCGGGCCGATCAGACGGGGGAGGAGGTAGGCGCCGCCACCGTCCGGCACGAGCCCCCGCCGTACGAACACCTCGATGAAGGCGGCCTGTTCGGCGGCGATGACGAGGTCGCAGGCGAGCGCGAGATGCGCGCCGATTCCGGCCGCCGTCCCGTTGACGGCGGCGATGACCGGCTTCTCGCAGTCGAGTACGGCGGTGATCAGGCGCTGGGCCCCGAGCCGGATGACCCGGGCGACATCGCCGGGGACGCGGTCACGGGCGGGCCCCGACGAACCGTTCCCGCTGCCGCCCCGCAGGTCGGCCCCCGCGCAGAATCCCTTGCCGGTGGCGGTCAGTACGACGGCCCGCACGTCCGGGTCGGCGGAGGCCTCGAAAAGAAGTGAAATTATCCGTTCCCGCTGGTCAGCGGTGATGGCGTTCATGGCTTCGGGGCGGTTGAGGGTGATCCACGAGACTCCGTTGTCAGTGGCTTGGAGTATCAATGAATCCACGGAGAGTGACGGACGATCCGAGGAGGGGGAAGTCATGGCTGCACGGCTCCAGTTGGCGAGGCGTCACGGTCACGCGAAGGCGGGGGTGAAGGTGGGGATGAAGGTGGGGGAGAAAGTAGGGGAGAAGGCAGGGGAGAAGGCAGGGGCGTCCGAGGCGAGCACAGCGTCATCGGCAGACGGCCAGCGCGTCGAGCGCCACCGCCCCCTGTCCGCGCGGGAGGACCATCAACGGGTTGATGTCCAGCTCGGAGAGGGTGTCACCGAGCTCCAGGGCCATCCGCTGGACGCGCAGGACGACCTCGACGAGGGCGTCCACGTCTGCCGGGGGCGCCCCCCGGACTCCTTCGAGGAGGGGATGCCCGCGCAGCTCGGTGAGCATCGCCCGCGCGTCCGCCTCGCCGAACGGCGGGACCCGCACCGCCGCGTCCCCGAGGACCTCGACGAGCACGCCGCCGAGCCCGACGGTGACCGTCGGCCCGAAGAGCGCGTCGTGCCCCACCCCCACGACCATCTCCACGCCCCGCTCGACCATCTGGCAGACGAGGATGCCGTCGAGCGTGACTCCTTCGTACGCGGCGATGTCGGTGAGTTCGCGGTAGGCGTCGCGGACCTGGCTCGCGGAGGTCAATCCGACCTTCACCAGGCCGAGTTCGGTCTTGTGGGCGAGCTGGGGGCCGGAGGCCTTCATCACGACGGGGTAGCCGACCTGGGCCGCCGACCTGACGGCCGCGGCAGCACTCGTCACCAACTGCTCGCGCGGTACGCGAATGCCGTACGCCCGCAGCAACTGCTTCGCCGCGTGCTCGCTGAGCTGCTGGCCCGGACGCAGCAGTGCCTGCGCCTTGCGGAAGGAGGGGGACGGCGTGCGCGGCGCCTCGTCGAACGGCGACCGGTAGCCGGCCGTGAAGCGGTGGTGCTCCAGGTAGGCGCGTACGGCGGTGATGCAGTTGCCGAAGGTGCGGAAGGTGGCCAGCCGGGAGGAGCCGAGAAGGGTCTCGCGGTAGGCGTCCTCGGTGCCCACGGGCGATCCCCAGACCACGCAGATCAGTTTGTCCGTGGCCTCGGCCGCCTCCGCCAGGTCCTTGGCCAGCTTGTCGCTCATCGGCGGGAAGGGGCCGGTGATCGGACAGATCAGCACACCCACGGACGGGTCGGCCAGGATCGCGTCGATGATCTTCCGGCCGCGCCAGTCGCCCACCGGGTGACCACCGGTGTCGATGGGGTTCCCGACGCCCAGGTACTCGGGTATCCACTCGTGCAGCTCCGCCTGCTTGGCGGCGGACAGCGTCGGCAGGTCGAGCCCGGCGGCCGTCGCCAGGTCCGCGAAGTGCGCGCCCGTGCCGCCCGAGATCGAATACACGGCGACACCGTCGGCCAGCGGAGCGCGGGCGCGGGCCAGCAGGGCGGCGGTGTCCTGAAGTTCGTCGAGTCCGTCCACCCGGATCACGCCGAACTGCCGCATCGCGGCATCCACCACGTCGTCCGCGCCGGTCAGCTTCCCGGTGTGCGAGGCGGCGGTACGGGCCCCGGTCTCGGTCCGCCCCACCTTGACGGCCACCACGGGGACCTTGTTGCGGGCGGCCCGGTCGGCGGCGAGCAGAAAGGAGCGACCGTCCTTCAGACCTTCGACATAGGCGGCGATGGCCCCCACCTCGGGGAGTGAGGAGAAGTAGGAGATGAAGTCCGCGGTTTCGAGGTCCGCCTCGTTGCCGGTGGGCGCCCAGTGCGAGAGCCGCACACCGAGCTGCTGAAGGGAGAAGACGGGCCGGCCCTGGTGGCCGGACTGGGTGATCAGGGCGATGGCGGGACCGTCCAGATCCTCGCGGAAGTTCTCGAAGGCGTTGAGGTTGGTGTTGGGACCGAGGAGGCGCAGCCCGGAGTCGGTGGCCGCGACGGCGGCAGCCAGCTTCGCCTGAGCGGCAGCCCCTTCCTCCCCGGTCTCGGCGAACCCGGAGGCGAAGGCCACCGCGAACCTGACCTTGGCGTCGGCGAGTTCCCCGACCAGCGGCAAGGGGTCCTTGACCAGCAGCACGGCGAGATCGACCTGCTCGGGCAGGTCGGAGACGGAGGGCACACACGGCAGACCGAAGACGGACGTACGAGTGGGATGCACCGGGTGCAGACGGGCCCCGACCCGCTCGGCCCAGGCGATGAGCTGGCGGGTGATGCCGGTGTGGGGGCGCCCCTCGGCATCGGAGGCGCCGACCACGGCGACGGACTCCGGCCGGAAGAAGCGGTCCAGGTCGGGGACGGGGGAGTGCAGCGGCCGGCCGCTGACGTCCAGGTCGTCAGCCGTGGGGGTGGCCCGTGGCGCCGTGCCGTGGACGGCGGCCGACCGGGACTCGTCGCCGCAGGCCACCACGCGATGGCGGAGACCGGAGGTGAGGGTGCCGTGCGTTGATCCAAGCATCGCTGAGCCCGCTCCTGCCCGTTGGGGGACGGTCAATTCACTGACGCACAGTCAGATTACTGAATTGACGGTCCGTCAGGAACAGGTCGGGAGGTGCGGGTTCCGTGTACCGGTGCCCACTGTCGGGACGTGGGGCCCTTCGGCGCCCGCGCCCGAGGGCGGTCATCCTGCGGTATTCGCTCCGAGTGAGGGAGCCTGCTTCGGCGCCCTGTCCCGCAAGGTGTACCCGCCCTCGACCACCGGCATGTCGGCGGCCGGGGACATGCAACGGGTCAGCAGGGGCTCGCCCTTGAGGGTGGCGCCGGACAGGCCGACGTACGACGTGCCGTGCGCCGGGACGGACAGGCTCACGCCCATGCGGGTGTGCGGCTCCAGGAGCTTGGTCCAGGGGTGGTCGGGGCTGGTGCGGACGAGGCGGCCGGTCACGGTGGCGTTGGGGCCGCCCGTGGTGAGGCAGTCGACCTTGAACTCGCCCCAGGCGAGCTTGCCCTGCTGGAGGTGGGAGATGCGGAAGGTGCCCCAGGAGGCGGTGGGGACGCTGCCCCTGGCGTAGGTGGAGCGGGCGTTCACGGACACCCGTACCTCGTCCTCGCCGACCTCGTAACCCACCCGCGCCTCTCCCTTGAGGGCGGAGACGCGCAGGGGGGCGGGGCCGGGGGTCGTGGTGGTGCCCGGGGTGAGGGGGCCGACTGCGGCGGGTGGGGCGGCGGGGGCCGGTGCGGGTGCGGGGGCGGGGGCCGCGACCGCCGCCGGGGCGGCGATGGCGGCGACGACGGCGAGGAGGGCGGTGGCGCGCAGGGTCTGTTTCAGCATGGCAGGACTCCGGTCCAGGGGGGGGTGGTGGATGGCTGGCTGGCCGGCTGGTTCGTTCGCCGGTGCTTCGATCTTTGCCAACACCCCTGGGGAAGGAGTCGTTCGGAGGTGCTGGTCGCCTCCGCCGTACGGGCTAGCTGGTGGTCTGCTTGTCCAGGTCGCGGGAGATCGTGCGGGCGATGCGGGTCGCGTCCATGGCCATCTCGCGGAACATTCCGGAGATCGGGTTGGTGAAGCCGGTGAAGTGCAGGCCGGGGGCCTTCGGGGAGGTGGCGGCGCCGTTGACGGTCGGGCGGCCGTGGGCGTCGAGCACGTCCAGGTGGCCGACCAGGTCCTCCAGGGCGCGGCGGTAGCCGGTGGCGGCGACGACCGCGTCCGGGGCGAGCCGGGTGCCGTCCGCGAGGACCGCCTCGCCCGACTCCGGGTCGAAGGATTCGAGGGCGGCGACCGGTTCGACCTTTCCTGCCTGGACGGCGGCGATCAGGCCCACGTCCTGGACCGGGATGGCGCCCTCCTTGACCCGGGAGTAGAGGCCGGAGGTGGGGCGGGGCAGGCCGTGCGAGGAGAGGTTGGGCACGGAGACGCGGCAGACCACGTCCCCGGCCCGGTCCACCAGGCCCACCGGCAGGCGTCGCACCAGGATGCCGGTGCGCTGCGAGGGCCAGCCCGCCGTCGAGCGGCGCAGGATGTACGGGGCCGTGCGCACCGCGAGGCGGACGCGGGACGCGCCGCCCTCGACCAGGTCGACCGCGATCTCCGCGCCGGTGTTGCCGACGCCGACGACCAGGACGTCCTGGCCCTCGTACGGCTTGGCGTTGCGGTACGAGGCGGCGTGGACGAGCGTGCCCGGGTACGCGTCGGCGCCCGGCCACTCGGGCAGCCGGGGGGTGTGGTTGTAACCGGTGGCGACCACTACCGCCGAACCCGTCAGCACCCGCCCGCCCGTGGCGTGCAGCGTCCAGCCGGTGCCGCCGTCCGCCGCCGGTTCGATGCGTGACACCTCCACGCCCGTGACGATCTCCAGCTCGTGGAAGTCGGCGTACTTCTCCAGGTAGCGCACCACGTTGTCGCGCGAGACCCAACGCCCGAAGGAGCGCGGCATCTTCAGGCCCGGCAGGCCGGACAGGGCGCGGGTGGTGTGCAGCCGGAGCCGGTCGTAGTGGTTGCGCCAGGAGGCGCCCACCCGGTCGGACTTCTCCAGGACCACGGCCCGTACACCCCGCGCGCGCAGCGCCGCCGCCGCTGCCAGACCGCCTGGTCCCGCCCCGATGACGTACACCGGGCGGTCGTTGGTGGTGGCGATGCCGTGATTGCTGGGGTCGCTGGAGAGGGGGGCCATGAGTCGTGAGCGTAACCGCGTCGTCGCTTGATGGGTCTCGGACAAGGGTGGAATGGGTTGCGAATTGATCACGCGGAGTGGCGGAAGGGGTGGGAGTGGTGGCGTTTCGCCGTTCATCCGTGCCGCAGGGCTCTTGCGTACTGCCGCCACGTCCGTTGAACTGACGTACCGTCAGAAACGGAAATCTGGAAGGGGCCGTCCTGTGCAGAGCATCTGGCTCGGCGGTGCGGAGTGGCTGGCCGTGCTGCGGATCGGACTGGGGCTGTGGTGGCTGGAGAGCTGGCGCCACAAGGACAAGAAGGGCTGGTTCGAGCGCGGCACCGGCATCGCATGGGCGGCCGATGTGGCGGGCAAGCACAAGTGGCCCGTGGTGGGGAAGGGGTTCCAGCGTATCGTCGCGCCCCGGCCCAAAGTGATGGCGTACGTCGTCGTGTACGCCGAACTCGCCCTCGGGCTCGGGCTGATCGTCGGATTCCTCACGCCGATCGCCCTCGCCGCCGGGCTGCTGCTCAACCTCCTCTACCTCGTCCTCATGATCCACGACTGGGCCGAGCAGGGGCAGAACGCGATGATGGCGCTGATCTCCCTGGTCGCCCTCTTCGCGATGTCCTGGCAGACCTGGTCCCTCGACCACGCGATCGGACTCTTCTGATGACGATGGGTATGACGCCGAAGACGGATGCCTCCGTCCCCGACATCGACGCCTTCACCCGGCCCTACTGGGACGCGGCCGCCGAGGGGAAGCTGCTGATCCGCCGCTGCGCGGCCTGCGCCCGCGCGCACCACTATCCGCGCGAGTTCTGCCCGTACTGCTGGAGCGAGGACGTGAGCTGGGAACGGGCGAGCGGGCGCGCCGTGCTCTACACCTGGTCGGTCGTGCACCGCAACGACCTGCCGCCCTTCGGGGAGCGCGTGCCGTACGTGGCCGCCGTCGTGGACCTCGCGGAGGGGCCCCGGATGATGACCGAGGTCGTCAACTGGGACGATCCGGCAGGTGAGGTGAGGGTGGGTGCGGAGTTGGAGGTGGCCTTCCGGGAGGGCGAGGGCGGGACGGGCGGCGCCCCGGGGCGGGCGTACGCCGTACCGGTGTTCCGGCTCAGGGGGTAGCGGTCCACCGGTGCGGCGGGCTGACCATCAGGGTGGTGTTCCCGGAAGCCCCGGAGCTGCCGGGCGGGCCGTCACGGCCAGAGCAGGTCGCGGACCCAGGTCCCGGCGGTTTCGGCGGTTGTGGCTGAGCCGGTGTCCGTGTCCGTACGTCGATACCTCAGACGTACGTGCTGCCGCCGCGCGTCACCCTGGAAGAACTCGACCTCCGTGGCGGCCAGCGCATACACCGTCCAGGTGGGGGACAGGGCCGTCGGATCGGCCTGCGCCCGCTGCCAGGACGCGTCGGACGCCGCCGCCAACTCCTCGCGCGAGCCGAGGACATCGCTCATCCGCCCGGTGAGCGCCGCAGCCAGCGCCCCCGTCGAGCGGGCGTGCAGATCGGCCGCGCTCTGGGCCGGGGTGCCCGAGCTGACCTGGCCCTCGATCCGGATCTGGCGGCCCTGCACCGGCCAGTAGAAACCGAGCGCCGCGTCCGGGCGGGCGGCCAGTTCGCGGCCCTTGCGGCTGGTGCTGTGGGTGCCGAAGTGCCAGCCGTCCTCGTCGGCGTCGTGCAGCATGACGGTACGGACGGAGGGGCGGCCCGCCGCGTCGGCGGTGGCCAGGCTCATGGTGTGCGGCTCGGCCTGCCCGGCCTGTGCGGCCTCCCGCAGCCACGCGCGGAAGAGCGGCAGCGGCGAGTCGGGGGCGGACTCCGGGTCGAAGGACGGGAGGTGTACGCCGTCCCAGACCCGGAGCGAGTGGAGCAGCGCGCGGAATTCCTCGTGGGTCGTAGCCATGGAGTGATTGTGCCGTCAGGTCGCGTGCTGTCAGGCCGCGTGCCGTCAGATCGCGTGCCGTCAGGCCGCGCGGTGCCCGGCCGCCCCAGCCACCCGCCCGCCCGCGCAGTCCTTCGCGTACTCCTTGACCGGCACGATGTGCGCCATCTTCTGCACGTCCTCGGTGATCTTCTTCGCGATGAAGTTCCGCCACGGCATCTTCGGCAGCGAGCGCAGCATCAGCAGCCGCAGCCGGATCTTCCACTCGCTGTCCATCGTCATCTCGCCGACGAACTTCGACGCGAAGGCCTGTGTCTGCTCGACGCCCGGCCGCATGTGATCCTCGTACGCCGCGAAGGCCTTGGCGAAGTCGCCGTCCGCAGACGCGAGTTCACCGGCGAGGTGGTACGCGCCGAGCAGGGCGAGCCCGGTGCCCTGGCCCGAGGCGGGCGAGGCGCAGTGCGCCGCGTCGCCGAGCAGTACGACCCTGCCCTTCGACCAGCGGTCCATCTCGATCACGCCCATCGCGTCGAAGTAGAAGTCGTCGGCTGCCGAGGCGTTCGTCAGCAGCCTGGGGATCTCCCAACTCCGGTCATTGGCAAAGGTGGTGGTCAGGATGGCCTTCTGTGCGGCGGTGTCCCGGTGGTCGTAGGCCAGCTCGGGCGAGGCGAAGACGAACATGTTCTTCGCGGTGTCCTGCCCCCGCGAGCTGTACGCGCACACCAGCTTGTTGGGGAGTGCGTGGTACGCCTCGTGGCGGTCCAGCCCCAGGTCGTTCGGCGCGGTGAAGATCGAGATGTACGCGCCCAGGTGGCGCTTGAACCGCCGCTCGTCGCCGAAGACCAGGCGGCGGGTGTGCGAGTGCATCCCGTCCGCGCCGACCACCAGGTCGAAGCGGCGCGGCGCGGCCCGCTCGAAGGTGACCAGGACGCCGTCCGGGTCCTCGGTGAGCGAGGCGATCGAGTCGTCGAAGAGGTACTCGACGTCGTCGCGGGTCCGCTCGTACAGGATCCGGGCGAGGTCGCCGCGCAGGATCTCGTCGTCGTCCCCGGCGCGTCCGCCGAAGATCGCGGCCGGCATCTCGCCGACGGTCCTGTTGTTGCCGTCGACGTAGGAACCGGTCTGCATGTCCGTGGAGTTGGCGATGATCTCGTCCATGATGCCCATCCGCTTGCAGACCTCGATGGCCGTGCCGCGCAGGTCGACCTTGTACCCGCCGGACCGGAGTTCGGCGGCCCGCTCGACGACGGTGGCCTCGAATCCGTACCGGTGCAGCCACAGGGCGAGGGCGGGTCCGGCAATGCTCGCGCCGGAGATGAGGACGGTGCGGGCGGGGCGCGGGCTCTTCGTCATATCAAGCTCCTGAGGGCCGGGTCGGTGGCTGCGGCGCGGGAGCGCGCCGGCCGATGACTCGACTATACGAGTGTCTATGACGCTTGTCTATGACGGTTGTATAGATCCTTCGGTGTGAGCGTGACCCCCGCCCCGTCCCGCGTCACTCCGTCCCGCCTCACTCCCATTGCGCCTCGCCCGTCCCGTCTCACCCCCGCCCCAGCAGCACCGTCCCCGCCGAGCAGAACCACCCGCCCGTTCCCGACGCCACCGCCACCTCCGGCAGCCGCCCGCCCGCCTTGCGTACCTGCCCCTCGCCCGCCTCGCCCCTGAGCTGTCGTACCGCCTCCACCAGCAGGAACAGCCCGCGCATCCCGGGATGGCAGGCGGACAGGCCGCCCCCGTCGGTGTTCACCGGCAGCTCGCCGTCCCGCAGCAGCCGCCCCTTCTCCACGAACGCCCCGCCCTCCCCCTTCGCGCAGAAGCCCAGGTCCTCCAGCGTCACCAGGGTCATGTAGGTGAAGGCGTCGTAGATCTGCGCCACGTCCACATCGCTCGGCCCCAACCCAGCCTGCCGGTAAGCCAGTTGGCCGCTCACCGCAGCCGGGGACACCGTGAAGTCCTCCCACTCCGACATCGTGGTGTGCGACACCGAAGTGCCCGACCCCAGCACCCACACCGGCGCCTTCGCCGTGTCCGGTACGTACTCCTCGGCCACCAGCAGCACCGCGCACCCGCCGTCGCTGCGGATGCAGCAGTGCAGCTTGGTGAAGGGGTCCGCGATCATCGGCCCGTCGAGCACGTCCTCGACCGTGATCGGGTCGCGGAACATCGCGTCCGGATTGGTCGCCGCGTTCGCCCGCGCCTGCACCGCGACCGAGGCGAGCTGCTCCAGCGTCGTGCCGTACTCGTGCATGTGCCGACGCGCGGCCATCGCGTACTTGGCGACCAGTGTGTGCCCGTACGGAACCTCGAACTGCAGCGGTCCGCGCGAGCCGAAGGAGAGGTTCGACGTCCGGCGGCCCGCCTTGATGTCCGCACGGGCCGTCGACCCGTACACCAGCAGCACCGCATTCGCGTGACCTGCGGCGATGGCGTCCGCCGCATGGGAGGCCATCACCTCCCAGGTGGCGCCGCCCACCGAGGTGGAGTCCACCCAGCGGGGCCGCAGGCCCAGGTACTCGGCGACCTCGACCGGGGCGAGCGTGCCGAGCCCGGCCGAGGCGAACCCGTCGATCACGGACCGGTCGAGGCCGGAGTCGGCGAGCGCGCGGCGGGCGGCCTGCGCGTGCAGGGCGAAGGGGGTGGCGTCGTCCACCCGGCCGCAGTCGGAGAGGGCCACGCCCACGACGGCGACCTTGCGGCCCGGAAGGTTGCGCGGGGAAGCAGTCATGAATCTGACGGTACATCAGATATGGCTCACCAAAAGAGGCAAGTACGCACGTGGCTATGGGCTTTGAGTGAACCCGGCTCTAGCATGACGCCCCGTCAGATCAGGGGAGGAGCACACGAGATGGACGCCGCCTTCACCGCGGAACAGGACGAGATCCGCCGCACCCTGCACGAACTGCTCACCAAGCGCTGCGGCCCGGACGAGGTCAAGTCCGCCGCAGCGACCGCCGAGGGGTACGACCGCGAGCTCTGGCGGCAGCTCGCCGAGGAGCTGGGCCTGCCCGGACTCGCACTGCCCGCCGACTACGGGGGAGCGGGCGCCGACTCCGCGGACCTCGCACTGGCCTGCGAGGAGACCGGGCGGGCACTGCTGCCGTCCCCGTTGCTCGCCACCTCGGTGCTCGCCGCGCCGCTGATCCAGGCGCTGGGCACGGAAGGCCAGCGCGCCGCCCTGCTGCCCGGCATCGCCGCGGGCCGGGACTCCGCCACGCTCGCCGTCCCCGGCGGCGTACTGTCCCTGGCACTCGGCCTGACCGGCGACAACACCACCGGCGACTGGGCGGGCGGCGGGCGCTCCGGCGGCGTACAGGCACGGCGCACGGACGAGGGCTGGGCGCTGTACGGGCAGGCCGAGCAGGTGCTCGACGGGCACAGTGCCGATCTGCTCCTGGTCGCCGCGCACGCCGGCGGCTTCGCGCGCAGCCGGACCCTGCTCTTCGTCGTACGGGCGGCGGACGCGGCCTCCCTCTCGCGGGTGCGGCAGGTGTCGATGGACACGACCAGGCCGCAGGCGATCCTCCAATTCCGTGACGTAGCGGCGGAGTTGATCGGCGAAGAGCACGAGAACGAGGACGCGGACGTCGCGGGCGCGCTGGTCGCCGTCGGGCACCGTGCTGCCGCCGTACTGGCCGCCGAGGCCGTCGGGGCCGCCGACCGGGCGCTGGAGCGGACCGTCGAGTACGTGAAGGCGCGCGAGCAGTTCGGGCGGGCGATCGGCTCGTTCCAGGCGGTGAAGCACCGGCTGGCCGATGTGTACGTCCAGGTCGCGGCGGCCCGCTCGGCCGCCTACTACGCCGCCTGGGACCCGGCGGGCGGCGGAGCACTCGCCCTCGCCCAGGGGCTTGAGGCACTGCGCGCCGCCGCGTCCGAGGCGATCCAGCTGCACGGCGGGATCGGCGTCACCTGGGAGCATGACGCGCACCTGTACTTCAAGCGGGCTGCGGCCGACGAGCTGCTGTTCGGCCCGGCGCACCGGCTGCGCGGGCGCGCGGCCGACCTCGCGGGCATCTTCGGCGGCGACACAAGGGCGGAGGCCGTCTGATGGCCGCGACGACCGGCGCGAGCACCGGTGTGAAGCTGATGCGGAAGGTGTCCTCGACGCGTACGTTCGCGCGGATCGCCCCGCACCTCATCCCGGCCATGGACCGCACCGTGCACCGGCTCACCAAGGGAAAGGTGCTGCTCAGCGCCCGGATGCTGCCCGGCGTGGTCCTCACCGCGCGCGGCGCGAAGAGCGGTCGCCCCCGGGTGACGCCACTGGCCTGCATGCCGGAACCGGAGAAGGGCACCTGGATCCTGATCGGGTCCAACTTCGGCCGCCCCGGACACCCCTCCTGGACCGCGAACCTGCTCGCCCACCCCGAGGCCAGCATCAACTGGCAGGGCCGCGACATCCCGGTACGGGCCCGGCTGCTGGCGGGGGAGGAGCGCGCGCGGTCGTGGCGCGAGGTGCTCGGCTTCTGGCCGCCGTACGCCACGTACCAGCAGCGCATCGAGCGCGAGATCCGGCTCTTCCGCATCGAACGGCGCTGACCTGGATACGCCGATGGCGGACCACATGCGTGATCCGCCATCGAGTGACAGGACTTGGTGGGGTTCGTCCGGTACGGGTACGTGCGTGAACGTGCGTGTACCTGCGTGTGCTTTTGTACGGGTACCTGTGGCGGTCGCCGCTACTTCGCGGGCTTCTTCCCGGTGATGCCCAGGTAGACCAACTGCGCCAGGTTCGGGCGCAGTTCGGCCTGCTTGACGCCCCAGGTGGTGAAGCCCTTCTGGTGCGAGGCCACGGCCGCGAGCATCGCGACCAGCGAGCCTGCCATCGCCGCCGGACTGATGTCCTTGTCGACCTTGCCCTTCGCCTGGAGCTCCTTCACGGAATCCGTAAGGGAGTTGGTGACGGAGTTCAGGATCTTCATGCGGATCTTGTAGAACCGCTTGTCGCCCTCGGCAGCACCGAGGTCGACGACCCGCAGGATCGCGTCGTTCTTCCGCCAGAAGTCGAGGAAACCGTCCACGAGTTCCTCGGCGGTCTGCCAGCCGGCCTTGCCGACCCAGGAACGACCGGCGACCAGATCGGTCAACCCGGCGCCCTCCTTTGCCATTTCCTCCGCGATTTCAAGGACGGCGCCCTCTACGTCGGGGAAGTACTGGTAGAAGGTCGCGGGCGAAGTCCCGGCCTTTCGGGCCACATCGATGACTTTGACGTCCCGGTAGGGGGACGAGCTGAGCATTTCACTGAGGCAGTCGAGCAGCTTCTGCCGCGTCGCCTGGCCGCGTCGACCGGCCACGCGGCCGTCGACGGTGCGTACTTGTCCTGTCATGCCGTCAGCTTACCGAGGGGTGATCGGAGCGCGATTCGGCGAGTGCAAATGGGTTTCCGGCCAGAGTTGTCGTTGCGTTCGGCCGGTTGTGAGTGGTGCGTGGGGATATGGGGTGCCGTCCGGGCCGCTTGTGGGGTCCGTACCGGATGGCGGTATGTGACGGGGCGTTCCCCGGCATCCCCCAATAGTGTTATCAACAGCCTGTGGACAACATCGGTGGATATCTCCGAGCAGGGATGTCCGTGAGCGGGAAGGATTCGGTCCATGACCGCATTCGCAGAAGGCGTGCCCTGCTGGATCGACGCGTCGCTCCCCGATGTCGAGGCGGGCAAGCGCTTCTACGGCGGGCTCTTCGGCTGGACCTTCGACGACCCGGCCGACAAGGAGTACGGCTATTACACGCAGGCGTACGCGGGCGAGGGCGAGGACCGGAAGAACGTCGCGGCCCTGGCCCCCAAGGCCGACGGCCGGATGCCCACCGTCTGGGGCGTCTACCTCGCCACCCCGGACGCGGCCTCCGTCGTCGCCCGGGCCAGGAAGGCCGGCGGGCAGATCGTGATGGACGCGATGGCGGTCGGCCCGTTCGGCACCGTGGCGCAGATCGCCGACCCCGGCGGCGCCGTCTTCGGCGTCTGGCAGGGCGGTACGCACCAGGGCTTCGAGCTGACCATGGCGCCCGGCTCGTTCTGCTGGACCGAGGTCTTCGTGCGCGATGCCGACAAGGACCGGGTCGACGCCTTCTACCAGGACGTCTTCGGCTACGCCACGCACGACCTGGCCGACGAGGCCGGGGTGGACTTCCGGGTCTGGTCGCCCGCCGGGACCGAGCCGGGGGAGGCCACCGCGATCGCCGGGCGGAGCGTCATCTCGGCGGACTTCCCGGTCGAGCTGCCCGCGCACTTCCTCTCGTACTTCCTGGTCGAGGACTGCGACGAGACGGCGGCGACGGCCAAGCGGCTCGGTGGGCGGATCAACCAGCCGCCCTTCGACACCCCCTTCGGGCGGATGGCGGTGCTGGTCGACGACCAGGGCGCGGTCTTCGCGGTGCTCGCGGAACCGAAGCCGTCGACGCCATCGAAGCCGTAAATCAAGCAAAAGGAGTGAATTGGGGGGAAACACTCCATTCCGGCCCGGGTTAGCCACCACGCCTGGAGACAGGAAGAATCAGGGGAGCGCACCGCTGGGGGTGCCCAGCGGATGAGACGCTGCACAGGGCTGTGCGTTGCGGCCGGTGCACGGGGAGGTGGCAGGCAAGTGGAGCAGCTGACGCAGCACGATCCGCGACGGATCGGCCCGTTCGAGGTCCTGGGGCGGCTCGGAGCCGGCGGGATGGGGCTCGTCTATCTGGCGCGGTCCGCGTCCGGGCGCCGGGTGGCGATCAAGACCGTACGTACGGAGCTCGCCGAGGACCAGCTGTTCCGGGTCCGCTTCACGCGGGAGGTCGAGGCGGCCCGCGCGGTCTCCGGCTTCTACACGGCGGCGGTCGTCGACGCCGACCCGCGCGCGGCGGTGCCCTGGCTGGCGACGGCGTACGTACCCGCCCCCTCGCTCGAAGAAATAGTGAACGAGTGCGGGCCGATGCCCGCGAACGCCGTGCGCTGGCTGGCCGCGGGCATCGCCGAGGCCCTCCAGTCCATCCACGGCGCGGGCCTGGTCCACCGCGACCTCAAGCCCTCCAACGTCCTGGTCGTCGAGGACGGACCGCGCGTCATCGACTTCGGCATCGCCTCAGGCGTCTCCAACACCCGCCTGACCATGACGAACGTCGCCGTGGGCACCCCCGCCTACATGTCGCCCGAGCAGGCGCGGGACTCCCGCAGCGTCACCGGCGCGAGCGACATCTTCTCGCTCGGCTCCACCCTCGTCTTCGCCGCCACCGGGCACGCGCCCTTCCACGGGGCGAACCCGGTCGAGACCGTCTTCATGCTGCTGCGCGAAGGCCCCGACCTGGAAGGACTGCCGGACGAGCTCCGCCCGCTGATCGACTCCTGCATGGGCATGGAGGCCGCGCTGCGGCCCAGCCCCGCCGACCTCCAGGCACAGCTCGCCCCGCACCTCTTCTCCTCCGGCAGCGACGACAGCGGTACGGCGTCGGCCTGGCTGACCGCCCGCGCGAACGCGATGATCGAGGAGCGCAGGGGCGGCGGACGCGCCCCCGCCCCCGCTCCCGTACAGCCCAGGCGGAACCCCACGCCGCCGCCGCGCCCGCCGCACAGCCCGCCGCCCTATCCGCCGCCGCGCGGTTGCGAGTGGGCCACGGACCCGCGCACCGGGCACGCCTCGCCGCACTCGCCGCCCCCGCCGTCGTACGCGGACGGGCCGGTACGGCTGGCCGGGGCACAGGTGCCGATCGGGCCCGGGCCCCGGGTGGCCGACGGACAGGGCGCGGCGGCAGCCGCCGCCGTCGCCGAGGCGGCGGGCCCCGCCACCGGGTGGGTGCGCCCGCCCGCCGGGGTGACCGGCGGCCTGAACGGCGTACCGGGGCAGCCACCCGCCCACGGCGGCGCCCCCGCGGCACCGCCCGTGCCGCCCGAAGGGCCCGCACCGGCCGGCTGGCGGCCCTGGCGGTTCCGGATGTCGAACGACGTGTGGGGCACCCCGGCAGTCGCCGGCGACCTCGTCTACGTCACCTCCTTCGAGGTGCACGCGCTGGACGTGGGCTCCGGCCGCCGCCAGTTCAAGACGCGGGACGTGGCGTGGGCGATGGCGGTCTCCGGCGGCCGTATCCACGCCTCCGACGGGCCGACGCTGTACGCCCTGGACGCGACCGACGGCGCCGAGCGCTGGCGGCTCCAGACCGACGCCTGGGTGTACTCGCTCAAAGCGGCCCGCGGCACCGTCGTCACCGGCACGCGCGGCGGCGGCGTACAGGCCTGGGAGGCCTCCAACGGGCAGAAGCTGTGGGAACTCACCGGCGCCCAGACCGACTTCGAGACCCCCGAGGCCGGGCCCGACGTCCACGAGGACACCGTCTACGTCTGGCAGGACGCCCGGTTGCGGGCGCTGGACGCACGCTCCGGCATCGAGCGCTGGTCGTACCCGATCGGGGACGCGGCCTCCTGCGGGGGAGTCCCGGTCAGGGTGACCCCCGCCGAGGACGGCTACGTGTACATCTCAGCCGGAACCCGGGTCCTCGCCGTCGACCGGGGCTCGGGCCACGTCCGCTGGCACTTCGAGGCCCCCGCGGTCTTCCTCTCCGCCCCCGCCTTCGCCCCGGGCCCCGCCGTCACCGGCGGCGGCGTCTACCTCGCCGACTACCTCGGCACGGTCTACGCCCTCGACGCCTCCAACGGCAAGGACCGCTGGCGCATCGCCACCGAGTCGCGGCAGTCCATCGAACCCGTCCTGGTGGCCGCCGGACACGTCCACGTGGGCAGCGGCAGCGCGCTCTACACCCTCGACGCGGTCACCGGCACCCCCAAGTGGCGGTTCGCGGCGGGCGGCGAGGTGGTCGGCGCCCCCGTGGTCGCGGACGGCCGCGTCCACTTCGGCTCCGCGGACCACTGCCTCTACACCGTCGACGCGGCGGGCGGCCAGCTCCGCTGGAAGCTCAAGACGGGCGGCGAGATCACGGGATCGCCGGTCGCGGAGGCGGGCATCGTGTACGCGTGCAGCAAGGACCGGTGCGTGTACGCACTGGACGCGGTAAAGGGCACGGCGACGGGCCGCACGGCCAGGTAACCGAAACGCGGGCCGGTCTCGCGCCTGCGGCGGGCGATGCCCCACCCCGCCCCTTCACCTAAACCGCTCCGCGGGGCCAGGGGGTCCTTACGCGCGGGCCGGTGGGTGGTTGCTCGCGCAGTTCCCCGCGCCCCTAGGTGCCTAGGGGCGCGGGGAACTGCGCGGCCAGCCACGAACAACCCGCACCTTGACCACCGGCCGTGGCCGGGCCCGCCACCTGCGGCTACGGGTACTTGTCCGGGCCGGGGCGGTCCAGCGTCGGGGCCCGGCCCGGCGGCTCACCCGAGTTCGGCGGCAGGTCCGGTTCCGGGGTGTACGGCGTGCCTCCGGCATCCGAGGCGTACGGAGCCCGCGCTTCCGAGGCGTACGGAGCCTGCTCTTCCGGTGCGTACGGGGCGGCCTGTGCCTCCGGTGCGTACGGAGCGGCCTGCGCTTCCGGCGTGTACGGCGCCTGCCGTTCGGCCCGGCGCGTGCGGCGGCGGCCCCTCATCACCGCCGCCCCCACCAGCATCAGCACCCCACCCCCCAGCGCATTCGCGACACCCTGGCCCAGCCCGGACCCGTCCGCGTTGATCGCCAACCCGCTTCCCGCCTGCCCCTGCCGCACCATCCAGAACACCGTGAAGCCGAGCGCCACCAGCCCCGCCACCCCCACCACGAGCCGCGAGCGCAGCAGCACCCCCACCACCGCCACCAGGGCCGCGAAACCCAACGGCAGCAGCAGGGAACCGGCGAGCTCCGCCTTGACGTCTGTGATCCCGTCGAAGAGATCCCCGATGCGGTAGTCGCGTCCACGGCGGCCGTCGTACCAGGCTTGGAACGGGCTCCACACAGCGGCCGTCGCCCCGATGAGGGCGAGGGCCGAACCCAGGGCATTCCTGATCATCTCGGGCTCCTCACACGAGGCACTCGGACCTTCGACGCTACGCCCGGGGTTCGGGTCACGCCATGTGGCGGGCGCTGCTAGGGTGACATGCACTCGTCCTTACGGGATCTTTATTCCTGCCGGAATGTCCCAAATCGCAACAAACCAACGGGGGTTGGAAGCATGAAGCTCCGCCATGTCCGCGCAGTGGCAGTCTTCGGTATCGCAGTGGTCGCCCTCACCGGCGCCCGTGGCTCGCACGGCGGCAGCTGCAGCGGTTCCAGTGGTTCCAGTGGCTCCAGCAGTTCGAGCTCCAGCTCCAGCGGTGGCAGCGACAGCTCCTCCGGCTCCACCACCGGCGACTCCTCGTCCAGCGGCGGCTTCAGCTCCTCCAGCACCAGCGGTGGTACGGACAGCGCCAGCTCCAGCTCGTCCGGCGGCTCCACCACGGGCTCCGTCCCCGGCGTCGGCGGCAGCAGCAACGCCTCCCGCGACCTGCGCATCGCCGACTGCAAGTACGACCCGTCGCGCGGTCTGACGACCCGCATCACCGCCACCAACAGCAGCTCCTCGGAGACCTACACCTACCGCTTCACGGTGAAGTTCACGAACAGCGGCTCCACCGTCGGCACCCGCAGCGGCAGCATCCTGTTCGTCGCCCCGGGCCAGACCGAGTCCCGCGACTTCGCCACCCCGTACGTGAAGAAGTCGACCGAGAGCCTGATCGGCCGCTGCGAGGTCAAGAACGTGACCCGCACCAGCTCCTGACCGAGGAGTAGCGGGAAGTCGTACGACGAGGGCCCCGGTTCGCGGCAACCACTTGCGCGCGAACCGGGGCCCTCGTCGTACGTACACGCTCCGCAGCCGCTCAGCCCGCCAGGTTCGCCCGTACCAGCGCCAGCAGGTCCTCCTCCGGCATGCCCAACTTTCTTGCCTCCTCCACCAGTTCGCCGATCCGCTCCAGCAGGCGGGCCCGTCCCGGGGAGACCGGGGCGTCGACCACCACGGCTCCCCGGCCCCGGCGCAGTTCGATCAGGCCCTCCTCGCGGAGGCGCTGGTAGCCGCGCAGCACCGTGTGGACGTTGATGCCGAGGGAGTCGGCGAGCATACGGGCGGCAGGGAGGCGTTCGCCCGGCTCGACCGTGCCGTCGGCGATCGCGCCGCGTACCGAGGAGGCGATCTGGTCGCCGAGCGGGACGGACGAGGCGGTGTCCAGTTTGAACAGCATGGTCAGCGGCTTTCTCGGGTCTCGCGGCGTTCGATGAGGGTGGCGAGCAGGGCGGCGCCCGTCGCGGAGTCGCCCACGGTGACCGCGAACTCCCGGCCGTTCGCGCGCCGGACGACGATCGCCTCGCCGGAGCGCACGATGAGCCCCGTGCGATTGTGCCTGATGCGGTAGCCCCAGCCGCCGTAGTCCGCGACCGGGTGGATGTCGCGGGTGGCCACGGCCGTCATCCCCTTGAGCGGGATGCGCAGGGCGGGCCGGTGCAGCAGCGCCGGTGCGACCGTGAGCCCGCGCCGGTCCACGACCACGTGCGTGGAGGCGAAGAGCAGGAGCAGGGCGCCCAGCGCGAGGAACAGCGCGGCGACGAGCCAGTTGCCCAGGATTCCGTACGTGATGCCGGCGACGGCGGGTGCCGCCGCCGTCGCCAGGGCGACGCCCGAGGTCAGACGCTGCGACCAGCTGGCCACTTCCCCGTCCGCCAGGTCGATGCGACCGGCCCGCGTCACGCGCTCGGCGGGGGTTTCGGGCTCCGGGAACGTACCGCCGAGCAGCAGCCCCACCACCGCCGCGACCAGCGCGAGGAGCGCCGCCACCGCCAGGTGCCAGAGCGGGAAGCGTGCCTCGCCGCCCTCGGTCACTCCCCGCTGGACGAGCGTGGTCGTGGTGAGCAGATAGCCGAGGAAGGCCGCCAGGGCCCAGCACCCGGCCAGTGCGCCCCGGATGCCCCGGACGCTCCACGCGCCCGGATTCCCCTTGAGGGTGACGATGGCGGCGAGTGCGCCGAGCAGTGCGAAGAGCGCCGTGCCGACGAGGACCGCCACCGGAACGGAAAGGTGGCTGACCGGCTTGCCCGTGATGTCGAAACGGCTGGCCAGGTAGTCGGGGAGCTGCCCCCGGGAGACGAGGAAGGCGGTGAGATGGGCCAAAAGGGCGAGTGCGAACGGGGCGGTGCTCAGCGCGACGAGACGCAGGCGCCCCCGAGTCATGTGCAGGGTCATGGCTTACCTCCAGTTGTTTGCATACTACTAGAACAACTGGAGGTGTGGGGAGAGTTGTTCCTATGCGGTGCGAACAACTTCCGTGCGAACAACTTCAGGTGCGATCGGCATCCGTGCCGCCCGCCTTCGTGCGATCGGCCCGCTCCCGTCTCCCGAACAGCTCCGCCTGCCGCTCCGCAGGCAGGTTCCCCAGTGCGATCAGCTGCGGCGCCCGCGCGAACGCCTGCGCCATCGCCGCCTCCTTCGTCGCCCACGCCGCCCGCACCGTCCCCTGTACGGCCTCGGTCGGATTCCCGGCGATGATCTCGGCCGAGCGCAGTGCGGCAGCCAACTCCTCGCCGTCCGGGGCCAGTTCCGATACGAGACCGATCTCGTACGCCCGTCGCGCCGGCATCCGTTCCGCCGTGCCGAGCAGTGCCATCCGGGCGATCTCCCCGTACGGCATCCGCTGGGCGAGCAGCGCCGTCTCGTAGGCGCTGACCATGCCGTAGGTGGTGTGCGGGTCGAAGAAGGTGGCGCTCTCGCCCGCCACCACGAACTCCGATTCGCCCAGTAGATAGATCGCTCCACCGCACGCCATTCCGCGTACCGCCGCGATCACCGGCTTCCAGAGGTCGTTGGCCTTCGGGCCGACGGTGAGGAGCGGATCGTCGACGGAGTACGGGGAGGAGGGCTGCGGGACGTCCACGGAGCGGTCGATGCCGGTGCAGAAGGCACGGTCGCCCGCCCCGGTCAGGACCACCGCCCTGACGGTGTCGTCGTACCTGAACTCCCGCCAGATGGAGGTGAGTTCGGCGGCGGTGTCCAGGTCGATGGCGTTGAGCTTCGCGGGGCGGTCGAGGGTGACGACCGCGACACCGGACTCCTTGTCCCGCTCGACGCGTACGTTCGCGGGCCCTTTCATCGATCCGCTCACGGCCGCTCCAGCAGCCACCGTGGCACCGTCGTCCCGTCCGGCAGCTCGGAGAAGGCCACCTGCACCTTCGCCCCGATCCGCAGCCGCTCCGGGGCCACCGAGCCCAGCGCGGAGTCCGGGGTCGCCACCACGTTCCCCACCAGCCGGATGCGCGGGGCGTCCGCCAGCTCCACGATCACCGCGTTGTACGGGGCCTGGGCGGCGTACGCGGGCAGCAGTGGCGGGTGGGGGACCACGTACGACCAGATCGTGCCCCGGCCGCACATCAGCCGCCACTCGCTCGCGAACGAATGGCAGTGCGGGCAGCACGGGCGGGGCGGGAAGCGGAGTTCGCCGCAGTCCGCGCAGGACTGGACGCGGAGCTCGTGGCGGGCGGCGTACTCCCAGAAGGGGGCGCCGTCGTCGTCCTGAACGGGCATCAGCAGGCCGTCGGGCGTGGTTCCTGTCTCCGGCATTCTGGGTCAACTCCTGAGCAGCAGCGCGGAAGTGGGGACGCCCTCGCCCGCCGTGACCAGGCAGGTGGCGGCGTCGGGGACCTGGGCGGTGCTGGTGCCGCGCAGTTGCTTCACGCCCTCGTTGATGAGGTTGAAGCCGTGTACGTAGCCCTCGCTGAGTCCGCCGCCGCCGGTGTTGATCGGCAGCCGGCCGCCGCTCTCCAGGGCGCCGCCCTCGGTGAACGCGGCGCCCTCGCCGCGCCCGCAGAAGCCGTACCCCTCAAGGGAGAGCGGGATGAGCGGGGTGAAAGCGTCGTAGATCTGCGCCACGTCGACGTCCTCGGGGCCGAAGTCGGCCTGTTTCCAGAGGTGTCGGGCGGCGGTCCAGGCGGGGCCGGTGAGCGGGTCGTCGTTCCAGTAGTTGACCATGCCGTGGTGCTGCGCGGGCAGCCCCTGGGCGGCCGAGTGCACGTACACCGGCTTCCGCCGGCAGTCGCGGGCGCGCTCCGCGCTGACGATCACGCACGCCAACGCCCCATCCGTCTCAAGGCAGTTGTCGAAGAGACAGAGCGGCTCGCTGATCCAGCGCGAGGTCATATACATGTCGCGGGTCAGCGGGCGTTCGTACATCATCGCGGCCGGGTTCTGGTTCGCCCGGTTGCGGCAGGCGAGGGCCACGTTGAAGAGGTGGTCGCGGGTGGCGCCGTACTCGTGCATGTAGCGGCGGGCCAGCATGCCGATCTCGTCGGCCGGACGCAGCAGTCCGAAGGGGCGGGTCCACTGGGCGGGGGTGGGGAGCTGAACAGCCGTGTTCCGCCAGGGCCTCGGCCCGCTTCCGCGTTTCCTGGAACGCCACGCGACGCCGACGCTCGCCTGTCCCGTCGCGATGGCGGAGGCGAGGTGCGCGACGGTGGCGCACGAACCGCCGCCGCCGAAGCCCACCTTGGAGAAGAAGGTGAGATCCCCGGTCCCGACCGCCTTGGCGACCTCGACCTCGTCCGTCTCCTCCATCGTGTACGAGGCGAAGCCGTCCACCTCGGACGGATCGATCCCCGCGTCGTCGAGCGCGGCGAGAATGGCCCGACAGGCCAACTCCTTTTCACTCTCTGCGAGTTTCTTGGCGAAGGCGGTCTGCCCGATCCCGACTATCGCAGTCGCGTCCTTGAGTCCCGGCATGCTTCCGTGCCACCTCCGCGAGCTGATCCCTCACTGCTGACAGCGCGTCAGGCTACAGCTAATCTGACGGTTAGTCAGCTAGCGGTAACGCGGCAGGAAAACGTGGCAGGGAGTGCTTGCGATGCGAAGTGCGAACCAGACACGCCGGATGCACCAGTTGCGGTGGAACACCATCCCGGAGCTGGTCCAGCAGGCTGCGGCGGGTCACGGCGACAGCGAGGCGGTGGTCGATGGCCGCACCCGCGTCTCGTACGCGGAACTGGGCGAGCGCGTCGACCGGGCGGCGGCGGCCTGTCTGTCGCGCGGGGTCCAGCGCGGCGACCGGGTCGCCATCTGGGCCCCCAACACCCTCGACTGGATCGTCTCGGCGCTCGGCGCGGTCACGGCGGGCGCGGTGCTGGTGCCCCTCAACACCCGCTTCAAGGGCACGGAGGCCGCGTACGTCTGCCGCAGGTCCGGTGCGAAGCTGCTCTTCGTCACCGGCACCTTCCTCGGCACGTCGTACGTCGCGTCCCTGCGCCGAGCGGCCGCCGAAGGCCCGGGGAAGGGGCCGCTGCCCGGCCTCCCCGACCTTGAGGACGTGGTGGTCCTGGCCGACGACGCGGCCCCGGACACCTTCCTGACCTGGAAGGACTTCCTCGCGGGCGGCGAATCGGTCAGCACCGGTACGGTCCGTGCCCGAGCCGCCGAGATCAGCCCGGCTGACCCCTCGGACATCATCTACACCTCGGGCACCACCGGCAGCCCCAAGGGCGCGGTGATCACCCACGAGCAGACCCTGCGCGCCTACGACTGCTGGGCCGACCTGGCGGGCCTCCGCGAAGGCGACCGCTACCTGATCGTCAACCCGTTCTTCCACACCTTCGGCTACAAGGCCGGGATCATCGCGAGCCTCACGCGCGGCGCGACGATGATCCCCCAGCCCGTCTTCAACGTGGACACCGTCCTCGCCAACATCGCCGCCGAGCGCATCTCCGTACTCCCCGGCCCCCCGACCCTCCACCAGTCCCTCCTGGACCACCCCTCCCGTGGACACCACGACCTGACCGCCCTGCGCCTGGTGGTCACGGGCGCCGCGGTCGTCCCCCTCCAACTCGTCGAGCGCCTGCGCACCGAACTCCACATCGCCACGGTCCTCACCGCGTACGGCCTCTCGGAAGCCTCCGGCTTCGTCTCCATGTGCCGCCGGGGCGACGCCCCCGAGACCATCGCGCAGACCTCGGGCCGCGCCATCCCGGAAACGGAGATCCGCGTGGAGTCCCCCGACGGCACCCCGGCCCCGCCCGGCACCCCGGGCGAGGTCCTGGTCCGGGGCTTCCACGTCATGCAGGGCTACTACGAGGACCCGGCCGCCACCGCCGCCACCATGACCCCGGACGGCTGGCTCCGCACGGGCGACGTGGGCGTCCTGGACACGGAGGGCAACCTCCGCATCACCGACCGGATCAAGGACATGTTCATCGTCGGCGGCTTCAACGCGTACCCCGCCGAAATCGAGCAACTCCTGGGCCTGCACCCGGAAATAGCCGACGTAGCAGTCATCGGCATCCCGGACCCCCGCCTGGGCGAGGTGGGCAAGGCGTACATCGTCCGCAGGGCCGGATCCCTCACCGCGGACGACGTCATCGCGTGGTCCCGCCGCGAAATGGCGAACTACAAGGTCCCGAGAGAGGTCGCCTTCGTGACGGAACTGCCGAGGAACGCGAGCGGGAAGGTGGTGAAGGGGGAGCTGCGGGGGAGGGAGCAGGAGAGAAATGGGACAGGGGCCGGGGCCGGGAACGGGACCGGCTGAGCCCGCCCACGACTCAGCGCAGGTCCAGCGCCGCCCAGGCGGCCGCCCTCAGGTCCCGGATCTCCTCCATCGCCGTGCGCCACGCCGGGTCGCCCTGCCGTACGGAGCGAGCCGTGTGCTCCGCCTCGCGCAGGCGTTCCGCCGAGGCGGGTATACGGGCTATCTCCACCGTGACCGCCCAGAGCTCCAGGAACCGGGTCAGCGGGGCGAGGCTCCCCGTCCGCGCCGCGAGCGACAGGGCCTCCTCCATCTGGCGCTCCATCTCCGGTAGCTGCTGCGGAGCGAGCCTGGCGACCGCCGCCCGCAGACCGGCGGTACTGCGGTCGGGGCGGGGGAGGAGCGGGGCGGTGGGGGCGGCGGCGGAGTGGTGGTGCGCGGCGGTCATTCCGGTCCTTCCGGTTCCTGCTGTCTCGTACGGGAGGAGGGCGGAACGGTCGCGCGGGTTGCGCCGAACCCATAGGTGTATGTGACACGTGTACGCAGCAGGTGCGGGCGGTGTGCCCCTGCCCGGAAAACACGACGGCCGCGACGGCTCCCCCTCCGCGCCGCCGCGGCCGTTCCCCGTGCCCCCGTGTCCCCCGTGCGGTGGTGCGGTCTACTTGGCCGGCTCCGAGGTGTTGTGGACGTCGCCCTGGGTCTTGGCCGGCTCCGAGGTGTTGTGGACGTCCTTGGCCTCGATCGGCTCCGAGGTGTTGTGGACGTCGCCCTGCGTCGTGGCGTCGGGCTTCTTGGCGTCGCTCATGGGATCTCCTGAACCTGAAAATGGGTGTGCGAGCGGATGGTGGCGCTACCGACCGTCTGCCCCCCGACGCGACGGATGCGGCAAGAACGACGATGCGGTACGGCGATAAACAAACGATGAATGCCGGGCGGGTCGCCTAGCCGGCAGGCTGGGTCACGCCGGCGAGCAGGGCATGTACCTCCCCCGCTTCCGAGGGGTCCGAGGCCTCGAAGATGCTCAGTGCCTCGCGCCAGCAGACCTCGGCGCGGCCGGGTTGGTCCAGCTCGTGCAGAGCGCGGCCGAGCAGGGTGAGGATGTTGCCGCGCCGCCACTCGCCGCCGATCCCGTACAGCACGGTCAGCGCCTGTTCGGCCTTGGCGGCCGAGGGGCCGGGACGGCCTGCCGCCATGTCGACCTCGGCGAGACGGAAGAGCGTCATGCCCTCCCAGAGCCGCTGGCGGCAGTCGCGGAACACCTCCAGGCTCTCGGCCAGTTGCTCCGTCGCCTCCTCGTACCGCCCGTCCTGGGTGAGCGCGATGCCCAGCGCGTAGCGTGCGTTCGCACCGCGCAGGGCGTGGCCCATGGCCTCGTAGATCTCGATGCCCTGCCGCGCGAGCGAGACGGCGCTCGACGTGCGGCCCGTCGCGAGGTGATTGCGGGAGAGGTTGCACAGGGCGCTGGCCTCGCCCGGCCGGTCCCCGGCCCTGCGGAAGCTGGCGATCGCGTCGGTGAGGTGCCTTTCGCCGTCCGGGTAGCGGGAGTGGTAGAGCGCCATGGCGCCGCGCAGGTTCGAAGCCCAGCATTCCGGCAGGGGGTCCTCGGCATCCGGCTTGAGCAGGGAGACCTCGGCCGCCTTCTGATCCGCTTCCGCGAACCTTCCCGAGGTGTGGTGCACGAGTGCCAGTGCCACCAGCGCACGCGCCTGGGCCCGTTGCCCCCCGCTCGCCCGGGTCGCCGCCAGCAGCACCCGGGCCGTCGACTCGTACTGCTTGGCGTTGGCTCCCGACTCGCCCAGGTCGAGTGCTGCCCACAACAGGTCCGCCGCCCGTCGCAGTGCCTGGGGCCCGGCCGGGGACTCCGCCCCCGCCGCCTGATGCGCACAAGCCAGCAGCGCGTCCGCCTCCGAGTACAGCCAGTCCTCGCCCGCGTGCCGGTCCGCGAAGACCAGGCCCGGGTAGGACGTCTGTGCCAGGTGGTCGACCAGGCGGTCGCCGGGGCGTTCCAGGGCGTACACGCCCGCCGCCGTCGCGAGGTAGAAGTCCAGCAGGCGGGACAGGGCCAGTTCCCGTTCCTCCACCGGCTGCTCGTCGCGTTCCGCGCACGCACGCGCGTAGAGCCGTACGAGGTCGTGGAAGCGGTAGCGGCCCGGGGCCGCCGATTCCACCAGGGAGGTGTCGACCAGGGCCTCCAGGAGGTCCTCCGCGTCGTGGACCGGCAGTCCGAGCAGTGCTGCCGCCGCCGCGAGGGAGATGTCCGGGCCGTCGGCCAGGCCCAGCAGCCGGAAGGCGCGTGCCTGGGCGGGCTCCAGCTGGCCGTAGCCGAGCTCGAAGGTGGCCTTCACCGCGAGGTCGCCGGCCTGGAGCTCGTCCAGCCGCCGCCGTTCGTCCGCGAGCTTCGTCGCCAGTACGGTCACGGTCCAGGTCCGCCGCGCCGCCAGCCGCGCCGCCGCGATGCGGATGGCCAGCGGCAGGAAGCCGCACGCGCCGACCACGTCCAGCGCCGCCTCCCGCTCCGCCGCCACCCGCTCCTCGCCCACGATCCGGGTGAAGAGCTGGAGCGCCTCCTCCGGCGACATCACGTCCAGGTCGACCAGTTGCGCGCCCGCCAGGTCCACCATCCTGGTCCGGGCGGTGATCAGCGCGGCGCAGCCCGACGTCCCCGGCAGCAGCGGTCTGACCTGCACCGCGTCCCGTGCGTTGTCGAGGAGTACGAGGACGCGGCGGCCGTCGAGGGTGGAGCGGTAGAGCGCCGCACGCTCGTCGAGGGAGTCGGGTATCGCCGCGTCCGGGGTGCCGAGCGCGCGCAGGAAGGCGCCGAGCACGGTCTCCGGTTCCGCGGGGCGCGCGCCCACGCCCTGGAGGTCGACGTACAGCTGCCCGTCCGGGAAGTGCGGGCGCGCCGCGTGCGCCACGTGCACCGCGAGGGTCGTCTTGCCGACGCCGCCGATGCCCGCGAGGGCGGACACCGCCATGACGCTGGACTCGGCGTTGGCGAGCCGCTCGCCAAGCTCTCGTACGAAACCGGTCCGGCCCGTGAAGTCCGGTACGGACGCTGGGAGTTGGGCGGGGCGGACGGCGGCGGGGGCGGCTGCTCTGGCGGACTCGGCCGGCTGTGCCAGCTCCGCGTCCGCCTCCAGTATTCGCTGCTGGAGCCGGGACAGTTCCGCCCTCGGGTCCACCCCCAGCTCGTCCGCGAGCAGGCGGCGGGTGTCCGTGTAGACGGCGAGCGCCTCCGCCTGGCGCCCGCACCGGTACAGCGCCAGCATCAAGAGCTCGCGCAGCCGTTCGCGCAGCGGGTGCGCGGCGGTCAGCGCGGTCAGTTCCGGTACGGCCTCCGAGTGGCAGCCGACCTCCAGGTCCAGGTCGAGCCGCGACTCGGTCAGCTGGAGCCGCCACTCCTCCAGCCGGAACCGCTGGGACTCCGCGTACGGCCCCGGCACGGAGGCCAGCGCCTCGCCGTCCCACAGCCCGAGCGCCTTCTCGTACAGCTCCCGCGCCCGGCAACGCTCCCCGGCCGCCCGCGCCTTCTCGGCGTCGGCGGCCAACTCCTGTGCCACACCCAGGTCCAGCGCGTCGGCGACGGGCCGGATCGCGTACCCGCCCGCCTCACTCACCAGTACGTCGGAGCCGAGCGCCTTGCGTAGCCGCGAGGCGTACGTACGCAGCGCCGACAGCGCCTGCGACGGCGGCACCTCGCCCCAGATCCCGTCGATCAGCTCGGCGGCGGTCGCGGTCCGCCCGTCGCGCAGCAGCAACTGCGTGAGCAGGGCGCGCTGCTGCGGCGACCCGGCGGGCACCGGTTCCCCGCCCCGCCAGGCCCGGACGGGTCCGAGCACGCTGAAGCGGACCCCGGGGACCGGGGCGGCCTCGCTCCCGGCTCCCCGTGATTCCGCCGGCATGCCGTCGTCCATCGCACTCCCCCTCGCCTGTGCCGAGCCCTTGCCGTGCCGCGCCGTGTCGTGCGTCGCGCCTGTCATGCTGCGTCGCGCCTGTCGTACTGCGTCGCGCCTGCTGTCCTGCGGTGATGGTGCCGATCCGGGGTACGGAGCAACGTCGTTCGGCCCCGTACCTTCCCTTTACGGCACTAGTCAGTCTGCCTTGCCCATACGGGGCGCGTCAGTACACAAACCTCAGAGGAACCTCAAGGTTCGGCGGCGGGAGCGCGCATTCCGTGCGCAGAAAGTGCACTCACTCCCACCTGACGGATCGTCAGATCAGCGGTACCGTGACGGACATTGCTGACGCGAGCAGGGAGATGGGTGGAGATGCACATGGACAGCTTCCCGAAGATCATCTCGGTGGACGACCACACGGTGGAGCCCCCCGGCGTCTGGCAGGACCGGCTCCCGCGCAAGTTCCGCGACGTGGGACCGCGCATCGTCCGCGCACCCCTGAAGGAAATGACCTTCCTGGGCGGCAAGTTCGCCCCGGTCATGGGCGAGAAGGGCGACGAGGGCCCGATAGGCGACTGGTGGGTCTACGAGGACCTGCACCGCCCGCTCACCCGCCTGGACACGGCGGTCGGCTACTCCCGCGACGAGATCAAGCTCGAAGTCATCACGTACGAGCAGATGCGCCCCGGCTCCTTCTCGGTCCCCGACCGCCTCGCCGACATGGACGTCAACCACGTCCAGTCGGCCGTCTGCTTCCCCACCTTCCCGCGCTTCTGCGGCCAGACCTTCACCGAGGCCAAGGACCGCGAACTGGGCCTGCTGGGAGTCCAGGCCTACAACGACTGGATGGTGGAGGAGTGGTGCGGCCCCGAGGCCCACGGCCGCCTGATCCCCCTCACCCTCATCCCCCTCTGGGACGCCCGCCTGGCCGCGGCCGAGGTCCGCCGCAACGCAGCCAGGGGCGTGCGCGCCGTCGCCTTCTCCGAGATCCCGCCGCACTTGGGCCTCCCCTCCATCCACACCGACGAGTGGGACCCCTTCCTGGAGGCCTGCGCCGAAACGGGCACGGTCATCGCCATGCACATCGGCTCCTCCTCGAAGATGCCCTCCACCTCGGCGGACGCCCCGCCCGCGGTCGGCTCCACCATCACCTTCGCCAACTGCTGCTTCTCGATGGTCGACTGGCTGATGAGCGGCAAGTTCGAACGCTTCCCCGGCCTGAAAATCATGTACGCGGAGGGGCAGATCGGCTGGATCCCGTACATCCTGGAACGCGCGGACGTGGTCTGGGAGGAGAACCGGGGCTGGGGCGGCGTCGCCGACAAGGTGCACCGCCCGCCGTCCGAACTCTTCACCGAGCACGTCTTCGGCTGCTTCTTCGACGACGCGTTCGGCCTGAAGAACCTGGACTCGATCGGAGTCGGCAACGTCCTGTACGAGACGGACTACCCGCACTCGGACTCGACCTGGCCGAAGTCGAAGGAGGTCGGCGAGTCACAGATGGGCCACCTGGAACCGGCCGTGGTGGACCGCATCGTACGAGGCAACGCGATCGACCTGCTGGGCCTGACCCCGGACGGCCTGTGGCCCGGCTCGGACAAGTAGCCGGTACGGGGCGCCGGGCGGCCCCCGGGCGCGACCCCGTGGCGCCCGGGGGCCGCCGTCAGCCGTAGTGGTAGCGAGCCTGAAGGATGACAAGCTCGCTTTCTGCGGCCCGGGGCAGGTAGATCAGGCGGTGTTCGTCGGTGATCCGGCGCGACCATGCGCCCGCGAGCGCGTGCTTCAGGGCTTCCGGCTTTCCGATCCCTGCGTAGGGATCGCGCAGTGTGTCCTCGATCAGCCTGTTGATGCGCTTGAGGATTTGCCGGTCGGCGGTCTGCCAGTGGGTGTAGTCGTCCCAGCCCCGCCGGGTGAAGGCGAGCTTCAACGGCCGGCCTCGTCCTCGTCCCGGATGAGCTCGTGCTGCTCGGTCCGCCCCTCCATGGCTTCCTGGTAGGAGGCAAGGAGCCGACGGGCGTTTGCGGGGGAGCGCAGCAGGTAGGCCGTTTCCTGGAGCGCCTCGTACTCCTCCGCTGCCACGAGGTAGGCGCTGCCGTTCTTGGAGACGATCTCTATGGCGCTGCGGTCACTGTTGACCTCTTCGATGAGGGGAAAGAGGCGGCGGCGGGCTTCGCTGGCTGTGATGGACATGGCGACTACCTCCTGGAACTGGTACAAGAAACGGTACCAGTGTGAGCGTGGGGGTGCCGTGCGGACGCAGGCCGTACGGGCCGTGCGCCGAGAGATGGGGGTACGTGGCGTGCGCCGGTGCCGCTCAGGAGTGCGGCTCGGGGTGGCCGGGGGTGGTGAGGGGCTCCCACCGCCCGCCGTGCTCCGCTTCGGAAAGGGCGGCGAGCTGAAGAGGGCATGGCTCACGGCGATGCTGCGTGCCGCCCAAGCGTGGGACGTCCAACGGAACCAGTCCCGAGGCCATTGGGCCCGAACCGTCCACGGCCAGCCGGGCAACGGTAACTAGGCTGCCCCCATGAGCCACAGTGAACCCGGCCTCCGCATCCGCCCCGGCAGTCCCGCCGACGCGCCCGTCATCCTGGACATGCTCGACGCCCGTATCGCGTGGATGAATGAGCGCGGCAACACCGAGCAGTGGGGCACCACCCCCTACTCGCAGCTCCCCCACGGCCCGGACCGCATCCGGCACTACACGACCGAGTGTTCCCCGTACCTCGCCGAGCTCGACGGCGTCCCCGTCGGCACCCTCGTCATGGCCTCCGGCCCCAGCCCCAAGGTGTCCGGCATCCCCCTCGCCGACGAGCCCGAGCGGTACGTCCGGCTGCTGGTCTCCGACCGTAAGCACGCCGGACTCGGCATCGGTGCGGCGCTGCTGGCGCACGCGGAGGAGGAGACCAGGAAGGCCGGTGTGGAGCTGTTGCGCGTGGACTGCTGGGCGGGCGGCGGGGGCGGGCTGGTCGCGTACTACGAGCGGCAGGGGTTCGTCCCCACCGTTCCGTTCCTGGAGGGGAGCTGGCCGGGGCAGGTGCTGGCCAGGCGGGTGGGTGCGCCCCGTGGGTGAACTCGTGGACCGGGTCGACGCGCAGGACCGGGTGCTGGGTGTCGTCGAACGGGCGGAGGCGATGCGACGCCGGTGGCCGCACCGCATCGCCACCGTCGTGTGCCGCGACGAGGACGGACGTTTCCTCGTCCACCGGAGGCCCGACGACGACTCCCGGTTCCCCGGCCAGTACAACTGGATGTTCGGCGGCGCCGCCGAGCCCGGCGAGTCCTACGAGCAGGCGGCGGCAAGGGAGTTGGAGGAGGAGCTCGGGGTACGGACTGCCGCTCCTCGCTTCGTGCTCAAGTTCCTGTGCGACGGGATCATCAGCCCTTACTGGCTCGGACTGCACGAGGCCACCGTCACAGGGCCGATCGCACCGGACGCGCGGGAGATCGCCTGGTGTGGGTGGGTGGGTGCGGGCGAGCTCGAAGAGATGGTGGGGTGGGAGGAGTTCATTCCGGACGCGCGGGAGGCGTATGTGCGCTACCAGGCTGCTGGGGTCGTGTAGTTCCTGGTTCTGAACGGACTCGATCCGTATGCGCCGGCCGGAAGCACGGGGCCGGGAATCGTGAACTCCATCCCGGGAGGCGCGTCTAGGTTCGTCCGACGCAGGCCACTCGGCCGCGCAATGTGGCCCACGTCACGGGAACCCCCGGCCCCGTGCGGACAATCACCAGCGTGACGTCGACCCCCGCCTTCCCCGTACACGCCCGTGTCCGGGCCGGCGACCCCGAGGTGTTCCGCGAACTCTTTCGCGAACACGCCCAGTTGGTGTACTCGTACGCCGTCCGTCGATGCGGTGACCCGGCCACCGCCCAGGACGTCGTCTCGCTGACCTTCCTGGAGGCGTGGCGGCTGCGGGAGAAGCTGCGCGACGAGGGGGAGAGCGTACGGCCCTGGCTGATGGGCATCGCGACCAACGTCCTGCGCAACACCGCCCGCGCGGCCCGCCGGCACCGGGCCGCCCTGGCTCGGGTGCCCGCCCCCGAACCCGTACCGGACCTCGCGGAGGAGGTGGTGGGGCGAATGGTCGACAGCCAACAACTTGCCGCCGCCCACCGGGCGTTGGGGCGGCTCAAGCGTGCCGAACGCGAGGTGTTCGAGCTGTGCGTCTGGTCAGGGCTCGGATACGCGGAGGCGGCCCAGGCCCTTGGCGTGCCCGTCGGCACCGTACGGTCGCGGCTTTCGCGGTGCCGGGCGCGGCTGCGGAAGCTGGCGGCGGAGGAGTGGGAACCGGTTGGCGGGGGCGGACAAGTACGGGGTGGGCGCATCGATGCGACCCGGTCGGTCGAAGGGGGTGCCTGATGGGGCTCAGGGAATGGCGACGGGGTGCGTCCCGCGTGCCCCGTGCGTCCCGCGTGGACCCGGGCCTTGTGGAGTTGGCCCGATTGGTGCCAGCGCCTCGCGAGGTCGAACTCTCGGAAGAGCGTCAACTGGTTTTGGAGGGACAAATCATGACGGTCATTCATGACGAATCGACTGACGTTTCCGTGGCGCGTGGTCGGCGCGCGTGGTGGCGGCTTCGTCTGCGGTCCCGGTACGCCGTCGTGCCCGGCGTGCTCCTTCTCCTCGGGGGTGGAGCACTGGCCGCGGCTCAGTTGCTGGCCGACAAGCCCGCGGCGGTCCACGGCCAGGTCCTTTGCTATGCCACGGCCGACACGGAGGGAAGTTCGTCCAACGTCGGGTGGGAGCCGGGCCCGGGCGCATGGCCCAGGACCGACCCCAGCCGTACCGCCGACGCCGCGCTCCTGGCCTGCGCGGGCATGTGGGAGGCCGGACTCATGGCGACGGACGGCAGTGCGCCTTCGGAGAGAGAGGAGACCGGTCCCTTCGAGATTCCCGAGTGGGCGCGCCCGGGGCACGGGAAGGTGCCCCCGCTGGCCGCATGCGTGGTCGACGAGACTTGGGCCGGTGTCTTTCCGGGGGACAAGGAGACCGCGTGTCAGAACCTCGGTCTGCCCCGCATGCAGCCCTGAGCCCCCGGTGTTTCGGATGATGTGCGAGAGGGTCGTGTCGCACCATGGCCCGATGGCCGGCCGTCGGAGGGTGAGTGATCGTTGTGCAGTGGAGCAGCGTCGACCATTGGCGGGAGTTTCTCGCCTCGTACAGTGCCGATGTCCTGCGGGCGCACGAGCCCTACGGAGCTCACCCGATCACTGCGGAGCAGCAGGCCGCTGGGTGGCTCGGGCGTGCGGGTGCGAGCGAGGCGGAGATCGTGGCTGCCGAGGAGCGCATCGGTGCTCGGCTTCCGCCCGGTTACCGGGCGTTCCTCGGTGCGTCCACGGGTTCGACCACCTGGGGCCGTTCATGTGGGAGATGAGGACCACCCGTACCGTGGACCGGTTGCGTGAGGCGGATCCCAGCGCCTGGGCGATCCTTCGTGAGGGCGGGCCGGAGGAGGCCGCCTTCATGGACCGGGTGGTGCTGGTGTCGAGCTCCGGGGACGCTCAGTACTGGCTGCTCGACCCCGGTGGTGTCTCGCCCGACGGGGAGTGGGCCGCTTGCATCTGGGCCAGCTGGTACCCGGGGCTGGGGGAGCGCCACGGGTCGTTCGCCGATCTCGTCGTCGAGGAGAGGGAGTCGTTCGAGCAGCTGCGGGACGGCCGATTGGCTGACTGACCAGCCCCGGCGGAGGGGGAGGCCGGGCCGTCCCCTGCGGCCGGGTCGTCCCCCAGCGGCCAGTCCGTCCCCCTGCGGCCAGGTCGTCCCCCTGCGGCCGGGCCGCCCCCCGAGGCCGGGTCGTCCCCCCTTCACCCCTGCGTTCCGACCCGCAGCCGCCGTACCGCCTCCGAAGCCGTGTGGTGCGTCTCGCCTTCCGCGATGCGGGCGTTCAGTTCGACCACCTCCCGGTCGAACCAGTCTGCCCGGACCCCCGCCTCGCGGGCCGCGTCGCCCATGTTGCGGGCGGCGGCCAGGACCAGTTCCAGGGTCTGCTCGTAGGCGGGCGGGTCGTCCGAGTCGATGTCGGCGGCCATGGCGGGCAGGAAGTTGATCATGCTGGTCAGCCAGTTGACCAGGAGCTCGGTGAAGCCGGAGGCGGTGGTCTCCTTGTGGGAGGTGGCTACCGCCACCGAGTGGAAGAAGCCCGCGAACATCATGTCCATGCCGCTGAGCAGCGCCAGGTCGTACAGTGAGGCCGTGCCCACGTCCGTACCCAGGTACTTCGCCTCGGCCAGCACCTCCAGCGTCGTACGGTGCGCGTCGAACGGGTCCTCGGCGCCGCTGTAGAGGATGAACGCCCCCGGGCCCGCGATCATCGACGGGATCGCCATGATGCCGCCGTCGAGGTAGGCCCCGCCGAGTGCGTGCACCCATGCCTCGGTGTCGCGGGCCTGGGCGGGCGAGCCGTTGGTGAGGCTGACGAGGGTGCGGCCGTGCAGGGCGCCCGCGGCGGGTTCCAGGAGGGCGCGCTGGGTGTCGTAGTCGAGGAGGCAGGAGATGGTCAGGGGGCTTGCCTCGATCGCCTCGCGTACGGAGTCGGCGCGGACCGCGCCGCGGGCCACCAGGTCGTCCGCCTTCTCGGGGGTGCGGTTCCACACGGTGACCGCGTGGCCGGCCGTGACGAGCGCGTCGGCCAGTGCCCAGCCCATGAGGCCCAGGCCCAGGACGGTGACGGGGGGCTTGGTGGCGGGGGAGTGGGTGTGGCTGTCGGTGCGCACGGGGGTGCTCCTTTTGGCGTGGGAGGGGAGGGGGGTTTCGCCCGAGTGGGGTGACTTCACCTTCGTATCCGCGTCGCCTCGGCTCAAGTACGCACTAAATAGTGGGTGGTTACCGGGAGGTGCGGGCATTGCCCCCGATGCCCGGCGTGGGAGACCGGGAAGGGGCGCTCCGTTCGGGTACACGGGACAGGGAGAGGTGCTGGCCGGGCGAGGTGAGGAGTGGAGTGCGTATGAGTGACGGGATGACGGTCCTGGTGGTCGTGCTGGCGGTGCTGGCTCTGGTGACCGTGGCCGGTGCCGTGGTGGTGCTGGTGAAGATGGTGAAGGCGCGCAAGCTGCTCACGGATGCCGGGATCCCGGTGCAGAACAAGTTCGTGTTCTGGGGTGCGGTTCTCTATCTGGTGAGTCCTGTTGATCTGATTCCTGATCCCGTCTATCTGGACGACATCGGGGTCATGCTGCTGGCCCTCCAGTCCCTCCAGGTGGCGGCCGAGAAAGCCGGACTGCGGCCGGGGAAGCGGGAGCGGGAGTCGCGCCGGTCGTTGGAGAAGTCGCCCTTGAAATAGGGCGGGTTGAGCCCCTTGCCTGACGGACCGTCAGGTACGAGTATGACGAGTCGTCAGCTCGTGTCTGCTCGTGTCAGCTCGCGTCGGTCGATCGGTCGAGGGGTTCTCATGGTTCGAGTCCTGCCCGAAGGGCGGCTGTCGTACGGGATGCAGCTCCCGGTCCAGTCGCAGTCCCGTATCTACGCGGAGGCGTGGGAGGCCGACGCCACCCCCGCCGACCTGGTGGAAGTGGCCAGGACCGCAGACCGGGGCGGCTTCGCGTACGTGGCCTGCTGCGACCATGTCGCGATACCCAGGCGGCTCGCGGACGGCATGAGCACCGTCTGGTACGACCCCGTGGCCACCCTCGCGTACCTCGCGGCGGCGACGGTGAGGGTGCAACTCCTCACGCATGTCGCCGTGTTGGGGCTGCGCCATCCGCTCGCGCTCGCCAAGCAGTACGCCACCCTCGACCACCTCAGCGGCGGGCGGCTGATCCTCGGGGTCGGGGCCGGGCACGTCGAGGAGGAGTTCGACGCGCTCGGGGCCGACTTCGCGGGGCGGGGCGCGGTGCTGGACGAGTCGATCGACGCGCTGCGGGCGGCGCTCGGGCCCGAGGAGTTCCCGGAGTTCTCGGGGGAGCGGTACAGCTTCAGCGGGCTCGGGCAGCTGCCGCGGCCGGCCCGGGAGCGGGTGCCGATGTGGGTGGGCGGTTCGTCGCCCGCCGCCGTGCGCCGGGCGGCCGTACGGGGTGACGGGTGGCTGCCGCAGGGCGATCCGCGGGACCGGCTGCCCGGACAGATCGAGAGGTTGCGGCGGTTGCGGGCGGAGGCGGGCGTCGAGGCTCCGATAGAGATCGGCGCCATTGTCGAGCCCCTCTACATCGGCGAGCCCGGCTGGGACGTCGGGCGGCGCACCCTCAGCGGAAAGCCGCAGGCCATCGCCGAGTCCCTGCGGGCGTACGGGGCGATGGGCGTCCACCAGATCCAGGTGCGGTTCCGGAGCCGGAGCCGCGCCGAACTCACCGACCAGATGGCGGCGTTCGCCGCCGAAGTGGCTCCGCACCTCGATCAGTAGCTCGATCAGTAGCTCGATCAGTAGCTCGGTCAGTGGCTCGATCAGGATCAGTAGGAGGTACACGCACATGGGCAAGCTGGACGGACGCGTCGTCGTCATCACCGGAGCCGCGCGCGGACAGGGCGAGCAGGAGGCGAGGCTGTTCGCGGCGGAGGGCGCGAAGGTCGTGCTCGGTGACGTACTCGACGACCAGGGCGAGGCACTGGCCAAGGAGCTGGGGGAGGAGCTGGGGGAGGACGTGGCGCGTTACGTCCACCTCGACGTGAGCCGCGAGGAGGAGTGGGTCGCCGCCGTCGGCGTTGCCAAGGACGCCTTCGGGAGGATCGACGGGCTGGTCAACAACGCGGGCATCCTGCGGTTCAACGAGCTCGTGAACACCCCGCTGGAGGAGTTTCAGCAGGTCATCCAGGTCAACCAGGTCGGCGCCTTCCTCGGGATACGCACCGTCGCACCCGAGATCGAGGCGGCCGGCGGCGGCACGATCGTCAACACCGCCTCGTACACGGCGCTGACCGGCATGGCCTACGTCGGCGCGTACGCCGCCACCAAGCACGCCATCCTCGGTCTGACACGTGTCGCCGCGATGGAGCTGGCGGGCAAGGGCATACGGGTGAACGCCGTGTGCCCGGGGGCGGTCGACACCGCGATGACCAACCCCTCCGTGCTCGACCCGAGTGCGGACCCGGAGGAGTCGCGGGCCGGCGTCGCCGAGCTGTACAAGAAGCTGGTGCCGCTCGGGCGGATCGGCACGCCCCAGGAGGTCGCCAAGCTGGCCCTCTTCCTGACCGGGGACGACTCCTCGTACATCACCGGACAGCCCTTCGTCATCGACGGCGGGTGGCTGGCGGGCGTCAGCGTCATCTGACGAAGCGTCAGGCATTGACGGAGTACCGCACCGATGGAACAGTCGGCCATATCCGAATCTGACGAGGCGTCAGATCAAGAGCGGGTCAGCCCGCTCGATACCCCAAGGACGGTGAACTTCCGTGGAGTTCGGTCTTTTCGTACAGGGTTACGTGCCCGCCGCGCGCGCCAAGGTCGACCCCGAGGCAGAGCACAAGGCTCTGATCGAGGAGACCGAGTACGTCATCCAGGCGGACAAGTCGGGGTTCAAGTACGCATGGGCCTCCGAGCACCACTTCCTGGAGGAGTACTCGCACCTCTCGGCCAACGACGTGTTCCTGGGCTACCTGGCGCACGCGACGGACCGCATCCACCTCGGCTCCGGCATCTTCAACCCGCTCGCCCCGGTCAACCACCCCGTGAAGGTCGCCGAGAAGGTCGCCATGCTCGACCACCTCAGCGGCGGACGCTTCGAGTTCGGGTCGGGGCGGGGCGCAGGCTCGCACGAGATCCTCGGCTTCATGCCCGGCATCACGGACATGAACCACACCAAGGAGATCTGGGAGGAGACGATCGCCGAGTTCCCCAAGATGTGGCTCCAGGACGAGTACGTGGGCTTCCAGGGCAAGCACTGGTCGCTGCCGCCGAGGAAGATCCTGCCCAAGCCGTACGGGAAGGGGCACCCGGCCATGTGGTACGCGGCCGGATCGCCGTCCTCGTACGCGATGGCGGGGAAGAAGGGGCTGGGGGTGCTCGGCTTCAGCGTCCAGAAGGTGTCGGACATGGAGTGGGTCGTCGAGTCGTACAAGACGGCCGTCAAGGACGCGGAGCCGGTGGGGGCGTTCGTCAACGACAACGTCATGGTGACGTCGACCGCGATCTGCGCGGAGACGCACGAGAAGGCGGTGCAGGTGGCGGTGAGCGGGGGACTGAACTACCTGCAGTCGCTGCTGTTCCGGTACCACGACACCTTCCCGCGGCCGGAGGGGATTCCCCAGTGGCCGGAACTGCTGCCGGAGTACACCGAGGAGATCATCGAGCTGCTCATCGCGGAGGAGCTGATGATCTGCGGTGACCCGGACGAGGTGCTGACGCAGTGCAAGAGGTGGGACCAGGCGGGGGCGGACCAGCTTTCGTTCGGGCTGCCGATCGGGGTGTCGCCGGAGGACACGATGAACACGATTCGGCTGATCGGTGAGCATGTGATTCCGAAGATCGACACGGATCCGGTGCATCGGACGAGTCGGATGCGGGGGCAGGTGGGGTAGTTGGGGGGCGGGTGGGGGAGCGGGGGAGGGGTGGGCGTGGCCCTTCCCCGGGCCCCTTTCCGGGGGGGGGAGGGCGTGCCGCCCGAGCTGGTCGGCGGGGTCGCGCGTGGGGTGGGCGATGCCCCTCCCCGCCCCTTCCCGCTGCGTTCCATTTGCGGCTGCCGCCGCGTGGCGCTCGAAGTGTTCGGCGGGGTCGCGCCTGCGGCGGGCCAGTGCCCCTCCCCGCCCCTTCCCTAGACCGCTGGCCGCGGGGCCAGGGGTTCGGACCTGCGGGCCGGTGGTGGGTTGCTCGCGCAGTTCCCCGCGCCCCCAAAACAACCACTCGTGCCCAGCGCCGCGCAGTTCCCTGCGCCCGTCGGCGACGAGTACTTCAGGGGCGCGGGGAACTGCGCGGCCAGCCACGCACACACCCGCACATGCCCACCGGCCGTGACCGGGCCCGCCACCCGGGGTCTGGGGCGAAGCCCCAGTTTCGGGAAGGGGCGGGGAGGGGAGAGCCCCGCGCAGCGGTTCCCCGCCCGCACCAGCGAACCCTGGCCCAGCGCCCCCCACGCGGCGCCAGCCGCAAATGTCACAGCCGGGAAGGGGCGGGCAGGGGAACGGCCCCGCGCAGCGGACCCCCACCCCCCCCACCACCGCCCACCCACTCCGCCGCAACCCCTCCCCCCAGAAGGGACGCCAACCCCCATGCTCGATCACCTCATCCGCAACGCCACCCTCGTCGACGGCACCGGCACCCCCTCCCGCCCCGCCGACCTCGGCATCCGTGACGGCCGCATCGTCGCCCTCACCCCGCCCGGCGGCATCACCGAGCCCGCCGCCACCACCGAGGACGCCACCGGGCTCGTCCTCGCGCCCGGGTTCGTCGACCCCCACACCCACTACGACGCCCAGCTCTTCTGGGACCCCTACGCCACCCCCTCCCTCAACCACGGCGTCACCACCGTCGCCGGCGGCAACTGCGGCTTCACCCTCGCGCCGCTGCACCCCGACCGGCCCGAGGACGCCGACTACACCCGTCGGATGATGTCCAAGGTGGAGGGCATGTCCCTCGTCGCCCTCGAAGAAGGCGCGCCCTGGAACTGGTCCTCGTTCGGCGAGTACCTCGACGCCCTCGACGGCCGCATCGCCGTCAACGCGGGCTTCATGGTGGGCCATTGCGCCCTCCGCCGTTACGTGATGGGCGCCGACGCCGTCAGCGACCGCCAGCCCACCCCCGCCGAACTCGAAGCCATGCTCCGGCTCTTCCACGACGCCATGGAGTCCGGCGCCTGGGGGCTCTCCACCACCCAGTCCTCCACCCACTCCGACGGCGACGGCAAGCCCGTAGCCTCCCGGCACGCACGGCCCGCCGAACTACTCGCACTCTCCAAGGCAGTTGGTGAGCATGAGGGCACCCAGATCGAGGCCATCGTCGCCGGGTGCCTCGACCAGTTCGACGACGACGAGATCGACCTCTTCGTCGAGATGAGCGCGGCGGCGGGCCGGCCCCTCAACTGGAACGTGCTGACGATCGACGCCGCCGTCCCCGAGCGCGTGCCCCGCCAGCTCATACCCAGCGAGCGCGCCCGCAAGGCCGGTGGGCGGATCGTCGCGCTGACGATGCCGATCCTGACCCCCATGAACATGTCGCTGGGGACCTTCTGCGCCCTCAACCTCATCCCCGGCTGGGGCGACATCCTCTCCCTCCCCGTCCCCGAGCGGATCGCGAAGCTCCGCGACCCCGGTGTACGGGAGGAGATGCTGCGGCGCGCCGACTCCAAGGAGGCCGGGGTCTTCCGCCGCCTCGCCAACTTCGGGCGGTACGTCATCGGCGACACGTACAGCGAGGTCAACCAGCGGGCCCAGGTCAGCGGCCGGGTCGTCAACGACATCGCCGCCGAGCGCGGCCAGGACCCCTTCCAGTGCCTCGTCGAGATCTGCGCCAACGACGACCTGCGCACCGTCCTGTGGCCCATGCCCACCGACAACGACCCCGACTCCTGGGCCCTGCGCCGCGAGACCTGGGAGCACGAGGACGTCATGCTCGGCGGCTCGGACGCCGGGGCGCACCTGGACCGCATGTGCGGCGCCCCGTACACCACCCGCTTCCTCGGCGACTGCCTGCGCGGACGCAAGCTGGTCGGCCTGGAGCAGGCCGTGAAGATGCTGACCGACGACCCGGCCCGGCTCTTCGGGCTGCGCGAACGCGGGCGGATCGAGGAGGGCTGCCACGCCGACCTCGTCCTGTTCGACCCCGAGCGGATCGACGCGGGCCCCGCCACCCTCGTCCACGACCTGCCGGGCGACAGCCCCCGGCTCGACTCGAAGGCGATCGGGATCGTGTCCGTACGGGTCAACGGCGTGGAGACCATACGGAACGACCAGGTGACGGGCGCCGTACCGGGAACGGTGCTGCGCTCGGGCCGCGACACCAGGACGGTGAGCACCAAGTGAGCACCGGGCAGAGGCTGTTCATCGGAGGGGCGTGGGCCGAGCCCGAAGGGGGGTACTACGAGGTCGTCAACCCCGCCACCGAGGAGATCGTCGGCCTCGCCCCCGAGGCGAGCAGGCGGCAGGTGTACGAGGCCGCCGACGCCGCCCGCGACGCCCTCGCCTCCTGGTCCCGTACGAAGCCGGAGGAGCGCGCCGCGATACTCGACCGCGCCGCCGACATCGTCCGGCGCGAGGCGACGCCGTACGCCCTGCTCGCCCAGGCCGAGACCGGCGCGACCACCGGCACCGCGCGCGGCATGCAGGTCGCGGTCGGCGAGGCGCGCTTCCGGCGGTACGCGAAGGGCGCGCTGGAGCCGACCGAGACCGCGCTCCCGCCGCAGATCAACGAGGCCGGACCGATGGGGAAGGCGGGCGTCTTCGGCGCACTGGAGGTGCGGCAGCCGGTCGGCGTCGTCACCTGCATCACCTCGTACAACAACCCCTGGGCCAACCCGTCGGGCAAGATCGCCCCCGCCCTCGCCATGGGCAACACCGTCCTGGTCAAGCCCGCCCCGCAGGACCCGCTCTCCGTCTTCCGGATGGCCGAGGCGCTGGCGGAGGCGGGGGTTCCGCCGGGGGTGGTCAATGTGGTCAACGGGACGGCGGTCTCGGTGGGCGAGGCGGCCGTGGACTCCCCGTCCGTCGACATGGTCAGCTTCACCGGGAGCACCCAGGTGGGGCGGCGCATCGCCGAGGCCTGCGGGCGCGGGATGAAGCGGCAGCTGATGGAGCTCGGCGGGAAGGGGGCCGCGCTCGTCTTCGAGGACGCGGACCTGGACTCGGCGGCGATGGGCATCGGCACGACGTTCTCGTTCTACAGCGGGCAGATCTGCACCGCGCCGACCCGGGTCGTCGTCCAACGGGCGGTGTACGAGGCGTTGTTGGAGAAGTTGCAGACCTACATCGGGTATCTGAAGGTGGGCGATCCGACCGATCCCGGCACCGTCGTCGGGCCGCTCATCTCCGCCGCCCACCGCGACCGCGTCGAGTCGTACGTCGAGCTGGGCAAGAAGGAGGGCGCCAGACTGCTCGCGGGCGGCGAGCGTCCGGCGGGGCCCGGTCTCGACAAGGGCTTCTACGTCGCCCCGACCCTCTTCGCCGACTGTACGAACGACATGCGGATCGTCCGCGAGGAGATCTTCGGGCCGGTCGTCGTCGTGGTCCCCTTCGACGAGGAAGAGGAGGGCATCGCGCTCGCCAACGACAGCGAGTACGGGCTGATCGACTACGTGTGGTCGGGGGACGTCTCCCGCGCCTTCCGGGTCGCGCGGCGGCTGCGGGCGGGCGGCGTCGGCATCAACACCATCGGGCGCAACATGGAGGCCCCCTTCGGCGGCTTCAAGCAGAGCGGTGTGGGCCGCGACGTGGGCTCGTACGCCCTGCGGGCCTACAGCGAGACACAGGCGGTGGTCTGGCCGGGGTGAGGGGGGCGGCTGCCCAGTGACCGTGACGGGAAAATTTGGAAACGGGACATAGCGGGCGGACCTGCGGTTTTCGCATCGGGGGAGGGGGCGGCTTTGCCGTTGTTTGGAAGGTGGATGCGCCCCTTCCCTCCATCGATCCTTGATCATTGAGGGGTTTGTCCTGCTCAACTCAAGGATTACGTAACGGACTTTCATCTTCCGGATGTGGAAACCGCAGGACTTAACGTCCTGTTCATGACTCAGGTGGAAACGAAGCCGCAGGCCGGAGACCCGGTAAGGGGCGTCCCCGCAGGGGGCGCCGCCGACCGCTCCGGTGACGGCGTACGCGACAAGGGCCTCGGCGGCAATTCCGTCGGGCTGCTCGGCAGTGCCGTCATCGGCATCTCCACCGTCGCCCCCGTCTACTGTCTGACCTCGACGCTGGGCTCCACCGCCGGTGAGGTCGGCCTCCAGATGCCCGCGATCTTCCTCGCCGGGTTCCTGCCGATGCTCCTTGTGGCCTTTGCCTACCGGGAGCTCAACAAGGTCATGCCGGACTGCGGCACTTCCTTCACCTGGACCGTGAAGGCCTTCGGGCCCCGGGTGGGGTGGATGTGCGGCTGGGGTCTGGTGGTGGCCACGATCATCGTGCTGTCCAACCTGGCCGGCGTCGCAACCTCGTACTTCTGGCTGCTGGCGGGCGAGCTCACCGGCAGCGAGCAGGTCGCCCGGCTCGCCGACGACAAACCCGTGCACATCCTCACCTGCCTCGCCCTGATCGCGCTGGCGACGCTGGTCAGCTACCGGGGGATGACCGCCACCAAGGGCGTGCAGTACGCCCTGGTCGGCCTCCAGCTCGTCGTGCTGGTGCTCTTCGTCGTGATGGCGTTCGGCAAGGCGGGCAGCGACCTGCCCGAGTTCGCGGGCGGCGTGGACTTCTCCTGGTCCTGGTTCAACCCCTTCTCGGTGGGCTCCTTTGCCGCCTTCACTGCCGGGCTCTCCCTGTCGATCTTCATGTACTGGGGCTGGGACGCCTGCCTGACCGCCAACGAGGAGACCACCGGAGCTGCGAAGACGCCCGGCCGCGCCGCCCTCATCGCGATGGTCGTCCTGGTCGGCTCCTACCTCGCCACCGCCGTCGCCGCGCAGATGGCCGTCGGCTCCGGGGACAAGGGCCTCGGCCTCGGCAACCCGGACACCTCCGACAACGTCTTCGCCGCCCTCGCGGGCCCGGTCATGGGCCCCGTCCTCGGCATCGCGCTCTTCGTCGCGGTCCTCGCCTCCGCCACCGCGAGCCTCCAGACGACCTTCATCCCGGTCGCCCGTACGGTCCTCGCGATGTCCGCGTACGAGGCCCTGCCCGCCTCGTACGCCCGGGTGCACCCGCGCTTCAAGAGCCCGGGCCGGGCGACGGTCATGGCGGGGGTCGCGACCGGCGTCTTCTACACGGTGATGACCCTGGTCAGCGAACACGTCCTGGTCGACACGATCTACGCGCTCGGCCTCATGATCTGCTTCTACTACGCGCTGACGTCCTTCGCGTGCGCCTGGTACTTCCGCCACGAGCTGACGGGGTCGGTCCGGGACGCCTTCTTCAAGGGCATCTTCCCGATCCTCGGCGGCGTCCTGCTCGCGGCGGTCTTCGCGAAGACGCTGTACGACATGTGGGACCCGGCGTACGGGAGCGGCTCGTCCGTCTTCGGCGTCGGCTCGGTCTTCGTGATCGGCGTCGGCCTGCTGCTGGTGGGCGTGGTCATCATGCTGGTGATGCAAAAGCGCAGCCCGGCCTTCTTCCGAGGCGAGATCCTCACAAAGGAAACCCCGTCCCTAACCGCCCCCACCGCCAACTAACCCCCCCCGGATGCCCCGCCGATCCCCTCGCCCGGCGGGGCATCCTGCGTCCCCCGCCCCGCCCCCTCGGCCACCCGAGCCGCTTCACGCCCCGCCCCCTCGGCCGACGGCCCCCCCTCTACGCCCCACCCTCTTGGCCGCCGGAGCCGCCCCTGCGCCCCGCCCCCTCGGGCGGATGAGCCGCCGCTACGCCCCGCCCCCTCGCGCGGCGAAGCCGCCCCTACGCCCCCGCCCCCTTGGGCGGCGGGGCCGCCCCCCGGGGGCGGGACGGGCGGGCAAGGGGGCGGCCCCCGGCGGAGCCGAACAACCCGCCCCGCCCCACCTCCGCCATGGCCCCCACACCCCCGCCACGACCCCCACACTCCAGCCCCACCAAGCCGGCCACCCCCTACCCCGTCCGGCCCAACCCCCCACCACCGAACCCCAGTTCGCCCAGTAGGTCACCCGTCCCGGACCCTTGACTCACTGTCAGGGCCACGCCATCCTCGACGGGACCTACGCGCGAGTAAGTTAGGCGCGTGCCCATCCCGGACAGGGAAGGTAGCCCCGGATGACCATCCTCCACAGACGCGGCCTCTTCGCCGCTCTCGTCGTCCTCCTCCTGACGTTCGGCGCAGGAGTCGGATCCCCACCGGCCGCCGGCGCCGACACCCCCTGGTGGGAGCCCCCCGCGCGGCCCGCCACCGATTCGCAGATCAACGTCACCGGCGAACCCTTCCGAGGAACCGACGCGCAGGGCAAGGTGCGCGGCTACGTCGACGCGCACAACCACGTGATGTCCAACGAGGGCTTCGGCGGCCGCATCATCTGCGGCAAGCCGTTCGACCCCGCAGGCGTCACCGAGGCCCTCAAGGACTGCCCCGAGCACTACCCCGACGGCGCCCTCGCCCTCTTCGAGAACGTCACCGGCGGCGCCGACGGCCACCACGACCCGGTCGGCTGGCCCACCTTCAAGGACTGGCCCGCCCACAACTCCCTGAGCCACCAGCAGAACTACTACGCCTGGCTGGAGCGCGCCTGGCGCGGCGGCCAGCGCGTCCTGGTCAACGACCTGGTCTCCAACGGCCTGCTCTGCTCGATCTACGCCCGCGACCGCGGCTGCGACGAGATGGAGTCCATCCGTCTCCAGGCCCGCAAGACCTACGAGATGCAGGACTACGTCGACAAGATCTACGGCGGAAAGGGCAAGGGCTGGTTCCGCATCGTCACCGACTCCACCCAGGCCCGCCAGGTCGCCGCCTCGGGCAAGCTCGCCGTCGTCCTCGGCGTCGAGACCTCCGAGCCGTTCGGCTGCAAGCAGATCCTCGACGTCGCCCAGTGCGGCCGGGACGACATCGACCGGGGCCTGGACGAGCTCAAGAAGCTCGGCGTGAGCAGCATGTTCCTGTGCCACAAGTTCGACAACGCGCTCTGCGGCGTACGGATGGACAACGGCACCATCGGAACCGCCGTGAACATCGGCCAGTTCCTCTCCACCGGCACCTTCTGGAAGACCGAGGAGTGCGCCGGCCCCCAGCAGGACAACCCCTCCGGCAACACCCCGGCCCCCGCCGAGGTCACCAAGCTGCTGCCCCCGGGCGTCAAGGTGCCCGCCGACAACGGCGGCAAGTGCAACGTCCGGGGCCTCACCGGACTCGGCGAGTACGCCGTCAAGGGCATGATGAAACGCAACATGATGCTCGAAATCGACCACATGAGCGTCAAGGCCGCGGGCCGCACCCTCGACATCCTCGAATCGGCCGACTACCCCGGCGCCCTCTCCAGCCACAGCTGGATGGACGACAACTGGCTGGAGCGCCTCTACCGCCTCGGCGGCTTCAAGGCCTCGTACATGGGCGGGGCCGACGGCTTCGCCAAGGAGTCCGCGGGCACCAGGCCGCTGCGCCAGAAGTACGGCGTCGGCCTCGGCTACGGCACCGACATGAACGGCGTCGGCGGCTGGCCGGGCCCGGTCGGCCCGGACGCGCCCAACGCGGTCAAGTACCCCTTCCGCAGCGCCGACGGCGGCTCCGTCATCGACCGCCAGCGCACCGGTGAGCGCACCTTCGACATGAACACCGACGGCGCGGCCCAGGTCGGCCTCGTACCCGACTGGATCGAGCAGATCCGGCTCAGCGGCGACGCGGGCAAGGCGACGGTCGACGACCTGATGACCGGCGCCGAGTCCTACCTCACCACCTGGCGCGCCACCGAGAACCACAAGCCCGGCGCCAACCTCGCCGCCGGTGCCCCGGCGAGCGCCAGCTCGGCCGAGTGGAACCCGTTCACCAGCTACGCCGCCGGGCGGGCCGTGGACGGCGACACCGGCACCCGGTGGGCCAGCGACTGGTCCGACGCCCAGTGGCTCCAGCTCGACCTGGGCAGTTCCCGCACCGTCGGCCGGGTCTCCCTCGAATGGGAGAAGGCCTACGCGAAGGGCTACCGCATCGAGGTCTCCGACGACTCCGCCGCCTGGCGGACCGCCTGGTCCACCGACAGCGCCGACGGCGGCCTGGACACCGCGGTGTTCACCCCGGTCAAGGCACGCTACGTCCGCGTCCACGGCACCGCCCGCGCCACCAAGTACGGCTACTCGGTGAAGGAGGCCGCGGTCTTCGCCCGCTGAGCAACTCCCGCCACCGCACGCGTAGTTACTCCCGTACCAACGCCAGGATCTGGTCGGCGACGGTATCCAGTACGTCGTCCGCCTTCGCCTCGTCACCCAGTACGAGGAAGTTGAGGGTGAGCCCGTCTGTCAGGGCGGCCAGATACCTGGCGGCCGTGGTTTCCGGCACCGCCAGCTCCACGCCCAGCACGGCGGGGAGCCGGCGGAGCACCTTGGTGTGCGCGGTCAGATAGCGCTTGTACTGCCGTCTCGCGAGATGCTCGTAGCCGGGCTCGCGCAGCGCGTACTGGGTCAGTTCGTACGTCAGCATGTGCTCGCCGGGATGGGCCAGTACGTGGTCCCAGTACGCCTGGAGCCCGGCGCGGACCGTCTCGCGCAGGGTCGGCCTGCGGGTGAGGGTGGCGAGCACGTCCGACTCGGAGTGCTCGGAGATGGTGTCCATCACCGCTTCGAGCAGCTCCTGCTTGGACTCGAAGCAGTAGTGGAAGACGCTCAGCGAGACGCCCGCCTCCGCCACCACCGACCGCGTCGTGGTCTTCGCGACACCGTCGCGGGCCATCACCCGGATCGCGGCCTCGACCAGTTGTGTGCGCCGCTGCGCCGCCGGCATCCGCCCCATGCTGACCCCCACCCCTCCCCTGACCGGCGCAAGCATACGTCGCGGGCTATGCGGCGGATCAGGAGCCGGAACGCAGGAAGACCGGGTTGGTGAAGGCGGCCAGCGGCCCCGGCAGCCCCGCCACCACCGCAGGCCGGCGCACCTCCGCACGCACGTAACCGGCGTACGACGGCGTGGTCCGCCACTCGATCCCCTCGGGCCCGCCGCTGCGGACCGTGCCCTGGTCCGTCACCAGATGGGTCGTGCAGCCGGGGGCGGCGCCGGTGACCGTCAGGCGGACCGCGACCGGGGCGTCCGAGGGGGCGGTGAGGTGCCCGCCCAGGGTGGCGGTACGGCCCCGGGCGTCGGCGGCCGTCAGCGTGAGGGAGAGCGCCGAGGACTCCGCTACGTACGACCGGCCCGCCCGGAGCCCGGCCAGGACCGCCGTACGGGACAGGGAATCGGCCAGGACGACCGTCTGGGGGTGGCCGATCCGGTCCGGATCACGGTGCGCGTCACTGTTGCCCATGGCCGGGGCCCAACGGCCGCCCCTGCCGAGGGACTTGTCCCACGCCTGCAGCGACACCTCGTCGTCCGGGGTGTGAGGCCCGTTCCACACCTCCACCGCGTCCGCCTCCGCGAACCCGAACTGCCAGGAGCAGCCCAGGCAGTTGGCGTGCGGATGGGCGGGTACGACGAGGCCGCCCGCCCGCCGGATCTCACGCGCGAAACTGCCGAAGCGGTTCTCGCGGGCCCGGTAGCGCCAGTCGATGTGGGTCCCCGGCTTCGTCCCCAGGGCCAGGACATGGCCGTTGCGGGTGGTGACCTCCTCGCCCGTCAGAATGAGCAGGTCGTCACCCCAGAGGCCGCCCCAATGGGCGTGCGAGGAAGGGGTGTTGTGCTCGGTGGTGGCGATGAAGTCCAGGCCTGCCGCCCGTGCGAGCGCGGCGATCTCCGCCGGAGTGCGTCGGCCGTCCGAGTGCACGGAGTGGAGGTGGCAGTCGCCCCGGTACCAGGCCCGCCCACGGCCGGCGGCCCGCTCCGGCGGATAGACCGGGCGGGGTGTCGGCGCCGTCGGGCCGGGGGTGAGCGTGATCGTCACCTTGTACGGCAGGCCCTCCGGCGCCACCGTGTACGGCGCCAGCGCCACGTGCCAGGTACCGGGGCGGACCGGACCCGGCAGATACCCCGGTGTCGCCGCGTCGCCCCGTACGAAGAACTCCGTACGCGCACCGCCCGACCAGCCCCGGAAGCCCCGGCCGCCGAGCGCCGTGCCGCGCTCGTCGAAGAGGCCGATGTCGAGGGCGTTGCCCTGGGCGCCGGGCGGGGCGGGCGGCCGCTCGTACGAGTAACTGACGTCCACCTGTCGTATGCCGCGCGGGACTTCGAAGGGCAGGTGGACGAAGTCCGGTGCACCGGGCGGCAGCGTCCCGGTCACCGTACGGGTCAGCGGCCCGCCGCCCGCGCCCGGTGCCGCCCGCGCGAAGGTCACCGTCCCGAGGGTGAGCGCGGCGGCCGCGCCCGCGGTGAACAGGGCGCGGCGGCGCGTCGGGGCGGGCTCGGCCGGGGCGGACTCGGGGGGTCCGGGCTCTGCCGTGGGTTCGGATTCCGTCATGGGCCGGGATCCTGGCGGGCTCAGGTGGTCCGGCGGTTGCGGCGGACCAGCCACAGGATGACCATCACCAGCACGATCAGTGCGATCACGCCGAAGACCAGCCCGATGATGAGCCCGACGCCGAAGCCCTTCTTCTTTTTCTTCTTCTTCGGCTTGGACTTCGAGGCGGTGGTGCTGTCGGCCACGCTGGCCCGTGCCTGCGTGGAGAGGGCGGTGTTCGCGCTCGCGCCGGTGGAGGCGGAGGTGGCGACCGTCCCCGTGGCCGATGTCATGACGCGCGGTGTCGCCGCAGATGCGGAGGACAGCGACATGGCGGGCGCGCCCAGCAGCAGCGTGCCCGCGAGGAGGAATGCAGTGGTTGTCCTGGTGCTCATGCGCATGATGTTGCGCCCTTCCCCGTCCGTGCCGGGCCCACGCGGACCTCTCGGCTTTCGGCACCGTACGCCCTACCGTGTGACCGCCAACAGGCGCCCGACACAGGAGGTTGTATGCGGATCGCGACCACCGTCTTCCTGACCGACGAGACGATCACACCGGTACGACTGGCGAAGGAGCTGGAACAGCGCGGCTTCGACGGGCTCTACCTGCCCGAGCACACGCACATCCCGGTCGGCCGGGAGACCGCCTACCCCGGGGGCGGCGAACTGCCGCGCGAGTACGGGCGGACGCTCGACCCGATGATCGCGCTCGGACAGGCGGCGGCCGTGACCGAACGGCTCACCCTGGGCACCGGGATCACGCTCGTCGCCCAGCACGACCCGATCGACCTGGCGAAGCAGGTCGCCACCCTCGACCACCTCTCCGGCGGGCGCTTCACCCTCGGCCTCGGCTTCGGATGGAACAAGGACGAGGCCGCCGACCACGAGGTGGAGTGGACCACCCGGCGCGAGCTCGGGCGGGACCGGGTCGCTCTGATGAGGTCCCTGTGGGCGGACGAACCGACCGCGTACGAGGGCGAGTTCGGGTCGGTGCGGGCCAGCGTGGCGTACCCGAAGCCGAAGGGCGGTGCGCCGCGCATGCTCGTCGGCGGGGCCGCCGGGCCGAAGCTCTTCGAGCACATCACGGCGTACGCGGACGGCTGGCTGCCCATCGGCGGGCGCGGACTGACCGAGTCCATTCCGGTGCTGCGAGGGGTCTGGGAGGCGGCGGGGCGTGACCCCAAGGACCTCCAGGTCGTGCCGTACGCGGTCCTGCCGAGCCCCGGCAAGCTGGCGCACTACGCCCAGTTGGGCATCGAGGAAGTGGTGCTCCAGCTGCCGTCGGCGGGGGAGGAGGAGGTACTGCGGGCGCTGGACTCGTACGCGCAGTACCTCTGACTTCCCGGCCGTGGCTAGGCGCCCGCTCCCGCCGTCACCGGCAGGAACGGCACCATCGCGTCCCAGCGGGAGATCTCGCAGCCGTCGGTGCGGCTGTAGTGCGCGTCCACCGGGCGGCCCGCCCAGGTCCCGGTGACGTGGGCGAGTGCAGGGCCGCCGTACTGGTCGGTGCAGATCGCGTCCGGCGGCACCGGTGCGAACGGGTCCCTGCCCCAGACGGTGACCTCGTCGAGCCGCTCGCAGGCCGCCGGGGCCTCGGGGTGGGTGCCGCCCGTCGGGTGGCAGGACAGCTCGTAGGTGCCGTCGGCGGTCCCGGAATCGGTGACGGTGAGGATCAGGTGGTCCCCGGCCGGATGACCGGCGCCGGGGCCCGCCGGCCCCACGGCGGAAGCGGAAGCGGCGCTGCCCAGCAGGGCCAGCAGGGGCAGCGTGACGGTGGCGATACGGCGCAGCATTCGGGGCTCCGGTGAGTGGGGAGAAGTACGGAGGTGTGCTGCGTCTAACGCCTCCACGCCCCGAATGTCACGTGCACATCGAACGTATCCTCGGGGGATGACGAGCTCCGCAGCGCAGCCCACCGGACCGACCGGCACGCCCCCGACCGAGAACTCCATGCGCCGCGCCCTCAAACGTGCCCGTGACGGTGTCGCACTCGACACCGGCGAGGCAGCCGTCCTCCTCCAGGCGCGCGGCGAGCAGCTCACCGACCTCTGTGCGTCGGCGGCACGTGTCAGGGACGCGGGACTTGAGGCCGTCGGGCGGCCCGGCGTCATCACGTACTCCAAGAAGGTCTTCATCCCGCTCACCCGGCTCTGCCGCGACAAGTGCCACTACTGCACCTTCGTCACCGTCCCGGGCAAGCTCCGCCGCGCCGGGCACGGCATGTACCTGTCGCCGGACGAGGTCCTGGAGATCGCCCGCGCCGGAGCCGAAATGGGCTGCAAGGAAGCCCTGTTCACTCTCGGCGACCGGCCCGAGGAGCGGTGGCCCGAGGCGCGGGAATGGCTGGAGGCGGAGGGGTACGACGACACGCTCGCCTACGTACGCGCCATGGCCATCCGGGTGTTGGAGGAGACCGGCCTGCTGCCGCACCTCAACCCCGGGGTCATGTCGTGGACCGAGCTTCAGCGGCTCAAGCCCGTCGCGCCCTCGATGGGGATGATGCTGGAGACCACGGCCACCAGGCTGTGGAGCGAGCCGGGCGGCCCGCACCACGGCTCTCCCGACAAGGAGCCCGCCGTCCGGCTGCGGGCGATCGAGGACGCCGGGCGCTCCAACGTCCCCTTCACCACCGGGATCCTCATCGGCATCGGCGAGGACTACGAGGAGCGCGCCGACTCCCTCTTCGCGCTGCGCAGGACGGCACGGGCGTACCACGGCATCCAGGAAGTGATCATCCAGAACTTCCGGGCCAAGCCGGACACCGCGATGGGGAAGATGCCCGACGCGGAGCTGGAGGAGCTGGCGGCGGCCATTGCCGTCGCCCGGCACATCCTCGGTCCCTCCGCCCGCATCCAGGCCCCGCCGAACCTGGTCGACGAGGAGTACGCGCTGATCATCGGCGCGGGCATCGACGACTGGGGCGGGGTCTCCCCGCTCACCCCCGACCACGTGAACCCCGAGCGCCCCTGGCCGCACATCGACCAACTGGCCGCGCGCACCGCCGCATCGGGCTTCGAGCTGCGCGAGCGGCTCACGATCTACCCCGAGTTCATCCAGCGGGGCGAGCCGTGGCTCGACCCCCGGCTGCTGCCGCACGTCGGGGCGCTCGCCGACCCGGAGACCGGGCTCGCCCGTGCGGACGTCACGCCGAAGGGGCTGCCCTGGCAGGAGCCGGACGAGGCGTTCACCGCCAGCGGGCGCACCGATCTGCACCACACCATCGACACCGAGGGACGCACCGGCGACCGGCGCGACGACTTCGACGCGGTGTACGGCGACTGGGAGGCACTGCGCGAGGCGGCGGCGCCCGGCATGGTGCCCTCGCAGATCGACGGCGACATCAGCCGGATCGACGGCGAGCTCAAGGCCGCCCTGTCGCAGGCCGCCGACGACCCGACGAAGCTCACCGACGCCCAGGCGCTCACCCTGCTGCACGCCGACGGCCCGGCACTCGACGCGCTGTGCCGGATCGCGGACACGCTGCGGCGCGACGTGGTCGGCGACGACGTCACGTACATCGTCACCAGGAACATCAACTTCACCAACGTCTGCTACACCGGCTGCCGCTTCTGCGCCTTCGCCCAGCGCCGCACCGACGCCGACGCGTACACCCTCTCCCTGGACCAGGTCGCCGACCGGGCCGCCCAGGCGTGGGACGTGGGCGCGGTGGAGGTGTGCATGCAGGGCGGCATCCACCCCGACCTGCCGGGCACGGCGTACTTCGACATCGCGAAGGCCGTGAAGGACCGGGTGCCGGGCATGCACGTGCACGCCTTCTCACCGATGGAGGTCGTCAACGGGGCCACCAGGACCGGGCTTTCGTTCCGGGAGTGGCTGACCGCCGCGAAGGAGGCCGGACTCGGGTCGATCCCCGGGACCGCCGCCGAGATCCTCGACGACGAGGTGCGCTGGATCCTCACCAAGGGCAAGCTGCCGACCGCCGAGTGGATCGAGGTCGTGAAGACCGCGCACGAGGTGGGACTCAGGTCCTCGTCCACGATGATGTACGGGCACGTGGACCAGCCCCGGCACTGGCTGGGCCACCTGCGGACACTGGCCCGCATCCAACAGGAGACGGGCGGGTTCACGGAGTTCGTGACGCTGCCGTTCATCCACACCAACGCCCCGGTGTACCTGGCGGGGATCGCGCGCCCCGGCCCGACGGTGCGCGACAACCGGGCGGTCACCGCGATGGCGCGGCTGCTGCTGCACCCGCACATCACCAACATCCAGACCAGCTGGGTCAAGCTGGGCGCCGAGGGCGCGGCCGAGATGCTGCGCTCCGGGGCCAACGACCTGGGCGGGACGCTGATGGAGGAGACCATCTCCCGGATGGCGGGATCGAGTTACGGGTCCTACCGGTCCATCCAGGACCTGATCGCCATCGCCGACGCGGCGGGCAGGCCCTCCCGTCCCCGTACGACGCTGTACGGCGAGGTGCCCGAGGAGCGGGTCGCCGCGGCGCACGCCTCGGACGGACACCTTCCGGAACTGCTGCCGGTGCTGGGCGACTGAGCGGCGGGACCGAGCAGCCGGAATCCGGCGGAACCAACCGTGCGGGAAGGGGCGTCGTCGCTGGTGCGGCGACGCCCTTCGGCGTGTTCCGGTTGCACGGGTGTCCGGCATCAAGAACGCGTAAAGACTGCCTGACTCCGGCAATGACGAATGTCAGTGCGGCGTGCGACTCTTCGGTTACGTCAACAGATCGGCGCACACGGGGGAAAGGGGTGGGAATGTCACTGTTCCTCGGTCTCGGTATCGCGGGTGTGGTGCTCCTGCTCCTCGCGCTGGTCTTCGACGGGCTGCTGGAGGGGCTGTTCGGTGGTTTCTCCGCACTGGAGGGACTGTTCGACGGACTGCTCTCGCTGCCGGTCGTCGCCGGATTCACGGCGATGCTCGGCTTCGGCGGTGCGATCACGCTGGGTACCACCGGCCTCGGTGCCGGCGCCGCCACGGGGGTCGGCGCCGTAACCGGGGTCGGTGCGGCCTGGCTGACCTGGAAGTTCAGCCGGGCCCTGATGCGGGATCAGACCGATGCGACCCCGCGCGGGGAAGACCTCGTCGGGACCTCGGGGTCGGTGGTCACCGCGATCCCGGCCGGCGGGTACGGCGAAGTGATCGTGTACCTCGGCGGGCAGCCGGTGAAGTACGCGGCGAAGAGCGAGATACCGGTGCTCCGGGGCGCGGACGTGTGGGTGGAGGCGACGCTGTCGTCCACCTCGGTGTCCGTACGCCCCGTCGAACGCTGAGGGCCCTTCTTCTTCGGCTTCTTCCGTCGGCTCGCCCGCCCGCCCCCTCCTTCCGCACGTAACCGCTCAACCACCACGAGGGATTTGCCCATGAGCCCAGTCGTCATCGCGGTCGTCGGAGTCGTCGTACTCCTCGTCCTGCTCGGCCTTGTCGTCATCACGCGCTACAAGGTCGCCGGGCCGAGCGAGGCGTTCATCATCACGGGGCGGCGCGGCAAGAAGTCCACCGACCCGGTCACCGGCCGGATCAGCACCGACAACAGCGGCCAGAAGGTCGTGGTCGGCGGCGGAGTCTTCGTCGTGCCGTTCGTGCAGCAGAAGTCGACGCTCGACCTGTCCAGCCGGCAGATCCCGATCTCGGTGCGCGGCGCGGTGACCCTGCGCGGTGTGAAGGCCAACCTCGAAGGTGTCGCCATCGTCAAGGTCGGCGGCAACGAGGACGCGATCCGGGCCGCCGCCCAGCGCTTCCTCCAGCAGCAGGGCCAGGTCAACAGCTTCACCCAGGAAGTGCTCTCCGGCGCGCTGCGCGCGATCGTGGGCCGGATGTCGGTCGAGGACATCATCCGGGACCGGGCCGCGTTCGCCGGGCAGGTCGCCGAGGAGGCCGAGGCCAGCCTCTCCGGGCAGGGCCTGGTGCTCGACGCCTTCCAGATCCACGACATCACCACCGAGGGCTCCTACTTGGAGGACCTGGGCCGGCCCGAGGCCGCCCGCGCCCGCCAGGAGGCCGACATCGCCGAGGCCATCGCCAAGCGGGCCTCCGAGCAGGCCCGGCTGAAGGCGGCCGAGGAAATCGCCATCGCCGAGCGGACGTTCTACCTCAAGCAGGCGGAGATCCGCGTCGAGACCGAGGCCGCCGCCGCCCAGGCCAACGCGGCCGGTCCGCTCGCCGAGGCCGCGCGCCAGCAGGAAGTGCTGTCCGAGCAGGAGAAGGTCGCCCAGCGGCAGGCCGCCCTGACCGACCGCGAACTCGACACCAAGGTCCGCAAGCCCGCCGACGCCGCCCGCTACCAGGCCGAGCAGGAGGCCGAGGCGCGCAGGATCAGCCAGGTCAAGGAGGCCGAGGCGGACGCCGAGCGCTCCCGGCTCACCGGTGAGGGCGAGAAGCTGCGCCGTGCCGCACTCGCCGCCGCCGTACGCATCGAGGGCGAGTCCGAGGCCGCCGCCATCGCCGCGAAGGGTTCGGCCGAGGCCGAGGCCATGCAGAAGAAGGCGGACGCGTTCGAGCGGTACGGCGACGCGGCCGTGATCCAGATGCTCGTCGAGGCACTGCCGCAGGTCGTCGCCAAGGCGTCCGAGCCGCTCAGCGCCATCGACAAGATGACGGTGATCTCCACGGACGGCGCCTCCCAGCTCTCCCGCACCGTCACCGACAACGTCGCCCAGGGCATGGAGCTGCTCAGCTCCACCACCGGCGTCGACCTCGCGGCACTGCTGAAGGGCGTCGCCGCCAAGGGACAGGCCGGGGCGCGGGTGCCGGAGCAGGCGGGGACTCCTGCCGCGAGCGCCGCGGGCAGCGAGAACGGGCAGATCCCGATCACGGACTGACCACTGCTGACCGAGTTGTGGCTCTTTGGGACCTGTAAGGGTCCTGAGGAGCCACAACTCGTTCAGATGCAGATCAAGTAGCGTGTCGCGCCATGAGCAGTACAGTCCCCGCCCCCGCCGACGCCGCCGCCTCCGCGGCCCCCCTCTGGGGCCGGGCCGAGCAGCAGGACTTCCGCAGCCGGGTGCGCGGCGCCCTGCTCGGCGGCGCCGTCGGGGACGCGCTCGGCGCCCCGGTCGACCAGCTCCCGCTGACCGCCGTACGCCAGAGCCACGGGTTCGCCGGAATCCTCGACCTGGCGCCCGCGTACGGCAGGAGGGGCGCGGTCACCGCCGCCACCCAGCTCACCCTGTTCACCGTCGACGGGCTGATACGCGCCCAGGTCCGCCGGGACACCGGCGCCTGGCACCCGCCCACCGACGTCCACCGCGCCTACCTCCGCTGGTCCGCCACCCAGCACGACTGGGGCCCCGACGAACGCCGTGCCGAGGACGGCTGGCTGGCCCGCGAGGAATGGCTGTACGTCCGCAGGTCACCGGCGCGCGACTGCCTGCGCGCCTTCCGGGAACCGTCGATGGGCACCCTCGACCATCCGAAGAACCCGGACTCCACCGACCCGGCGGCCGTCGCCCGCTCCGCCCCGTTCGGACTGCTCGTCGGCTGGGAACCACAGCTCGTCCTCCAGCTCGCCGTCGAATGCGCCGCCCAGACCCACGGCCACCCCCGCTCCTGCCTCGCCGCCGGCGCGCTCGCCGTCCTGGTGCACGGCCTCGCCCGGGGCGAGGGCCCCGCCGCAGCCGTCCAGCGCACCCTCGCCCTGCTCGGCACCCGCCCCGGCCACCACCCCGTCACGACGGCGCTGCGGTCCGCGCTGGACGCCGTACGACTGGGCACGCCGACCCCGGAGCGGGTGGCGGAGCTCGGCGACGCGCGGACGCCCGAGGGTGTGCTCGCGGTGGCCCTGTACTGCGCACTCGTCGGCGAGGACATCCGGCACGGGCTGCGGCTGGCCGTCAACCACGACGGCGCGTCCGCCACCACCGGCGCACTCTGCGGGGCCCTGCTCGGCGCCATGCACGGCGAGACCGCGCTGCCGCCGGGCTGGCTCGCGGAGCTGGAGGGCCGGGCGACGATCCTCGAACTCGCCGACGACTTCGCCATGGAGATGACCCAGGGCCCCGCCCTGCACGGCCCGACCGCGAGCGCACCGGGCTGGCTGGCCCGCTACCCGCGCGCCTGACCGGACCGCCCCGCCCGTACGGCCCGGCTCACCGCATCAGCTCACCCGCGTTGACCAGCAGCTGCTGTCCCGTGATCGCCCGCGCCCGGTCCGAGGCGAAAAAGACCACCGCGTCCGCGACGTCCCCGTCCGTCGCCATCTCCGGCAGCGCCATCCGCGCGTCCAGCCGCTCCCGCACCGCCGACTCCGGGATGCCCTCGGCCTGGGCCGCGTACGACACGAAGCCCTGCACCGGCGGCCCCCACATCCAGCCGGGCAGCACCGTGTTGACCCTGATCCGGTACGGTCCCAGCTCCCGCGCCAAGGAGTACATCGCCGAGGTCAGCGCCCCCTTCGACGCCGCGTACGCCGCCTGCTCGACCTCGCTCGGGCTGGCGATCGCCGACTGCGTACCGATGATGACGACCGAGCCGCCGCGCTCCTTCAGGGCGGGCAGACAGGCGCGGGTCATCCGCAGGGTGCCGAGCAGATTGACGTCCATGACCTGCTGCCAGGCGGCGAAGTCGGCGTTCTGGAGGCCGCCGAAGTGGGTGTCGAACGCGGCGACGTGCACGACCGCGTCGATCCCGCCGAAGCGCTCACCCGCCAGCGCGGCCAGCCGCTCGCAGCTCCGCTCGTCGGTGATGTCGGTCGGCAGGTAGGCGGTCCGGCCGCCGTCCGGGTCGAGCTCGGCGGCGGCCTTGGCGAGATTGGCCTCGGTACGGGCGCCGAGCACCGCGTTGCCGCCGTCCCGCAGCACGGCGGCCGCCACCTGGTGCCCGAGCCCGGCACCCACCCCCGACACGACGACGGTCTTTCCCTCGACGAGCATCACGTGGTTGCCTCCGCACCCTGGCCGATTGTCTGACGGACCGTCAGAGTAGGTCTGTCGTACGTGACTTGGAAGGGGAGAGGGCAATGAGCGAGGACACCAGGAGCGAGACCTACGCGGAGCTCGCGGCCGTCGGACCGTACGGGGTGCGCCCCGGCCACGCGCTGATCACCATGGTCGAACCGCACCCGGGGCAGGAGTACGCCTACAACCGCTGGTACGAGGACGACCACTTCATCGCGGGCGCGATGGCCATGCCCTGGATGTACGCCGGGCGGCGCTGGGTCGCCACCCGCGACCTCCAACTCCTGCGCTACCCGTCCGAGTCGGCGGTCGCCGACCCCGTCACCGCGGGCTGCTACCTCTCCACGTACTGGATCACCGAGGGGCGCTACGACGAGCACATGAAGTGGACCGTCGGCATCAACAAACGCCTCAACCGGGACGACCGGGTCCACCAGGCCCGCACCCATGTCTTCACCTCGTTCCAGGACCACGAGGCGACCGTCTACCGCGACGGGGCCGCCGGACCCCGCGACTTCCACGCACTCGACCACCCGTACCAGGGCCTGGTCCTCCAGGTAATAGACGCCGAAAGCCCGAAGCAGCGGGGCGAGTTGGCCGAATGGCTGCGCTCCTCCCACCTGCCCAAGCAGCTCGCGGGCTCACCGGCGGCCATGGTCACCGTCTTCCGGCCGACCCCGCTGCCCGGCGACCGGATGACGTACGTCAAGCAGGTCGAGGGCGTCGACACCCGGCTGACCCTGCTGTGGTTCCTGGAGGAGGACCCGCGCGCACACTGGGAGGAGCGCTTCGGCGGACTCGGCGACGCGGTGGCCGGGGCGGGTCTCGGGCGGGTGGAGCTGGTGGCGCCGTTCATCCCGACGGTGGTCGGGACCGACCGCTACGTCGATGAACTCCGTTAGTTTGCACGGGCGTTGAGAAGCCCCCTCGGCCAGGACGGCGGGCCAGTCGAGAGGGCTCTGTGGTGGTGCTGTGGTACCCGAGGTACCTGATCCGTGCGGGATCAGCGGCCCAGGGAACCCTGGCCGACCTCGGCGATGAACGTCGTCCACGAACCCGGGACGAAGGAGATCGAGGGGCCCTCGGGCGCCTTCGAGTCCCGCACGTCGATGGCGTGCATTACCGGAGACTTCACTTCGACGCACGCGCCGTTTCCGCCGGAGTACGAGGACTTCGTCCACTCGGCCGTCGCGCCCTTGAGAATTGCCATGTCCGTTCCGCCTTCACCAGTCGTTGTGAGCTGCCAACGTGCTTGCTTGGCGTGATCGACGCTACGCCGGAACTCGTGGGCGCACAGCGGTCGTTCACTCGACTGGATGGCATTGCCCCGATGGGTCTTCCACTGGCCTATGCGCAAGGTGTACGGTACGCGGCCTCCGCCGTCCGGGCCTGTACCGGCCCCTTGTCTTCCGCTTTTCCGGCGTTGCGGCCGCTTCGGCTCCCCGGTCCTCTTCGGCTCCCCGGCCCTTTTCAGCTCCCCGGCTAGGCCTCCCGCTCGGCGCTCGCGTACTCCTTGGCGATGTTCTCGATGAAGAGGTGCGAGTCCTCGACGCTCAGCGCCTTGGCGCGCAGATGCTCGTACATCCCGGTGAACTTCTGCACGTCGGGCGTCTTCTCCAGATAGAGGTCGCTGGTCACGCCCTCGATGTAGACCACGCTGGAGTCGGTCGTCTCCGGGAACTCCAGGATCGCGTAGTGTCCGCTGACCCCGGTGTGCGCACCCGCCCTGAACGGCAGGACCTGGATGGTCACATGGGGCAGCCGGGCCAGCTCCTGGAGGTGCTCCAACTGCGCCAGCATCAGGTGCCGGTCGCCGACGACCCGGCGCAGTGCCGCCTCGTCGATCACCGCCCACAGACGCAGCGGCGAGGTGCTCGTGGTGATGCGCTCCTGCCGGCGCAGCCGGACGCCGACCCGCTTCGCCCAGTCCTGCGGGGGGTCCTCGGGCAGCGCGCCGGAGATGAGGGCCTCCGCGTACTGCGGCGTCTGGAGCAGGCCGGGCACGACCTGGGGCTCGTACACGCGCAGGTTGTCGGCGTCGGTCTCCAGACCGATGTACACGCTGTACGGGATGTCGCCGAAGGAGTGCCACCAGCCTTGCTGGCGCGAGTCCTTGGCCATTTGCATCAGCGATTCGACGACCCTCGGGTCCTCGACCTCGTACACCCCGCAGAGGTCGCGGACGTCGCGCGGGCTGATGCTGCGGCGGCCGTTCTCCAGCCGGCTGATCTTGGACTGGGAGACCAGGAGCCGCTCGGCGACGCCTTCCGCCGTCATGCCTTTGAGCTCTCGGAGGCGACGCAACTCCTGGCCCAGTCGGCGTCGCCTGACGGTGGGATTGACATTGGGGGACGCCACGGGAACTGCACCTCCGGCTGCGTGCTCTGCTTATCTACTCTTCAGCAGACTGCCACCAACTGGCTTGGCCGCGCTGGTAAACGGCCACACAGGGTGGTGCCGCGGACACGTAACCGGAACGGATTCGGCGGCAGCCGGCGCAAGGGGACGCGCTCCGGGGCGGGAATTCGCTCCGGCACGGGAAACACGCGCGGGGCGGCGGCCCGGCCCTCGTCCGGACGGCCGGTCCACTGCCCCGCGCGTTTGTTCCGCGGTGCTGCGGTGCTGCGGTACTTCGGTGCTGCGGTTCCTGCTCGGTGCTGCGGGTGGTGCTTCAGTGCGCCACGGCACGGGCCATGCTGCCGCGGTGCGGCTGCACCGGTACGGAAGCGGAAGCGGTCTGACGCGCTCCGCCGCCACCGCCGTTGCCGGGACTTCCCGGAGCGGCGGACGTGCCCGGCGCGGCACGGCGCGGCGCGGCGGCCACACCGTTCTGGACGTCCATCACGGCGTGTGCCACGAGTCCGCCCATCGGGTCGTGCCGAATCAGGTCCCGGAGACGGGACCTGGACGACCGGCCCTCGTTGCCGGGGTACAGGTGCTTGCCGAGCCCGACTGCGTGGGCCAGCGCGGCGAGCGCCGCGGTCCGCGGATCCGGCGGTACACCGGTGCGGATCGCACTGTCCAGCCGGGCACGGATGTCCCGGCTGATTGCCGTGTCGGTCGCCTGGTAGCGAGTCGTCGGCAGCACCCCGCACATCTGGCCCGAGACGGCATGAACCATGCCGCACCGCTCCAGGTGCGCGAGATAGATCTGGCGCAGCCCCAGTCGGGGCCCGCCGATCCAGTGGACCGCCCGAACCGGGCTGCCGCGTCGGCGCAGCAGTTCCAGTGCGGAGTCCAGTGTCGGATCTCCGGTCGGCCGTGGCATCACCACGGCGATACGATCCCCGTCAGGGGCTATCCGTCCTGCCAGAGCCAGCTCCACTAGCTGTGCCCCGGCCAGGCCGAGGTCGAGCGACTGCGGCTGCGCTGTGGTACCCGTTGCCGGGTCCAGAGCGAGCAACAGAAGCTCCTCCGGAATTGTTCTGCGGCTCCTGCCCATCCATGCCTCCCCGCGTGGATGAATGACAGGGTGACCCCTCTCACATTCATCTGTCGAGAGTGCCTGGGTGCTATGTACGGGAACCAGTAGGTATGTCGTTCTCGTCTAGCACGTGGGGCCGGTGCTCGTAGCAGGACACTGGTCCATGGATCGGACAGCGGGGGCGGGCCCCGCTGCGGTGTGCGGGTTGAGGAGGCATCGGTGGCGGGCGAGTCCCCCGGCAGGTCGGAGCAGCGGAAGTCGTCGGGGGAGACGGCGGGCGAACGCGATCCTCGGCTCGCGGTCTTCCGCGAGAGGACGCAGGAGGCGTCGAAGTCGGTTGCGGACGATGCCGACGAGGTGGTGCACGAGTCGGCGTCCACGGAGTCCACGGGCGTGGACCAGCCCACGGGCGTCTTCAGGACCCGCCCGAAGGGCACCGAACCGGAATCCGGTTCGAAGCCGGGTTCCGGCCCGGAGACGGATTCCGGTACGGAAACGGAATCCGGTGCGGAAGCGAATCCGGAGGCGGAAGCAATGACCGAGCCCGACGGGCCCGACGAGGTGGACCAGCCGACGGGCGTGTTCCGGACGCGCCCGAAGGACACCGACGGCGACGACACGGACACCGGAACGGGCGCCGGGACGGGCGACTCCCGCCTGCGCGCGGCCGTCGCGGCCTGGGTCGCCACGTCCGACGACCCGGACGCGGCTCCGTCCGGCCCGGACGCCGACCCCGACACCGACACCGACGCCGAGTCCAGCGCCTCGTCGTCCGCCGCCATCGCTGCCGCCGCCTTCTCGGGCGCTCGTGCGGCCCGGAAGGCCGCCGGTGACCCGCAGGACCGTTCCGCCGCCGCCGAAGGCACGAAGGACGACGAGCCCAAGCGCGTGAAGGCCGATTCCGCGGCCGACGACGCCACGAAGGCGAATTCCGAGAACCCCGCCCCCGCGACAGCCGCCCACGCCGAGCCCGGGCCGACCGGCTCCGCCAAGGACAAGCCCGCAGGGACCGAACCCGAGGCGGCCGAGTCTGCGGCAGCCGGGTCGGAGAAGACCGAGCGTGCCGAGGACGAGCCTGCGGCAGCCAGGGCCGCGAAGCCTGAACCCGCAGAGTCCGCCCCGAAGGCCTCCCCACCTGCGAAAGCCAAGCCCCAGGCCGACACCCCCGCAACCACCAACCCGGACAGCACCAAGCCCACCGGCGCCACGCCGGACAGCACCAAGCCCATAGCGGGCCAGCCCACGGCTGACAAGCCCGCCCTCAAGCCGGACGCAAGCGATTCCACGGCAGCCAAGCCGACCGCAGGCAAGCCCGCCCCCAAGCCGGACGCGAGCGAGTCCCCGGCAGCCAAGCCGACCGCAGGCAAGCCCGCTGGAAACGACTCCACGCCCGCCGAGCCCTACGCGGGCAAGCCCTCCGGAGACAACTCCACGGCAGCTGAGCCGGACGCAGCAAAATCCCCGGCCGCCAAGCCCGCCGCCGAGCAGACGGCTGTCCTCCCGGTCGTGGGTCAGCCCAAGGCTGCCAAGCCGGACACCCCCAAGCCCACCGGCGCCAAGCCGGACGCGGGCAGCCCCGCAGTCGGCCAGTCCACGGGTGACAAGTCGGAGGGCGTGCCCTCGGGTGACAAGCCTGCCGCCGTCAAGCCGGACGCGGGCGAGCCCGCAGCTGGCGAGCCGAGCAGCGCCAAGCCCTCCGCCGACACGCCGGACGCGGGCAAGCCCTCCGGTGGCCCGTCCGACTCGCGGGACGACGAGCGCGGTGGGGTCGATCAGGCCACCGCCGTCTTCAAGACCATGCGGCCCTCCGCGCCCGAGGTGGATCAGCCGACGGCGATGCTCAAGTTGCCCGCGACCGATCCGAAGGCGCCCAGGGCCCCCCGTGGCGGGCCGAGTTCCAAGGTGCCGCCGCCCGAGTCCGACACGGAGCGGACCAGCACCTTCGTACCGCTCAGGCCCGACGACGTACGCGCGCCCAGGCCCCCGGCAGCCCCGGCCGCATCTCAGCCGTTGCCGCAGCAGGCCGCCGGGCTTCCGGAGGCCGAGCGGACCAAGCAGCAGCCGCTGCCGCCCAAGCCGCCGCTCGACCTGCTCGCCGAGCTCACGAACAAGCCCGCGCCGCCGGAGACGCCGGTGCGGACGACCGTCCGCCGGGTCAAGATCTGGACGCCGCTGGTCCTGCTGCTGGTGGTCGTCGTCGGGGTCGTGCAGCTGGTGCGTCCGCTGCCGGACCCGAAGATAGAGCTCACGTCCTCGCCGTCGTACACCTTCGAGGGTGGGAAGACCGACATGCCATGGCCGGGTGACGGCCAGTCGGCCGTCGAGGTCGAGGGCGTCGGTTCGATGGGCACCGAGGGCGCGCAGAAGCCCGCCCCGATCGCGAGCATGGCGAAGGCCATGACGGCGTACGTGATCCTCCAGAGCCACCCGCTCAAGGGCAAGGAGACCGGCCCCAAGGTCTCCATCGACCAGCAGGGCGAGGACGACGCGAAGAAGCCCGACGAGTCGACGGCCAAGGTCACCAAGGGGCAGGAGTTCACGCTGCGCCAGATGATCGAGCTGCTGATGATTCCCTCGGGCAACAACATCGCGCGCCTGCTGGGACGCTGGGACGCCAGGTCGGAGGAGGAGTTCGTCAAGAAGATGAACGCCGCCGCCAAGGACCTCGGCATGACCAACTCGACCTACACCGACCCCAGCGGCTTCGACAAGGGCACCGTCAGCACCCCGGTCGACCAGGTCAAGCTGGGCAAGGCGGTCATGAAGAACGAGGTCTTCCGCCAGATCGTCGACCTGCCCCAGGTCAAGGTCCCCGGTATCGACGGCATGATCTACAACAACAACAACATCCTGCTGAAGCCGGGTGTCAACGGCATCAAGACCGGCTCGACCACCCCGGCCGGCGGCAACCTGCTGTTCACGGCGAGCACGATCATCGACGGCAAGGAACGTCGGATCATCGGCTCGGTGATGAACCAGCAGAAGGGCACCAAGCTGAGCGACAAGCTCCAGGCCGCCATCGACAACAGCCTGAAGCTGATCGAGAAGGCGCAGGAGGTCGTGACGTCCGCGACGGTCGTCAAGAAGGGCGAGGTCGTCGGGTTCGTGGACGACGGGCTCGGCGGACACACCCCGGTCGTCGCGACGCAGGACCTCAAGGCGGTCGGCTGGCCCGGACTGAAGGTGAACCTGGAGGTCGGCGCGGCGGCGGGCAAGACGGTGCCGCACGCGGCGAAGGCCGGTGACGTGGTCGGCGAGGTCACCGTCGGCACCGGTCCGGGTCAGGTCAAGGCGCCGGTGGCGCTCCAGTCGGACCTGGTCGAGCCGGGCTTCGGGTCGAAGCTGACGCGGCTGGGCTGACGCGGCTGGGCTGACCCGGCCGGGCTGACGTGGCTGGCCGGGCGGGCCGAGGAGATTTCGGCCCGCCCGGCGCTCGTTCGTAAGGGCTCGCAAGGGTCCGTGAGGGTTCGTACGGGGGTGAGGGTTGGCGGCCTCGCCGCCGGGGTAGATTCCCCGTGCGCTCCGCCCAGAGCGACGACGCGAATACTCGCCGTGCCGAAATGCTCTCGGCATGCTACGGTTATTCGCAGTTGCAGTTGTGGTTCCCGAAAAGACTTACAAGTGCTCTCCCTGGAATTCATTCGTCTTCCGGTGGGCGCACTTTTCTTTTGTATTTCCGGTGCTTTTCTCCCGGACGGGGTCATCATCGCGCGACGTGGAACACGCACAGTGTGTGTTTCCCGGGTTTTTACCCCGAAGGAGATTTGACATGGCTACTGGCACCGTGAAGTGGTTCAACTCGGAAAAGGGCTTCGGCTTCATTGAGCAGGACGGCGGCGGCGCCGACGTCTTCGCCCACTACTCGAACATCGCCACCTCCGGCTTCCGTGAGCTCCAGGAAGGCCAGAAGGTGAACTTCGACGTCACGCAGGGCCAGAAGGGCCCGCAGGCGGAGAACATCGTCCCCGCCTGATCATCGGCTTCGTGCCTGATCAGCGGTGACAGCGCGGCTGGGACCTGCACCTCGGGTGCAGGTCCCAGCCCGTTTTTGCGCCCGGGAATGAAACGGGCCCGGTTGTTGTTATGAGGGACCGGAGTCAGGGACAGGGGGAGCCCCCTCGGTCTGCCTCCGTGTTTTTCTATGTTTTTCAGTGTTTTGAATTCATTTCGGCCCGTTCTTGAAATGCGGCCCGCCGGTTCGCGGGTCCGGGATTTCCTCGATACGTGCCGGTATCGAGGAGGAATCTCCATTGAGTACGAACTATGCCCGCTTCGGCGGAAACCGCGACACCAGTGCCGGAAAGCGCGGCTCGGGCTCCGGCACCCGTACGGGCGGCGGCCACGCCGGTGGCGGCAACACCAACCGGTCCGGCTCCGGCACCACCAACCGGTCCGGCTCCGGCAACGGCGGGCGGACCCGCCGTCCGGTGTCGCTGAAGGGCGAATTCGCCCTCCCGGTCACCGTCACCCCCGGCCTGCCCCCGGTCACCGCCTTCACCGAGCTCGACATGCCGGACTCCGTCCAGCGGGCCCTGGTCGCGGAGGGCGTCACCGAGCCCTTCCCCATCCAGGCCGCGACGCTCCCCAACGCCCTCGCGGGGCGCGACGTGCTGGGCCGTGGCCGCACCGGCTCCGGCAAGACCCTCGCCTTCGGCCTCGCGATGCTCGTGCGTACGGCCGCGTACGGGCGCAGGGCACAGCCCAAGGCGCCGCTCGCCATGGTCCTCGTACCGACGCGCGAACTCGCCCAGCAGGTGACGGACGCACTCACCCCGTACGCGAAGGTCCTGAACCTGAGCCTGGCCACCGTCGTCGGCGGCATGTCCATCGGCCGCCAGTCCTCCGCGCTGCGACGCGGTACGGACGTCGTCGTCGCCACCCCCGGCCGCCTCAAGGACCTCATCGAGCGCCGCGACTGCCGGCTCGACCAGGTCAGGATCACCGTCCTCGACGAGGCGGACCAGATGGGCGACATGGGCTTCATGCCCGACGTCAACGAACTGCTCCAGCAGGTACGGGAGGACGGGCAGACCATGCTCTTCTCCGCCACCCTCGACCGCAACGTCGACAAGCTGGTGCGCACCTTCCTGACCGACCCGGTCGTCCACTCCGTCGACCCGTCGTCGAGCACCGTCGCCACCATGGAGCACCACGTCCTGGAGGTGCACGGTGCCGACAAGCACGCCACCACCATCGAGATCGCGGCCCGCGACGGACGCGTACTGATGTTCCTGGACACCAAGCACGCCGTGGACCGGCTCACCACAGACCTGCTCGCCAGCGGCGTCCGCGCGGCGGCCCTGCACGGCGGCAAGTCGCAGCCGCTGCGCACCCGTACGCTCGACCGCTTCAAGAACGGCGAGATCACCGTCCTGGTCGCCACCAACGTCGCCGCCCGGGGCATCCACATCGACAACCTCGACCTCGTCGTCAACGTCGACCCGCCGACCGACCCCAAGGACTACCTGCACCGGGGCGGCCGCACCGCCCGCGCGGGCGAGTCCGGCCGCGTCGTCACCCTGGTCACGCACGGCCAGCGCCGCGACTTCGCCCGGCTGATGCGCGAGGCCGGCGTCACGGCGCACACGGCCGCGGTCCGCTCCGGCGACGCCGAACTCACCCGCATCACCGGCGCCCAGGCCCCGTCGGGCGTTCCGGTCCGAGGCGCCTCCAAGACGTCCGGTGCGGCCGGCGGGTCGTCCTCTGCCGCCTCCCCCGACCAGAACCGCAGCCGCCCGACCCGCTCCCGGCGCTCCCCGGCCCCCTCCAGGGGCCGCCGCGAATCCGCGGAGATGGCGGCGGCACGCAAGGCGGCGGCGGTCCGCAGGGCCTCCTGACCGCTCATTCTGCGGCGGCCCACCTCCGCGCCGACCTCGACGCCCGCACGGAACGCATCCTGCGCGGCGGCACGGACTGACCCACCGGCGCGTACGCACCACGAAGCCCCCCGGCCGATGACGGCCGGGGGGCTTCGCGACTGTGCCCCCGGCAGGATTCGAACCTGCGACACCAGCTTTAGGAGAGCTGTGCTCTATCCCCTGAGCTACGGAGGCATGGGCGGCCACGGGAGGACGCCGACCGACAGTGTAGCCGGTGGCCGGTGGTGGGCCGACAGGGTTTCCCGGGCCGCGCCCGGGGGCTCGGGGTGGGGGGAGGCGGGCGCTTTCGCGTGGAGTCAGGAGCGGGTGATGCGGATCCGGTGGTCTCCGGTGTCGCTGTCCTCGTCGAGCACGTCGATGCGTACGCCGCGCTCGCGGTCGGTGAACGACGTGCCGGGGACGAACGTGGCGTCGGAGAGCTCCAGATGGACGTTGGGCCGCCGGGTGCAGCCGCCGCTGCCGGGCTCGCTGTCGGCGACGGTGATGGGGCCGTTGCCGGTGTCCACGTCCGCGTCGACGCGGTAGACGAGCACGCCGGGCTTGCACACCGCGTCGTCGTTGCCCGCGCGGGTGCGCACCTCGACGGCGTAACCCGACTTGTCGGAGAGCGGTACGAAGGCCAGCTTGCGGCCGGTGCCCACGGAGGCCAGCGGGGCGAGCGTGAGGTCGGTGGTGCCGGGGCGGGAGGCGCAGCCGATCTGCCGGCTGTCGAGCCAGCCCAGCTTCCACTTGTGCCAGCCCAGCAGGTCGTTGTTGGCCCCCCAGTCCTCGGACATGATGTCCCAGTGGCCGACCGCGCCGCCGCCGTCGGTGGTGTAGAGGTCGGGCAGGCCGAAGACATGGCCGTTCTCGTGGGGGAGTACCCGGAAGCCGGTCTCCGGGTAGCTGCCGGAGCCGTCGTCCTGGCGGCTGTAGACGAACGAGGTGTTGGCGAGCGGCACGCCGTCCGCGACCGGCGCCTCGCTGTTGCCGGAGAAGGTCACCGACAGGACGGTGTCCAGGGCGGAGGGGCCCGCGTTCGGGGTGACCAGGATGTTCACCAGGTCGTACGCGGAGAAGTCGACCCGGGGGTCGGCGATCGACACGATGTCCTGCACCAGCCGCTGGTAGCCCGGCTCGAACGGGGCGCCGCGCTCTATCCCGTACTCGGCGAACGCCAGCGGCATCCGCAGCCAGTCGGTGAGCGGGGCCTTGGGGACGTACCGCAGCCGGCCGTAGCTGCTGGCGTCGAACCAGGCGGCGGTCTGCGGCGCGAACTCCTGGAAGCGGGCGAGCGCCGTTCCCTGGCCCACGGCGTCCGGGAAGTCGATCATCAGGTTGAGGGCGCGCACCTCGCCGGTGGACCGCGCGTAGCCGGCGGGCGTCGGCATGCCCTCCGACATCTGCACGCCGTGGGTGCCGGTGATGCGGCACGGCTGGAGGGCCGCCTCCAGCGCCTCCGTCGAACCGGGCGGTCCGGCCGGTTCGGCCTGCGTACGTACGGCGCCGGAGCCCTCGGCGGCGCGGTGGGTGGTTCTGGCCGGGCCCGACTGGGAGTGGCGGAAGTCGCCGAGGGGGGTGCTCGCGCTGGTCACCACGGTGAGGGCGACGGTCGCCAGGGCGGCGAGGGTGATGACGCGGCGCGGGCCGCCGGTTATGCCGGGGCGGGGGCGCGGCTGCTGCATGGAATATGGCCTTCCGCTCCACGCAGCCCTGTCCGTTCCGTCCCGGACAGTACTGACTGCTCCTGTTTGCTCACCCTCCGGTGACGTGCGGAGGGGCGCGCGGTGGGTGGGCCGAAGGTGGGGTTCCTTGTGACTCAGGTCACAGGAAGGAAGGGGGGGCAGGTGGAAATAAACGGGGAGCGTCTCCCCGTTTGAAGGTAGGTCCGCAAGAAGTGGGGAAGCCTTCCCCGGTTGGGAGAGTGGTCGTGGTGGTCAGCGAATCCGGTGCCTCCGGTGCTTCCGTGGCTGAGCGGCGCGTCACGCGCCCGCGTGCCGACGCACTGCGCAACCGGGAGCGCATCGTCACCACGGCGCGCGAGATGTTCGTCGAGTACGGACCCGAGGTGCCGCTCGACGAGATCGCCCGCCGTGCCGGGGTCGGCAACGCCACGCTCTACCGGAACTTCCCCGACCGTAACGGCCTGATCCACGAGGTGGTGCTGTCCGTGCTGTCCCGCACGGCCGAGCGCGCCGAAGCGGCGGTACTGGAGATCGCCGAGGAGCAGGGCGATTCCTTCGGCGCCCTGCGGCGCTTCGTCCACGAGGCCGCCGACGAGCGGATCGGCGCACTGTGCCCGATGCTCTCCGAGGGGTTCGACGTACAGCACGAGGACCTGCTCGCCGGGCGCGAGCGGCTGGAAGTGGCCGTCGAGGACCTCATGGGCCGGGCCCGCAAGGCCGGCCGGCTCCGTACCGACGTCGCGGTCGGAGACCTCATGGTCGCGCTGTCCCAGCTCACCCGGCCGCTGCCCGGCAGCGGCTGCATGAACTTCGACCAGTTCGTCCACCGCCATCTGCAACTGTTCCTCGACGGGCTCGAAGCACCGGCCCGCTCCGAACTGCCCGGGAGCGCCGCGACCCTGGAGGACCTCCGGCGGTCACGGTGATGCCGCCGCCTCGGCGCCGGGCGTCACTTCACACATGAGCCGGGCGTCACTTCACACGTAACTCGATCAAGCGCAGTGCCCCCTGGGTGCCGCTCCTGTCCGTATTTCTAGCTTTCACAGCATTCGCACCCTTAGGTGGCTACTCCCATGTCAAAAACAGACCACTCCCTCTCCCAGCGGGGAGGCGCGATATCCGATTCCGTGCCAGGCAACGCAGTTGACCCCAACCGCTGGAAGGCGCTCGTCTTCATCGCGCTGGCCCAGCTGATGGTCGTCCTCGACGCCACGATCGTGAACATCGCCCTGCCGTCCGCCCAGACCGACCTCGGCATCTCCGACGGCAACCGGCAGTGGGTCATCACCGCCTACGCCCTCGCCTTCGGCGGACTGCTGCTCTTCGGCGGCCGCCTCGCCGACCTGTGGGGCCGCAAGCGCGTCTTCGTCATCGGCCTGATCGGCTTCGCCGCCGCCTCCGCATTGGGCGGTGCCGCATCCGGCGAGGCGATGATGCTCGGCTCGCGCGCCCTCCAGGGCGTCTTCGGCGCCATGCTGGCACCCGCCGCGCTGTCCCTGCTCGCCGTGACCTTCACCGACGTGAAGGAGCGCGCCAAGGCGTTCGGCATCTTCGGCGCCATCGCGGGCGGCGGCGGTGCGGTCGGCCTGATCCTCGGCGGCTTCCTCACCGAGTACCTCGACTGGCGCTGGACGTTCTTCGTCAACATCCCCTTCGCGGTGGTCGCCGCCGTGGGCGCGTACTTCTTCATCCGCGAGCCGGCCGGCGGCCGCAACCGTTCGCGGCTCGACATCCCCGGCGTGGTCCTCTCCACCCTCGGCCTGGTGGCCCTGGTGTACGGCTTCACGCGCGCCGAGAGCGACGGCTGGAGTGCCGGCATGACCCTGGGCATGTTCGCTGCCGCGGTCGTGCTGCTGGCCGCCTTCGTGGCCGTCGAGTCCCGGGTGAAGAACCCGCTGCTGCCGCTGCGCGTCCTGCTGGAGCGCAACCGGGGCGGGGTCTACCTGTCGCTGGGCCTCGCGGTCATCGGCATGTTCGGCCTCTTCCTGTTCCTCACGTACTACCTCCAGGCCATCAAGGGCTACTCGCCCGTCATGACCGGCTTCGCGTTCCTGCCGATGATCGCGGGCATGATCACGGGCTCCACGCAGATCGGCGCCCGGCTGATGACGCGGGTGCCGCCGCGCCTGCTGATGGGCCCCGGCTTCCTGCTCGCCGCGACCGGCATGCTGCTGCTCACCCAGCTGGAGGTCGGTTCCTCGTACGCCGGTCTGATCCTGCCCGCGCAGCTGATGCTGGGCCTGGGCATGGGTACGGCGTTCATGCCGGCCATGTCGCTGGCCACGCACGGCATCGAGCCGCGCGACGCGGGCGTCGCCTCCGCCATGGTGAACACCTCGCAGCAGGTCGGCGGCGCCATCGGCACCGCGCTGCTGAGCACCGTCGCGGTCAGCGCCACCCGGGACTACGCCCTGTCGCACGCGGGCGACGGCCTGCCCGAGCAGCTGCTCGGCGCACAGGCGGCGGTGCACGGTTACGCCAGTGCCATCTGGTGGGCCGTCGGCATCCTGGTCGTGTCGGCGGGCATCGCCTTCACGCTGATCACGGCGGGCAAGCCGGGCGTGACGACGCCCGCGTCGTCGTCGGGCGAGGGCAGGGGCCCGGGTGCCGACGCGGCAGCCGGCGGCGACGTGGCAGTCGACGCCGACGCCGAACTGAAGATTCCGGTCATCGCGCACTGACGCACTTTGACCCCTTCGCGCCCCGGTTCCGCTGTGCTGTCCGCAGCGGGGCCGGGGCGTCGTGCGTCGGGTCGGCACAGGGACGTCGTTGCGCCGTTGCTTCGTTACGTCGTTTGTACGTGTCACCGGAGCCAGGGAAGGTCCGCACCCGTACCCGTGGGCTCCAGGCCGTCGGCGATGCTGCACATGATCTCGCCGAGCTGCCGCACCTGTTCCTCGCTCAGCCGGTCGAAGATCGCCGCGCGGACGAGTGCCACGTGGTCGGGTGCCGCCGCCTTGAGGACCTCGTAACCCTCGTCGGTGAGGAAGGCGTTCTGGCCGCGCTTGTCGGAGGGGCAGTCCTGGCGGCGGACCCAGCCGTTCCGCTCCAGCCGGGCGACCGCGTGCGAGAGCCGGGAACGGGTGATCTTCGCGCTCTTGGCCAGCTCGGTCATCCGCAGCTTGCGGCCGGGAGCCTGTACGAGTTGTACGAGCAGCCCGTAGTACATGTGCGGCATGCCCGCGTCGCGCTGCAGCTGGCGGTCGAGGGTGTCGTCGAGGAGGGTGGTGGCGTGGATGTACGCGCGCCAGACGCGCTGTTCCTCGTCGCTGAGCCAACGGGGTTCCGGGGCGGCGGCGCTGCCGTCCGGTGGCCGGGTGCCGTGAGCCGTCTTCTTCTTCGTTCTCATACGCTCCACTGTAAAGCTCCTCATTGAAAGTTAAACTAGATCGCATGACATCCACCGCCGCGCGCATGCCCGCCCTCTATCTCAGCCACGGAGCCCCGCCCCTCGCGGACGACCCGGTCTGGCCCGGGGAACTGGCCGCCTGGTCCGCCGACCTGCCCAGGCCGCGCGCGATCCTGGTGGTCTCCGCCCACTGGGAGGAGGCGCCGCTGGCTCTCGGCGCCACCCGTACCGTCCCTCTCGTCTACGACTTCTGGGGCTTCCCCGAGCACTATTACGCGGTGCGGTACGCCGCGCCGGGCGCGCCTGAACTGGGCGATTCCGTACGGAAGCTGCTGCGCGGCGCCGGGCTGCCGGTGCAGGACGAACCGGACCGGGGGCTGGACCACGGGGCGTACGTACCGCTGGTGGAGATGTTCCCGGAGGCCGACATTCCGGTGCTCCAGGTGTCGATGCCGACGCTCGACCCGCAGCAGCTCATGGACATCGGGCGCAAGCTGGCGCCGCTGCGGGACGAGGGGGTGCTGATCGTCGGCAGCGGCTTCTTCACCCACAACCTGGCGGCACTGCGGCACACCGGGCCGGGCGTGCCGTCGTGGTCGGCGGAGTTCGACGACTGGGGGCAGCGGGCGCTGGCCGCCGCGGACGTCGACGCACTGCTCGACTTCGAGCACAAGTCCCCGGCGGGCGCCCTGGCCCACCCGCGCACGGAACACTTCGCACCGCTGTTCGTGACGCTGGGCGCGGCGCAGGACGAACTCGGCAGTGTGCGCAGTGTGATCGACGGATTCTGGATGGGCCTGGCGAAACGATCGGTCCAGTTCGGCTGACGTTGACGCTGACGACGCCCGTATCCGGGACTGGGACTCACCTCATGGGCTCACTGATCTCCACGGCGTAGAGCGCGGCCGACAGGGCGTGTTCGCCGCCGACGTCCAGTGCGGTGTCGGCGAACTTCACCACGTGCTCGTCGCCGTGCGCGGCGGCCCGCTCGAAGACCTCCTCGGCAGTGAGCCCCGCCGCCCGCGGCCGGTAGTCGATCGCCTCGTCGGGCGCGTACATCGCGGTGACGGCCGCGGTGACCTGCCACGCAGTGCGCAGACTCGGCACCCACAGCGACTTCGGCAGAGCGGGCAGGGTGCGTAGTACGGCATTGGGTGCGGTCGAGGCGTGCACCAGCATGGTCTCTTCGCCGTGCCCGTGGGTGGCGTACCGGTGCACGGCCGCCCGCACCAGCTCGGCCAGCTTCTCGCGCGCCTCCTCGGGCGTCGCGGGAGCCGCCGCCCACACGGGCACTCGCGCCACGCGCGCGAGGCGGTCGGGAAACCCACCCTCCCGCACGTCGATCGGCGGTACGGCGTCCAGTGCGCCGGTGGCGGTGACCGCTCCGGTCAGCGGTGTGACCTCGGGGGTGGGGAGGTGCCGGGCCGCCCAGTAGCCGAGCCCGTGCGCCAGCTCGGTGAGCCGGGGCCCGTGCTGCCCGCCGTCCTCCAGAAGACCGCGCACCGCGTGCCCGACCCGGATCACCGGGTGCGCGGCACTGCCGGCGATGCCGGGCAACAGCCGGGGCCACCACTCGGCGAGCACGTCGCGCCAGGGCCGCTCGGCCAGCAACCGCTCGAAGTACACGATCCAGTCGGCAGCCCGCCGGGGGTCACCGAGCGCCTCGGCCCAGTTGTCGTCCCGGACGGGGGCGGTGGTGCTGGGAAAGTCCTCCAACTTGTGCGCGTACAGGTCCAGCCAACGATGCACGTCCGCCGCCCGCCCGTTCGCGGCGAGCGCCTCCACTGCCATCGGCGCGTGATTGGAAAGCCGCCCGAGCCGCTCGGGCCCGGTGGAATGCAGCCGCTCAAGTGCCTCGTCGTACGTACCTGTGGTGTCCATGCGCCGGACAGTAGAGCCACCCACCCCAATTGGTAACGGGCTACGGACCTAGGCCATGGGACGTACCGCCCCGTCAGGGGCGCGGGGCTGTGACACTGTGCGGCTCCGCCGCGCGGGCGCGACTAGCCACACGTATCCCGCCCCGTCAGGGGCGCGGGGAACTGCGCGGCCAGCCAACGACGCACCCGCACCTCCCCCACCCACCCCAACCGGGCTGCCACCCCGGGGTCCAGGGCGCAGCCCCGGCAGCCCACCCGCCCCCGCCCGCCCGCACGGGCCCGGGGTCCGGGGCGGAGCCCCGGTTTCGGGAAGGGGCGGGGTGGGGTGAAGCCCCGCGCAGCGGCCCACCCACCCAGGCCCGCCTCCCCACGGACCAATCACCCACCACCCCAGATTCCACCCAGATCGGTCATCCCAAGCAACCACCCGACCCCCCACCCCGTCTTCACGTTCAGACAGAGCCGCCAAGAACCACACCCCAGGCAAGGAAGCGACCGCACCGAAGGTGATCGACGTCTCACTGGTGAAGCGCCCATAAAGACCGGCGAGTCCCCGCAGATCACCCTCCGCACCCGCCCTGACCTGCACTTTCGTGGTGATTTAAGCCAGGTTCACCCGTATGCGGGGCGACAGGGTACTGCAAGATCACGAAATTGAGTGCGGCCGAGGGGAATTCTGTCCGGATTCCAGCCGTTGGATTCATTGGAAGCGGGGAACCCGAAAGGAATCCCGGCAGCCACAGTCACACCACCGCGACCTACTCACGCAAGGGAGCACCAAGCATGGCAACCCGTGCCGTCGCCCGTCGGTCCTCGACCGGATCGACCCGGGCAAGCAGCGTTCGCGCCGTAGGCGGGGAGATCGCCGACCGCGACCTGGTCGGCATGTACCTCGACGAGATCGCACGGACGCCACTGCTGGACGCCGCCAAGGAAGTCGAGCTGTCCCAGATCATCGAAGCCGGTGTGTACGCACGGCAGATCCTGGACGGCGAGGCCGAGTCCCCCCAGGCGGGTGACTCCGGTGACTCCAAGGAGGCCGGTGCCGCTTCGCGCGAGGAGCTGGAAAGGCTGTACGAGGCGGGGGAGCGCGCCAAGGACCTGTTCATCCGGTCCAACCTGCGCCTCGTCGTCGCCGTCGCCCGCCGCTACCCCCGCAGCGGCCTGCCCCTGCTCGACCTCATCCAGGAGGGGAACGCCGGCCTGGTGCGCGCCGTCGAGAAGTTCGACTACGCGAAGGGCTTCAAGTTCTCCACGTACGCGACCTGGTGGATCCGTCAGGCCATCACCCGCTCCATAGCCGACCAGTCCCGCACCATCCGCCTGCCCGTCCACCTGGTGGAGGAGCTGGGCCGGATCCGCCGCGTCCAGCGCGAGTTCAACCGTGAGAACGGGCGCGACCCGGAGCACGAGGAGATAGCGGCCGAGCTCGACACCAAGCCCCAGCGCGTCAGCGACGTACTGGACTGGGCGCGCGACCCGGTCTCGCTCAACATGCCGGTCGACGACGGCGGCGAGACCCAGTTCGGTGACCTCCTGGAGGACACCTCGGCGATCTCGCCCGAGCAGTCGGTGCTCTCCATGCTGCGCAGCGAGGAGCTGGAGGACCTGATCGGCAAGCTGGACCAGCGCACCGCCTCCATCATCCGGATGCGGTACGGAATCGAGGACGGCCGCGAGCGCACGCTCACCGAGGTCGGCAAGGAGCACGGCCTGACCCGCGAGCGAATCCGGCAGATCGAGAAGCACGCACTGCTGGAGCTCAAGAAGATGGCCCACGACACGGGCTTCGACGCGGCAGCCTGACCGAACCCAAGACCACGACGCGGGGGCGCCCCAGCCGCTGCGTCCTACCCGGGAAGAAGCCCCGGCGCACTCCCCCCGGCGCCGGGGCTCCCCATCAGCCTGCCCCGTAACGCAACAAGCCCTGCCCTTGCAAACGCTTCAACGCTCCCGCTGCAAACGCTTCCACGCTTCCACGCTCCCGCGCTAACGCCCCCGCACGGCAACCGCCCTCCCGATCCTCTCGCCCAGCGAAGTCAGCGCGTTGACCAGCTCCGGCGGCTCCTCGACCGCGAACTCGCAGTCCACCATGGCCAGCCGCAGCCCGAGCCACTCCAGCGAGTCCGCGATCTCCGCCTCCAGTCGGCAGCTGTGGTCGCCGGTCGCCACCGGCGCCCCCAGCGTGCCCGGCAGCCGCGCCGCCACGAACTCGGCGGGCGCCTCGAACGTCACCACCAGTCGGTGCGGCGCCTGGCGTCCGTTGCCCAGCGACTGCCTCAGGAAGTCGGCGGCGTTGCCCGTCGGCAGCCCGCGCGGCACGAACCGCGCCCCCGTCGCGAAGGGCTCGCTCACCCGGTCCACCCGGAAGGTCCGCCAGTCCTCGCGGTCGATGTCGTACGCGACGAGGTACCAGCGGCGCCCGGTGCTGACCAGCCGGTACGGCTCGACCAGCCGCTTGGTCGCCGTACCGTCGCCCGCCCGGTAGCCGAACCGCAGCCGCTCGTGCCCGGTCGCCGCCCCCGCGATCACCGTCAGCGTCTGCGGATCGATGCTCGCCCCGTCGCCACTGGTCAGCGGGATCGTCGCGGCCTGGAGCGTGGAGACCTGGTGGCGCAGCCGGGACGGCAGCACCTGTTCCAGCTTGGCCAGCGCCCGTACCGACGCCTCCTCGATGCCCTCGACCGCGTGCCCGGCGCCGGCGCGCAGCCCGACCGCGATGGCCACCGCCTCCTCGTCGTCGAGCACCAGCGGCGGCATCGCCTTGCCCGCGACCAGCCGGTACCCGCCCTCCGCACCCATCGTGGCCTGCACCGGATAGCCCAGGTCACGGAGCCGGTCGATGTCCCTGCGGACCGTTCGGCGGGAAACCTCCAGCCGATCGGCGAGTTCGCTGCCCGGCCATTCGCGGGGCGTCTGGAGCAGCGAGAGCAATTGCAGCAGCCGTGCCGGTGTGTCCGTCATAACACCCAGCATGATGCCGATGTGGGCCATCTTGTGTCCTACATCGGGACTAACGTCTTCGACATGACATCAGCACCCCCGTCGGGGAGTCCCGCAGGATCCCCGATATCCGCCGCCACGACTTCCGCGCCCGCGCCCGTGCCCACCGACCGCCGTCGCTGGTTCGCCCTCGCCATCGTGATGACCGCCGCCTTCATGGACCTGGTTGACGTCACGATCGTCAACATCGCGATCCCCAGCATCCAGGGCAGCCTCGGCGCCACCTTCAGCGCCATCCAGTGGATCACCGCCGGCTACGCCCTCGCGTTCGCCGCCGGTCTGATCACCGGTGGCCGGCTCGGTGACATCTACGGGCGTAAGCGGCTGTTCCTGATCGGCATGGGTGGCTTCACGGTCGCGTCCGCGCTCTGCGGGTTCGCCGCCAACCCGGACGTCCTGGTCGCGTCCCGCATCCTCCAGGGCGCGACGGCGGCGCTGATGGTCCCGCAGGTGCTGTCGATCGTGCACGCCACCTTCCCGGCGCACGAGCGCGGCAAGGTCTTCGGACTGTTCGGTGCGATCGTCGGCCTGGGTGCGGTGACCGGGCCGCTGCTCGGCGCACTGCTCACCGAGTGGAACCTCTTCGGTCTGGAATGGCGCCCGATCTTCCTGATCAACCTGCCCGTCGGCATCGCGGGCCTGATCCTGGGCCGCAAGTTCATCACCGAGTCCAAGGCCCCGCGCGCACTGCGCCTGGACCTGCCGGGCGTCGTACTGGTCACCCTCGCGCTGCTCGCGCTGATCTACCCGCTGACCCGCGGCCGCGAGCTGGACTGGCCGGTGTGGGGTTACGTGTCGATGGGCTGCAGCCTGCTGGTGCTCGCGGTGTTCGTCGCGTACGAGAAGTACAAGACGCGGCGCGACGGCTCGCCGCTCGTGGAACTGTCGCTGTTCAAGGTGAAGAGCTTCGCCGCCGGTATCGCCGTGCAGCTCACCTTCGGTGTCTTCAGCGGCATCTTCTTCATGGTGTGGACGCTGTACATGCAGATCGGGCTCGGCTGGAGCGCACTGCGCGCGGGCGTCACCGGAATCCCGTTCTCCATCGCGGTGTCGGTGGCCGCGGGCATCTCGGTGCAGAAGCTGGTGCCGCGCTTCGGCCGCAAGGTGCTGCAGACCGGCGCGCTGACCATGGCCGCGGGCATGCTGCTCTACATCTGGGAGGCCAAGCACTTCGGTGCGGACATCACCTCCTGGCAGATGGCGCTGCCGCTGATCGTGATGGGCCTCGGCATGGGCCTGATCGTGGCGCCGCTGACGGACGCGGTGCTGTCCGAGGTGCCCAAGGAGCACGCGGGCTCCGCCTCCGGCCTGATCAACACGACCGGCCAGACGGGCAACGCGTTCGGCATCGGCCTGGTGTCGGTCGTCTTCTTCGGAATTGTCGACAACCGGGTCGAGGCCGCACACGGTGCGCAGTCCGCGGTCGGCGGCGCGTACGTGGAGGCCTTCCAGAACGCGCTCGGCTGGACCGTCGGCGTACTGCTGGCGATCTTCCTGCTGATGTTCGCGCTGCCGAAGAAGTCGGCGGGGCAGGGTGCGCCGACCGACGGCGGAGCCGGGTCCGGCGACGTACAGGGCGATGTGCCGGGCGACGTACAGAAGGAGCCCGTGCTGACGGCCTGACCGCCGTCCTCGGTGCTGCGTCCAGAGCCCGCCCCCGCACTCACGGCCGAGTGCGGGGGCGGGCTCTTCGCGTACGGACAACCCGGCGTGTGGGCGTGCGGGCGCATAGGCATGCGGGTATCAAGGCCCACGCGCGCGGACCAAAGTCCGTTTGTGCCCGAGGCGGGCCCGATTGTGTTTACTTGCCCGCGTCGCGGGCGTACTCTGCGAGAGAAACCACAGGTTCGGGCATCGATCGGACGTAAAGCCACATGTACGCACCGGAGCGCCAACAGGAAATCCTCCGTCTCGCACGGGACGGCGGGCGGGTCGACGTGCAGTCCCTCGCGGACACCTTCCAGGTCACCGCCGAGACCATCCGCCGCGACCTCAAGGCCCTCGACCGGGCCGGTCTGGTGCGCCGGGTGCACGGCGGGGCGATCCCGGCGGGACGCCTCGACTTCGAGCCCGACCTCGCCGAGCGCGAGTCCACCGCGGCCGACGAGAAGGACCGCATCGCCCACGCGGCCGTAGCCGAACTGCCCGCCGAGGGAAGCGTGGTGCTCGACGCGGGCTCCACCGCGGTCCGGCTCGCGGCCGCCGTCCCGCTGGAGAGCGCGCTCACCGTCGTCACGCACTCGCTGCCCGCCGCCGCCCGCCTCGCCGACCACCCCGGCATCGACCTGCACCTGGTCGGCGGCCGCGTCCGGCACCGTACGCGCGCCGCCGTCGACGCCTGGGCGCTGCGGGCGTACGGCGAGATCCGCGCCGACGTCGTCTTCCTCGGCACCAACGGGTTCTCCCTGGCACACGGCCTGACCACCCCCGACCTCGCCGAGGCCGCCGTCAAGCGGGCACTGGTGGCGTCCGGCCGCCGGGTCGTGCTGCTCGCGGACTCCGCGAAGCACGGGCAGGAGCACTTCGCCCGCTTCGGCGACCTCTCCGACATCGACCTGCTCATCACCGACACCGGACTCAACCCGGCGGACGAGGCGGCCCTCACGGCAGCGGGCATCGAGGTGCTGTGTGTCTGACGCGCACCGCCCCGGCCGGGGCAATCCGCAGAACCACCATCCGACCGAGAGCACGAGCGAGCCGACGACGATGATCCTGACCGTCACCCCCAACCCCAGCCTCGACCGGACCTACGAGGTCCCCGTGCTGACGCGCGGTGAGGTCCTGCGGGCCACCTCCGACCGCATGGACCCCGGCGGCAAGGGCGTCAACGTCTCGCGCGCCGTGTCCGCCGCCGGTCACCGCACCGTCGCGGTCCTCCCGCTCGGCGGCGCCCCCGGCGCCCTCGTCGCGGAACTCCTCGCCGCCGAAGGCATCGAGGTCGCACCGGTACGGGTGTCCGGACAGACCCGTTCCAACATCAGCATCGCCGAGCCCGACGGCACCCTGACCAAGGTCAACGCGACCGGACCCGAACTCTCCGCCACCGAGTCCGAGGCCCTCCTGGCCGCCGTCCGCAGCCACTCGGCCGACGCCGACTGGATCGCCTGCTGCGGCAGCCTCCCGCGCGGACTCTCCCCGCAGTGGTACGCCGACCTGGTCGCCCGCGCCCACGCGGCGGGCGCCCGCATCGCCCTCGACACCTCAGGCCCCTCGCTCCTCGCGGCCCTGCGGGAGCGGCCCGACGTGGTCAAGCCCAACGCCGAGGAACTGGCCGAAGCGGTCGGCCGCCCGCTCCGTACGGTCGGTGACGCGGTCAAGGCGGCCGAGGAACTGCGCACGCTCGGCGCCGGCGCGGTACTCGCCAGCCTGGGCGCCGACGGCCAGCTGCTGGTGTCGGCCGAGGGCGTGCACTTCGCGTCGGCGACCGTCGATGCCGTACGGAGCAACGTCGGCGCGGGCGACGCCTCCCTCGCCGGATTCCTGGCGGCGGGCGGCGAGGGCCCCGAGGCGCTCGCGTCGGCCGTGGCGCACGGGGCGGCCGCGGTGCAGTTGCCCGGCAGCGTGATGCCGACCCCGGCGGACCTGGACCCGGCGGCCGTCACCGTCACCGCCGACGTACCGCTGGACCGCGTACTGACGGAACCGGCCGCGTGACCCGCCGGACCGGCGGCGGCGCGCACGCAGCGCCCAGAGCCCTCGCGCGTTCCATGGCTCCCGCAGCCCTCCCAGACCCCGCAGAACCGTTTACCCCTGCCGCCCCCGCTGTATCTGCCCTCACATCCGTGCGAAGGAGCCCGCGATGAGCCAGATGATCACCGCGGACCTGGTCGACCTCGACCTGGCCGCTGACACCAAACAGGAGGCAGCCCGCCTCCTCGCGACCCGGATGGTGGCGCTCGGCCGGGTGACCGACCTGGACGGCTTCCTCGCGGACGTCGCGGCGCGCGAGGCGCAGATGCCGACCGGTCTGGAGGGCGGCATCGGCATTCCGCACTGCCGCAGCACGCACGTCACGGAACCGACGCTGGCCTTCGGCCGCAGCACCGAGGGCGTCGACTTCGGCGCCTCGGACGGGCCCGCGGACCTGATCTTCCTGATCGCGGCCCCGGCCGGCGCGGACGACGCGCACCTGACGATCCTCTCCAGCCTGGCCAGACAGCTGATGAACGCGGAGTTCACGGACGCACTGCGCGCCGTGGCCACCCCGGCGGAGGCCGCCGCACTGATCCGCAGCGACGAAGGCGACGCAGAGGAGAGCGCGCCGGAACCCGTCCCGGCCACTGCACCGGTGGCCGCACCCGCCCCGAACACCTCACCCGCCGCTGCCGACAGCGCGGACAGCACCGACAGCGACGACAGCACCGAGGGCACCGAGGGCACCGACGGGACCCCCTTCCGTATCGTCGCCGTCACCTCCTGCCCCACCGGCATCGCGCACACCTACATGGCGGCCGAATCCCTCGAACAGGCGGGCAACCGCGACGGCGTGCAGCTCACCGTCGAACCCCAGGGTTCCTCCGGCTTCACCCGTCTCGACCCGGCGGTCATCGCCGCCGCCGACGCGGTGATCTTCGCGCATGACGTACCGGTACGTGACCGGGAACGGTTCGCGGGCAAGCCGACTGTCGACGTCGGGGTGAAGGCAGGCATCAACCGCCCCTACGAGCTGATCGCCGAGGCCAGGGAGAAGGCCGCCCGGGGCGAGACCACCGCCGCCTCCTCCGCCGACGCCAAGGGCTCACCCCTCGAAGAGGCGGGCGAAACGGGGGAGGGCTACGGCGCGAAGCTGCGCAAGTGGCTGATGAGCGGTGTGAGTTACATGGTGCCGTTCGTCGCCGCCGGTGGCCTGCTGATCGCGCTCGGCTTCGCGATAGGCGGCTACAAAATCGACAAAGCACCTTCTGTGATCGAGTACTTCGCATGGGGTGACCACACCAGCTGGGCAGCGCTGATGTTCCAGATCGGCGGGCTCGCCTTCGCGTTCCTGGTGCCGGTGCTGGCCGGTTACATCGCGTACGGGATGGCCGACCGGCCGGGTCTGGTACCCGGGTTCGTCGGCGGGTCGATCGCCGTCGCGATCAAGGCGGGCTTCCTCGGCGGCCTGGCCGCCGGCCTGATCGCGGGCGCCGTGGTGATGGCGATCCAGCGGGTGCGCGTCCCGGCGTCGCTGCGCGGGATCATGCCGGTGGTGGTGATCCCACTGATCTCCTCGATCGTCGTGGGCTTCCTGATGTTCCTGGTGATCGGTGAGCCGATCGCCGAACTGCAGACCGCACTCACGAGCTGGCTGTCCGGGCTGTCCGGCAGCAACGCGATCATCCTCGGCATCGTCCTCGGCCTGATGATGTGCTTCGACATGGGCGGTCCTTTCAACAAAGTGGCGTACACCTTCGCGGTCGGCGGCCTTGCCAACCCGAACGACGGCAGCCTCAAGGTGATGGCCGCCGTGATGGCCGCGGGCATGGTCCCGCCGCTGGCCATGGCGCTCGCGACCAGCTTGCGCGGCAGGCTGTTCACCCGTACCGAACGGGAGAACGGCAAGGCGGCCTGGGTGCTGGGCGCCTCGTTCATCACCGAGGGCGCGATCCCGTTCGCGGCGGCCGACCCCCTGCGCGTCATCCCCGCCGCGATGGCGGGCGGCGCGGTCACCGGCGGGCTGTCGATGGCCTTCGGCAGTACGCTGCGCGCCCCGCACGGCGGCATCTTCGTGGTCCCGCTGATCGGCAACCCGTGGCTGTACCTGGTGGCGATCGTCGCGGGCACGGCGGTCAGCGCGGCCCTCGTCATCCTGTTCAAGGGCATGCGGAAGAAGCCGGTCACGGACGCCGCCCCGGCAGCGTCGACGGCCGTGCAGCCCGAAGAGAAGGTCACCGCAGCCGTCTGAGAAACCCTCGCCGGCAGTGCCTTGCCTTCAGTGCCTCGCCGCCGGCGTTACGCGGCCAAGTCCCGCCCCACGTCAGCACGGTGGTGCGGGACATCCGCGCGCACGCGTGCGAGCAGCCCCTCCGTCAGCCCTGCCTCTGCCCTCGTCAGCCCAGCCCAGCCGCCCCAGCCCCCTCAGCTCACCCGCCCGCGAAGCTCCATCGCCTCGCGGGCGGTCTGCTGCGCGTCGTACACCTCGCACATGTGCCGTCCGTCGGGGGTCGCCGTGTGCTCGACCTCCCACAGGCTGGCCTCGCTGCCGTCCATCAGCAGGAACGCGTGCTCGTACAGCGTGAATCCCACCTCCCGGTCCTTGATCCGGTACTGCCGTCCGTAGACCTGCGTGATCTCGTGGGCGAGGGCGTCCGTCAGCCGGAGCGCCGTCTCCTCGCCCGGCCGGTCCGTGTTCTCCGCGCGGCGCAGGACCCGGCGCGCGTGATCGGCGGAGCGGTCCGGCACGAAGGAACGCCGCGCCTCCTTGCGGGGCTGGGCCAGCAGCTCCGCCATGGCGTCGGGACCGTCCTCGTACTCCGGGAACAGCGGTACGTCGTCCGCGCGCGAACCGGCCCCGCCCGGCAGCCGGTCGGCGGCGATCCTGGCCTCGGCGATACCGGTGTACAGCTCGTGCTCGATGCTGCGGTCGCGGCCCGCGTTGTGCACCAGCTCCCACAGGGTGAGGGTGGACCCGTCACAGAGCAGGAAGGTGTGCCGGTGCAGGGAGCGGCGCAGCCCGGCGCTGTGGTGCGAGGAACGCAGCGAGGAGCTGTGCGCCAGCGCCGATTCGAGGCGCTCGACGGTCTCGTCGGGCAGGTCGAAGGAGTTCAGCGCACGGCCCAGGAGCAGCCCGAGGTGGTCCTCGGCCGTTGCGAGGCCGTCGCTCTCGTACTCGTCGCGATCGTTCAAGGGCTTCTCCAGGCCGTCGCCGCGTGTAACGCTTCCTGCACTCAAAGTAGCCAACGGGTCTGACATCGCGCCCCGGTTTGGTGAAAACGAACCGAGCCGTACCGGAGGTTCCCGCAAACCTCCCCGGAATTCACCGAGTTCGTCACCTCACCCCACGACTTCGGTCATTCCGCTTCCGGATAGAGGTCCCGGTACGCCGGGAAGACCCCGCCGGGCCCGTCGACCCCCTCCGCCGCCCGCAGTGCCTTCACGATCGCCCTGGTCACCGCGTCCGCACCGGCCCCGAGCACCTCGTTGAGCGCCGCCGCCGTCAACTGCGCGGCGAACGCCGGCTCCTGGCCGTCCGGATCCCCGGCCCGCAGCGGCACGGCCCCCGTGGACAGCGCGAACACCGTGTCCCCGTCGTTCATCAGGTGTACGGGACGCAGGGCGCGCGCGAAACCGTCGTGCGCGGTACCGGCCAGCTTCTGCGCCTGCGCGCGGGTGAGTTCGGCATCGGTCGCGACGATTGCGAGGGTCGTGTTCAGCGGCGGGCGTACGGAATCGGCGTAGCGGCGCGCGGACTCCTCGCGAGCCTCCCGTGCACGCTTCAGGGCCTGTTGGTGCACCTCCTCGCGCGGGTAGGCGACCCGCCCCTGGAAGTACTCCCCGTACAGCACCCCGGTCAGCGGATCGGTTCCCGAACCCGCCGCGTTGGCCACCACCAGGGCCGCCACCGTGACCCCCGCCGCAGGTCCTTCGGAGAGCCGTACGCTCGCGGTGCCCACTCCGCCCTTGAGGCCGCCCACCACCGCCCCCGTACCGGCGCCGACCCCGCCCTGCGTCACCGGCGCGCCAACTCCGCTGCGGGCGGCGTCCTCCACAGCCGCACGACTGGTCGAGGCATCCGGCCTGACCCGCCAGTCACCACCCCGCCCCAGGTCGAACAGACACGCCGCCGGCACCACGGGCACCACCATCGCGGGGTCGAGCCCGATCCGGAAGCCGCGCTTGTGCTCCTCCAGCCAGCCGACCACCCCGGACACGGAGTCGAGCCCGTACGCGCTGCCCCCGGTCAGGACGACCGCGTCGACACGCTGCACCAGATTGCGCGGGTCCAGCGCGTCGGTCTCGCGGGTGCCGGGGCCACCGCCCCGTACGTCCACGGCGGCGACCGCACCCCCCTCCGGCGCGAGGACGACAGTGGTGCCTGTCAGGGCGTGCACTCGCTCCACGCGCGCGTGGCCGACCCGCAGGCCGGCCACGTCCGTCAGTGCGTCGTTCGGCCCGGATATCCCGTGAGGGCCGGGCTTCTCGCCGATGTCTGCCATGAACCCTTGGGTATCACGTGAGCCGGGGCCTGTGCAGGGTGTCGGAGTCCGGTCTCGCCGAAAGCAGCGTGCCGATCACCACGGCCAGTCCCATGACGAGGCCCGCCGCGAGCACCCCCCAGGTGCCGAGGAAGGTGCACGCGAGCACGACGACCACGGTCACCGGCATCAGCAGCAGTTCGGCGGTGTCCCGCTTGAAGTGCCGGGACTGCAGGAACCAGCCGGTGAGCAGGAACACCGCCGTCGGGATCGTCACCGCAGCGGTCGCCGCCACCGGGGAGATGTGCGCCTTGCCCGTCGCCTGCTCCACCGCCACCTCGACGCCCGCCCCGATCGCCGCCGCCGAGCCCAGGATGAACAGATGGCCGTAACCCCACTGGAGGGCCCGCCGCATGGAGGTGAGCCGCTCCTGCGCGGGGGAGGCGAAGTAGATCCACCAGGCGGCGAAGACGATCAGCAGCCCGCCGCCCGCGATCGACAGGAGCTCGCCCAGGTCGTCGTGCTCGTCCAGGCTCGTCTGTACGGCGATGGTCGCGGCGGTGATGGACTCGCCGAGCACGATGATGGTGAACAGCCCGTACCGCTCGGCGATGTGGTGCGGATGCCACGACGTCGGGAAGCTCTTCTCGGCGAGCGGCGGCACGCTCAGCTCGGCCAGCGCCAGCACCAGGAAGAGGTACGGCCGTCCCCCTGCGGGGACGAACAGCACGGCGAGCCAGCCGAGCTGGACGACCACCAGCCCGACGGCGTACTTCAGTGCCATGGTGCGCTCGGCGCCGCTGTTGTGGCGGGCCACCCGCAGCCACTGGCAGGTCATCGCGAGGCGCATCACCACGTAGCCGACGATGGTGACCGCCCAGTTGCCGTCGTCGAAGGCGCGGGGCACTCCGGCCGCCAGCACCAGCACGCCGGCGATCTGCACCAGTACGGCGACCCGGTAGAACACGTCGTCGTTGTCGTAGGCCGAGGCGAACCAGGTGAAGTTCATCCACGCCCACCAGATGGCGAAGAAGACGAAGAAGTAGCCGAGGACCCCCGACGCGAAGTGCCCCTCCGCGACGGCGTGCACCAGCCGCACCCCGGCCTGCGCCACGGCGACGACGAAGCACAGGTCGAAGAACAGTTCCAGCGGGGTGGCCGCGCGGTGCCCCTCGTCGGGACTGCGCGATGTCATCCGACGCAGCAGGCCACTGGTCGCGGTCGTCGTCTCGCTCATACGTACACCACACCAGAGGAAGCAACGGAGCGCGCGCGGAAGACTGCGAAGAGTTTCCAGAAGGGTGTGCGGAAGATGCCAGGAGGTCTTGACGGCAAAACCTTTGTGAATGCATTCACAAGCGAACTAAGGACCTTGGTCCTCCACGAACCACCAGGTCAGAGGCGCGAAACCGGATCTGGCGGAGCGAAAGTCGGGACTATAGGTCCCCATTTGAGGACCATTGCGGCATGCCGGGAGCCCTGTACGGGAGTCAAATGAAGTCAGCGGAATTCGCGACGCGGCACAGGCGTCACGCGAGGTGTCCCACGAGCGAAAGGTGTGGTCATGACTGCGACCCAGTCGGAGACAACGGTCGGTGCGGGAGCCGCAGAGGCCGTAGCGGCCTGGGACGGCTTCCAGGACGGACTGTGGCGCGACACGGTCGACGTCCGCGACTTCGTCCAGCGGAACTACACCCCCTACGAGGGTGACGCCGACTTCCTGGCAGGCCCCACCGAGCGCACCACCGCCGTGTGGCAGAAGCTCCTGTCGATGTTCCCCGAGGAGAACAGCAAGGGCATCTACGACGTCGACGTGAAGACCCCGTCGCGCATCGACGCCTTCGCCCCCGGCTTCATCGACGCCGACAAGGACCTCATCGTCGGCCTGCAGACCGACGCCCCCCTCAAGCGCTCCATCATGCCCAACGGCGGCTGGCGGATGGTCGAGAACGCCCTCAACGCGTACGGCTACGAAGCCGACCCCGAGGCCCGCGACGTCTACACCCACCTGCGCAAGACCCACAACGAAGGCGTCTTCGACGCCTACACCCCCGAGATCCGCGCCTGCCGCTCCTCGGGCATCATCACCGGCCTGCCCGACGCCTACGGCCGCGGCCGCATCATCGGCGACTACCGCCGCGTCGCCCTCTACGGCGTGGACCGCCTGATCGCCGCCAAGGAGGCCGACAAGGCCCGCCTCGGCGAGCGCTGGGCCACCGAGGACGTCATCCGCGACCGCGAAGAGGTCTCCGAGCAGATCAAGGCGCTGCACGAGCTCAAGTCGATGGCCGCCGCGTACGGCTACGACATCTCCGGCCCCGCCCGCACCGGCCGCGAGGCCGTCCAGTGGCTGTACTTCGCCTACCTGGCGGCGGTCAAGGAGCAGAACGGTGCGGCCATGTCGATCGGCCGTATCGACAATTTCCTCGACATCTACCTGCAGCGCGACATCGAGAAGGGCCTCATCACCGAGGCGCAGGCGCAGGAGTTCATCGACGACTTCGTCATCAAGCTGCGCATCGTCCGCTTCCTGCGCACCCCCGAGTACAACGAGCTGTACTCCGGCGACCCCACCTGGGTCACCTGGTCGATGGCCGGCATCGGCGAGGACGGCCGCCCGCTGGTCTCCCGCACCACCTTCCGCGCCCTGCAGACCCTCTACAACCTCGGCCCCGCCCCCGAGCCGAACCTCACCGTCTTCTGGTCGCAGCAGCTGCCCAAGGGCTTCAAGTCGTACGCCTCGCAGGTCGCCATCGACACCTCCGCGATCCAGTTCGAGTCCGACGAACTGATGCGCCCCAAGTACGGCGACGACACCGCCATCGCCTGCTGCGTCTCCGCCATGGCGGTCGGCAAGCAGATGCAGTTCTTCGGCGCGCGCGTCAACGTCGCCAAGGCGCTGCTGTACGCGATCAACGGCGGCCGGGACGAGAAGTCCGGCAAGGTCGTCGTCAAGGGCTTCGAGCCGGTCGACGGCGAGTACCTCGACTACGAGGACATCGCCCCGCGCTACGACGCGATGCTCGACTGGCTGGCGAAGACGTACGTGCACGCCCTCAACGTCATCCACTACATGCACGACAAGTACGCCTACGAGCGCATCGAGATGGCCCTCCACGACCAGGAGATCCTGCGCACCATGGCCTGCGGCATCGCCGGCCTCTCGGTCGCGGCAGACTCCCTGTCCGCCATCAAGCACGCACGCGTGAAGGTGATCCGCGACGAGACCGGCCTCGCCGTCGACTACGAGATCGAGGGCGACTACCCGGCCTACGGCAACAACGACGACCGCGCGGACACCATCGCCCGCCGCATCGTCGAGGACTTCATGCAGAAGATCCGCAAGCACCCCACCTACCGCGGCGCCCTGCACACCCAGTCCGTGCTGACCATCACCTCGAACGTCGTCTACGGCAAGAAGACCGGCAACACCCCCGACGGCCGCCGCGCCGGCACCCCCTTCGCGCCCGGCGCCAACCCGATGAACGGCCGCGACGAGCACGGCTACATCGCCTCCGCGCTCTCGGTCGCCAAGCTGCCGTACGACGACGCAGAGGACGGCATCTCGCTGACCAACACCATCACCCCCGACGCACTGGGCCGCACCGCCCAGGAACGTGTCGACAATCTCGCGGGCGTCCTGGACGGCTTCATGGCCAGCAACGGCTTCCACATGAACGTCAACGTCCTCGACAAGAAGATGCTCGAAGATGCCATGGACCACCCCGAGAACTACCCGCAGCTCACCATCCGGGTCTCCGGCTACGCGGTGAACTTCGTACGGCTGACCCGCGAGCAGCAGCTCGACGTCATCAACCGCACCTTCCACGGCTCCCTCTAAGAGCCCTCCGATCTGTACGGCGCCGGGACCGATCCCCCTGACCACACCCGGTCCCGACGCCGTACAAAACCCTCTCCGCCCCCTTACTCATCCACTCCTCGCTTCTCCTCCACTCCTCCCAGGAGGCCCTGCCATGACCGCCGTACTTCTCGGAACCGACATTCCGGTACGGGCCACCGCCCCGGCCGTCTCCGACGGGGCCACCCCGGCAGGGGCCGCCACCCAGCGCCCGATCAGCGGCACCGTGCACTCCTGGGACCTGTCCACCGGGGTCGACGGCCCCGGCACCCGCTTCGTGACCTTCCTCTCCGGCTGCCCGCTCGCCTGCCTGTACTGCCACAACCCGGACACCATGCGGATGCGCAACGGCAAGCGGTACGCGGCGGACGACATCGTCGCGGAAGCCGCCAAGTACACGACGTTCATCCGGGCCTCCGGCGGCGGCGCCACCATCAGCGGCGGCGAACCCCTCCTGCAGCCGGTCTTCGCGGGCGAACTCTTCCACCGCTTCAAGCACGAACTCGGCCTGCACACCGCCCTCGACACCTCCGGCTTCCTCGGCGCCCGCGCCACCGACGCGCTGCTGCGTGACGTGGACCTGGTGCTCCTCGACATCAAGTCGTGGGACCCGGCGACGTACCAGAAGGTCACCACCCGCGAGCTCGCCCCCACCCTCGCCTTCGCCGAACGCCTGGCCCGCCTGGACAAGGAGGTGCACGTCCGCTTCGTACTCGTCCCGGGCCTGACCGACGACCCCGCGAACATCGAGGGCGTCGCCGCCTTCGCCGCCTCCCTCGGGGTGGTCTCGCGCGTGGACGTACTGCCCTTCCACAAGCTCGGCGAGGCGAAGTGGGAAGCGCTCGGCAAGAACTTCACCCTGCACGACACCCCGCCCCCCGGCCCGGAGCAGGTGGCTGCGGCCCGCGCGATCTTCGCCGCGCACGGCCTCTACGCCGTTTGAGTCATCCCTGCTCCACCCGGGCTCCACAACGGGTGAATAGCGACTAATCGCCATACTTTGACTGGGTGACCGAGCCCTCCCGAGCCCCCGAGACCGATCCGGCCCCGCCGCCCACCGGCCCGCTGCCCACGGACGGCCCGCTGCCCGCCGGGGGACCGCAGGCCGCAGACAGCCTGCCGGCCGCCCCGACACAGCGCGGGGTGACGCGGCGGGCGACGCTCGCCGGGGCCACCGTCTCCGTACTGCTCATCCTGGCGATCTACTTCGGCAGCAGGATGCTGCGGGACTTCGACTCGGCCCTGCTGCCGTACGCCGTCGCGACGGTCTTCCTCGCCTTCGGAGTGACGTACCGCTACACGGTCTGGGTGTCCGCGCCGGGTGCTCGCCGGCTGTTCCACCGGGGCTGGGGCAGCCTCTTCTCGGCCGAGAACTTCCGCAAGGCACCCACCGCCCTGCCGAAGATGATCGCCACCTACCTCGGCTTCCAGAAGTTCCTCGGCGCCCGCTCGCACGCCCGCTGGGCCGCCCACCAGCTCATCTTCTGGGGCTGCATCCTGGCCGCCGCGATCACCTTCCCCCTCACCTGGGGCTGGTTCACCTTCACCTCGGGATCCGGCTCGGGCCCCGGCTACGAGATGCGGATCTGGGGCATCAAGGTCCTCGGCTTCAACTCGGCGAACATCATCGGCTGGCTGATGTTCCACGGTCTCGACATCGCCGCCGTCCTGGTCATCCCCGGCGCCTCGTACTTCCTCTGGCGCCGGATGAAGGACCGGGGCGCGATGACCGGCCAGCGCTTCGCCTACGACCTGGTCCCGCTGATCGCACTGATCGTCATCTCGGTCACCGGACTGCTCCTCACCTTCTCGTCGATCTTCTTGCACGGCGGCGGCTACGAGTTCCTGGCGATCCTGCACATGGTGTCGGTGGTCTTCACCCTCATCTACATCCCGTTCGGGAAGTTCTTCCACATCGTGCAGCGGCCGGCCGCCGTCGGCATGCAGCTGTTCAAGTACACCGCCCGGCAGAAGGACGAGGTCTTCCACTGCCGCCGCTGCAACACCCCGATCGACACCGCGCCGTACGTCGAGAACCTCGAAGCCACCATGCGCGACCTGAAGCTCGACTTCGCCCAATGGGCCGAGTACTGCCCGCGCTGCAAGCGCGAACTGCGCGGCAGCGCCTACCTCTCGCACGTCAAGAAGGGCTTCAAGTGACGTCCCCGCAGGCTGCCCCGCAGCCCGAGCCCGCCCGACAGGCTGCCCCGCCGCAGGCTGCACCCCGGCCGGCCCCGCAGGCCGTCGCCGCCCCGCACAACCGGCCGCGCATCCCGCTCGACCCCTCCCTGGCACCGCCCGGCACCCGCGGCTTCCGCGACGCGGGCGGCATCCCCGCCGACCGCTGGCATGCCGACCAGAACGGCGAGACCCTCGTCCCCACCCACTGCTGCTTCTGCGGCGTGCAGTGCGGCATGTACCTGCGTGTCGACAAAGGCGGCAAGGTCTTCGGCGTCGAACCCCGCAACCACGACATCAACCGGATGCGGCTGTGCCCCAAGGGCATCAACGCCTACCAGCAGGTCAATCACCCCGACCGGCTGACCGCACCCCTGATGCGCCGCTCGCGCGACGAGGAGTTCCGCGAGGTCTCCTGGGAGGAGGCCCTCGACTTCACCGCCTCCGAGGTGCGACGCATCCAGCAGACGTACGGGAACGACGCCTTCGGCATGCTCGGCGGCGCGAGCCTCTTCTCCGAGAAGACGTACCTGGTCGGCAAGTTCGCCCGGGTCGCCCTCAAGACTCGACATGTCGACTACAACGGCCGCCTGTGCATGGTCTCGGCGGCCGGCGCCAACAAACTGGCCTTCGGCATCGACCGCGCGGGCAACCCCTTCTCCGACATCCTCCTCACCGACTGCCTGCTCATCGCCGGCTCGAACGTCGGTGAGTGCTTCCCGGTGATGACTCAGTACCTGTGGGGCGCACGCGACCGCGGGGCGACCCTCATCGTCGTCGACCCGCGCGAGACGGCCGTCGCACGCACCGCGGACATCCACGTCGCCCTCAAGCCCGGCACCGACTCGGCGTTCTTCAACGCGGTCCTGCACGTGGTCGTACGGGAGAACCTCGTCGACGAGGCGTACCTGGCGGCTGCCGCCACCGGCTGGGACGAGGTGAAGGCCAAGGTCGCCGAGTACCCGCCGGAGCGCGCCGCCGAGATCTGCGGCGTCCCGGCCGCCCAGATCGAGCAGGTCGCCCGCGCCTTCGCGACCGCGGGCAAGGCGATGGCCTGGCACGCCCGAGGCATCGAACACCACTCGCAGGGCGTCGAGAACTGCCTGTCCGTCATCAACCTGTGCGCCGCCACCGGCAACATCGGCAAGCCGGGCGCCGGTTACGGCACCATCACCGGCCAGGGCAACGGCCAGGGCGGCCGCGAACACGGCCAGAAGTCCGACATGCTGCCCGGCGGCCGCTCGATCATGAACGACGAGCACCGCCGCCAGATCTGCGAGATCTGGGGCATCGAGGAGTCCGAACTGCCGCCCGCCGGGACCTCGATGATGGAAATGGTCTGGCAGATGCAGCGCGGCGAGATCCGCGGCCTGATCGGCGTCTGCAATAACCCCTTCGTCTCCCTCCCCAACTACCGGGTGGTCAAGGAGGGCTACGACGCGACCGAGTTCCACGCACAGTTCGACTTCTTCCTCTCCGAGACCGCCGCCAACGCACACGTCGTCTTCCCCGTCACCACCTGGGCCGAGGACGAGGGCGTGATGGCCAACGCGGAGGCCCGCGTCGTCAAGCACAACAAGGCGCAGGAACCCCCGGCCGGGGTACGCACCGACACCTGGGTGATGTGCCAGCTCGCCCAGCGCCTGGGCGTAGGCGACAAGTTCGCCTACGCCGGCTCCCGCGAGGTCTTCGAAGAATTGCGCATCGCCTCCTCAGGCACCGTCAACGACTACTACGGCATCACCTACGAACGCCTGGAACAGACCGGCGGCATCGCCTGGCCCTGCCCGACCACCGAACACCCCGGCACCCCCCGCCTCTTCGAGGACGGCCGCACCTACCACCCGGACGGAAAGATCCACCTCCAGGTCGTGGAGTGGCACCAGCCGATGGACCCGTACGACGACGACTTCCCTATGTCACTCACCACCGGCCGCACCGTCGCCCACTTCCTCTCCGGCAACCAGACCCGCCGCCTGGGCGCACTCGTCGAGCAGACCCCCCGCCCATGGGTGGAGGTGCACCCCTCGCACGGCTTCAAGAACGGCGACCCGGTACGCGTCGTCACCCGCCGCGGCAGCTCCGTCTACCCGGCACTTGTCACGGAGGCGATCCGCCCCGACACCTTCTTCATCCCCTACCACTGGCCCTCACCGACGGCCGCCAACGTCCTCACCATCGACGCCCTGGACCCCCGCTCGAAGATCCCCGAGTACAAGGTCTGCGCCTGCCGCATCGAACGCGCCGAGCACATCGACGAGGTGCCCGCGCCCCCGGTCGCCCCCGGCCACCAGGCGTACCCCGAGACCCAGGTGTCCCGCACCGACCCCCTGCCGCCCACCGCCCCCCAGGGCAGGGCAACCGCAGAAGAGAGGCGCTGACCAGCCATGATGGGTAAAACGATCTTCATCGACCCGGGTCGCTGCATCGGCTGCCAGGCCTGCGTCTCCGCCTGCCGCGAATGCGACTCCCACCGCGGCAAGTCGATGATCCACCTCGACTACACCGACCCGGGCCAAACGGTCGCCTCCCTCCCCACCGTCTGCATGCACTGCGAGGACCCGGTCGCCCCGTGCGCCGAGGTCTGCCCCGCCGACGCGATCCTGGTGACCGCCGACGGAGTGGTGCAGCAGGCCGACACCACCCGCTGCATCGGCTGCGCCAACTGCGTCAACGCCTGCCCCTTCGGCGTCCCCAAGATCGACCTCGAAGCCAAGCTGCAGATGAAGTGCAACCTCTGCTACGACCGCACCGCCTACGGCCTCGCCCCGATGTGCGCCACGGTATGCCCCACCGGAGCCCTCTTCTACGGAACCCTCGAAGAGCTCCAGGCCGAGCGTCCGGGCGTCCAGGTCGTCGACTCCTTCGCCTTCGGCGACGTGATGGTCTCCACCGGGGTCGCGATGGTCGTCCCCGCCGACAAAGTCCAGTGGCCGGTCCCCGGCGGGCTCCCGATCGTCTCAGTGAACGGAGTCGACGTCCCATGAGTACCGTCCAGCCCCCATCGCCGGGCACCACCAAGACCGACGCCCCCGAGGACGCCGACGACGCCCGTTCCGCCCTTCACGACCGGATCAGCGCCGACTCCCTCACCACCCGCCGCGACTACCTCCGTATCGTCGCCACCGTCTCCGGCGGCCTCGCCGTGGGCGGCCTGGCGGTCGCCGGGGGAGTGCTGCACCGGCACGGCGAACCCGAGGGCGACGGCGTACCGAAGGCCAAGCGCATCGCCGACGGCCTGCCGCCCGGCGAGTCGATCGCCTTCCGGTACCCCGGCGACGAGGACCGCGCCGTCGCCGTCCGCCTGGAGGACGGTTCGCTCGTCGGCTATTCGGCCGTCTGTACCCACCTCGCCTGCGCAGTCCTGTGGCGCAAGGATCGCGGCACCGAGGGCGAGCTGTACTGCCCCTGCCACGAGGGCATCTTCGACGCCCGAACCGGCGAGGTCACCGCCGGCCCACCACCCCGGGGGCTCCCCAAGGTGGTGGTCATCGAGGAGATGGACGGCAGCATCTGGGCGATCGGCACCACCCGTTCCGGCGAGAGCGTCGAAGCGGGACTGTGCCGCCAGATCATCGACGAACGCCCCGACTTCGCCGCCCGCATCGGCTGCCCCGGAGCCGCCGCCCGGCCGAACATGCCCTCCGAGACCCACCGGCAGGGGAGACAGACATGAGTGCCCCGACCCCGCCCCCGAGCGCAGGCCCCGGCCCGCACCCCGCACCGGGCAATGACTCGGCGCCGGGCAAGGCCTCCCCGGCCGGCGCCCCGCCCCGCCCCGACTACCGTCCCGGCAGCGCCGATCCGCGGCTCAACCGCCCGGTCCACGAGCGTTACCCGCAGATCCGCCCCACCAGCGGATACGGAGACCCCCGGGTCCGTCACACCGGACCAGGGCCCGGCGCGGGAACCGAGCAGGAGCCGGAGCGCTCCGCCAAACTCACCGCCCGCCTGGTACTCGCCCTGTCCGTGGTCATCGGCCAGCTCTGGGCACTGACCATCACCGTCAACGAGTGGATGAAGGGCGACACCGGAACCGCCTGGTGGGGTGCCGGCTTCCTGTGCCTGTCCTTCCTGGCCGTCCTCCTCCTCTGGCTCCTCGACCCCAAGGACCGGTGACCCCCATGTCGACAGCAACTCCCGCAGAGCCCGGCAGCGGTTCCGGCACCGACACGTACAGACCCGGCACGACGATCAGCGACTGGCGCCCCGAGGACGAGTCCTTCTGGCGGACCACTGGTCAGAAGGTCGCCAAGCGCAACCTGTGGATCTCGGTCCCCGCGCTCATGCTCGGCTTCGTCGTCTGGCAGGTCTGGTCGGTCACCGTCGTCAAACTCGGCGACGTCGGCTTCGACTACTCCAAGTCGCAGCTCTTCTGGCTGACCGCCATCCCCGGCATCACCGGCGGCACCTTCCGGATCCTCTACACGTTCATCGGACCGATCTACGGAGAGCGGAAGTTCACCGCGTTCTCCACGATCATCCTGATCGCCCCGATGCTCTGGCTCGGCTTCGCACTCCAGGACACCAGCACCCCGTACTGGGAGATGTGCCTGATCGCCGCGGTCTGCGGCCTGGGCGGAGCCAACTTCGCCTCCTCGATGGCGAACATCGGCTTCTTCTTCCCCAAGCGGGAAAAGGGCAACGCCAACGGGATGAACGGCGGCCTCGGCAACCTCGGCGTCTCCGTCGTCCAGCTGGTCGCTCCGCTGGTCATCACCGCCGCGGTCCTGTTCGCCCCGGCCGGGGGCCCGCTGAAGAGCAAGAAGACCGGTGAGGACGTCTGGCTTCAGAACGGCGCCTTCCTCTGGGTGCCGCTGCTGATCATCATGGCGCTGCTCGCGTGGTTCCTGATGAACGACCTCAAGGTCGCCGCCGCCCCCTTCAGCCAGCAGAAGATCATCTTCAAGCGGAAGCACAACTGGCTGATGACCTGGCTGTACGTCGGGACCTTCGGCTCCTTCATCGGCTTCGCCGCGGCCCTGCCCAACCTGATCAACACCACCTTCACGCCCATCAACCCGGACTACTCGGCAACGACGTACGCCTGGATCGGCCCGTTCATCGGCGCGTTCGCCCGCTGGGGCGGCGGCTGGCTCTCCGACAAGATGGGCGGCGCCCGCGTCACCATGCTGTCCTTCGTCGGCATGGGGATCGCCCTGGTGGTTGTGATCAGCGCGCTCCCGCACGGCGGCGACAACGGCAACTTCTGGGTCTTCTACGCCGGCTTCCTGGTCGCGTTCCTCTTCTGCGGCCTCGGCAACGGCTCCACCTTCCGGCAGATCCCGGTGATCTTCCGCGACCAGCACCTCAAGGAAGCGGAGGGCAAGGGCGAGCAGGCCCGGGTAGCGGCTCTCAAGCAGTCCGAGATGGAAGCGGGCGCGGTCACCGGCTTCAGCTCCGCCATCGCCGCCTACGGCTTCTTCTTCATCCCCGCGATGTTCGCGAACTTCCCCGTGGTCAATTCCCTCTGGGTGTTCGTGGCGTTCTACGTCACGTGCCTGGCCGTCTGCTGGTGGTTCTACGCCCGCAAGGGCGCCGAGGCCCCCAGCTGACCGGGCCATCGGCTCCGCCGGGCCGGGTGCGTCACCGCCGTACCCTGGAGGAATGAACACCTCCGACCACGCCGCCCCCGGCCCGGCAACCCCCGAACCGGCCGTACGCCCCAAGCCCAAGCTCGTCTTCGACGACCCGCTGGACCAGCAGTCGTCGGACGACACGGACCGGGGCTGGGGGGACCGGCCCAGCACGAGCGGCGGCACGACGGACCTCGCCCGTTTCCTCGACGAGAAGCCGCCGCACCACATCTGATCCGGCCGGGGCGACCGGCTCGCGCGCAGCGAGCGCGACGTTACGGGTTGCTGTGCCCCGAGCCCCGCTGCGCGACCAGGGCGTCCCTGATCTCCTTCAGCAGCTCGACCTCGGTGGCCTCCATGACCTCCTGGGTCGCCTCCTGGACCTTCTCCTTCGCAGCCCGCTTCGCCAGATACTTCGCCATCGGCAGCACCATCAGGAAGTAGACGACGGCGGCGGTGATCAGGAAGCTCAACGCCGCGCTGAGCACCGTTCCCCACATGATCTGGATGCCGTCGATCGTGCCGTCCGGGCTCTTCGCGCAGGTCCCCTTCAGACAGGAGCTGTACCCCTCCAGGTCCTTCGTGCCGAACGCGCCGACGATCGGATTGATCACGCCCTTGACGATCGAGTTCACGATGTTGGTGAACGCGGCGCCGATGACGACGGCCACCGCGAGATCGATCACGTTGCCGCGCATCAGGAAGGCTTTGAAGCCCTCCAGCAGGCTGGTCTTCTCGTTGCTCACAGGTGAGCCTCTTTTCGCATGTGCAGGGGGCGGAGCAAATTCCCCCGAAACCTACGGCAGCAGAGGTCGGCGCTGTCCAATCCGTCAACTCGTATCGGTGACCCACCTGTTCGTCAGTGCAATTCGGAGCCCGGCCAACCACCACGCGAAACGTCAGCACAACGTCACCGCCAACCGTGACATCGCACTCGCACCCGCCAGTTCGGCGGCAGTGGCCCGAGGGACGGACAGCACCACCAGCGCTCCGTCGGCAGAAGAGGTCTCCCGCGCACTCGGCACCTCGGCCACCCGGACCCCGGCCGCCACCACCCGCCCCGCGGAACTCCTGCCTCCAGCAGTCGGGTTAGCAGCTGCGATGACATCGACACGGTCCCCGGGCTTCAACAGCCGTACGGTCGCCGCATCCGCGATCCGCACCGGTGCCGACACCACCTCGGCCTGCGGGGCCACTCGGTGACGGGCCCGCACCGGTACGTCGGCGGCCTCTGCGGCCTCCGCATGCGCACCCGCACGCTCCGGGGCGCGGGGAGCCGAAGCGGCCAGCGCGGCAGCGGTCACTGCAAGACCGGCAGCCATCGCGCGACGCCTGCGCCGTAGCGCCCGCCGCAGCCGGTGCCGGCCGCCACCGCCACGTACGCACAACGGCGCGAACTCCGGCACCCCGTACGGCTCGGGCGCGGGCAGCGCCTGCGGCAGAGGGGGCGGAGAGGGCAGGGGCGGAACGGAAGGGGGAGTCGGGGACACGGCGCATCACCACCAGATCGCAACGGGTGTTCGGTCTGAACACCCCTCACGATCCACACTCCGCGCAGATCCCGCTGAAGCCTGTGCACAGACCTCAGCCTGTGGACAACTCGCTCACTCCTGTGGGGGATTCACCGTGGAGTGCCGCCCCTGGCAGCGAGCACCACCAGGGGCAGCGATGCTCACGGCAGCGCGATCCCGGTCTCGATCCCGTCCAGCGCATGCGAGCACAGGCAGTCCCGCGACGCACTGGCCGGCAGCCCCGCCACCGCGTCGAACAGCACCGTGCGCAGCCGGTCCAGGTTGGCACCGAACACCTTCAGCACCTCCTCGTGCGAGACGCCCTCGCCCGTCTCCGCCCCCGCGTCCAGGTCGGTGACCAGCGTCATCGACGTGTAGCAGAGGCCCAGCTCACGGGCGAGCACTGCCTCCGGGTGCCCGGTCATACCGACCACCGACCAGCCCATCGACGCATGCCACACCGACTCCGCACGGGTCGAGAAGCGCGGCCCCTCGACGACCACCAGCGTCCCGCCGTCCACCGGCTCCCAGTCCCGCCCGCGCGCTGCGGCGAGCGCCACCTTGCGCCCCTCGGGGCAGTACGGGTCGGCGAAGGACATGTGCACGACCTCGGGCAGCGTGCCGTCGACCGGCGTCTCACCGTCGTAGTAGGACTGCGCCCTGGCTTTCGTACGGTCCACCAGCTGGTCGGGCACCAGCAGCGTGCCCGGCCCGTATTCCGCCCGCAGCCCGCCCACCGCACACGGCCCGAGCACCTGCCGCGCACCCACCGAGCGCAGCGCCCACAGGTTGGCCCGGTAGTTGATGCGGTGCGGCGGCAGGTGGTGGCCGCGTCCGTGCCGGGGGAGGAAGGCGACCTTCCGTCCCGCGATCTCGCCCAGGAACAGCGAGTCGCTGGGACTGCCGTAGGGGGTGTCCACCTGAACCTCGGTCACGTCCTCCAGGAAGGAGTAGAAGCCCGAGCCGCCAATCACGCCGATCTCTGCGTTCACCATGGCCGTCACCCTAGCCGCGCCCGCAAACGCCGCAGTCCCCGCCGTCGGTGACGGCGGGGACTGCGGGAAACTCAAGGCGCTCAGGCGGCCGAGGACGACCCCGAGGAGCTGCTGGACGAGCTCGACGACGACGATCCCGACGAAGACGCCGAGGACGACGACGAAGCCGCGGGCTTCGAGTCCGAGCTGCCCGACGCGGACGAAGCGCCCGACTTCGCGGACGAGGACGACGCCGGCGTGCTGCTCGACGAGGAGCCACGGCTGTCGTTCCGGTAGAAGCCGGAGCCCTTGAAGACGATGCCGACCGCAGAGAAGACCTTCTTCAGGCGTCCCTGGCAGTTCGGGCACTCGGTCAGTGCGTCATCGGTGAACTTCTGCACTGCCTCAAGGCCTTCGCCACATGCGGTGCACTGGTACTGGTAGGTCGGCACTTGATCCTCCTGGCACTCTCACTCGATGAGTGCTAACGACGGTCCATAGTGACGTATTCCGTGGAATCAGTCCACCGTGACCGGCACGCGGTGACCCACACCACGTGCCGCGACCCGCCCCGGCGACTTCGGCAGCAGGTGCGAGCGCAGCGTGACCAGCACGATCAGGGCCAGCGCCGTACCGCCCAGCGGAACCAGGAATCCGGCGGACGAACCGAAGGAGTCCGTCAGCCGCCCGGCCACCGTCACAGCCATGGCCTGCCCGAACGCGACCGCACCCGTCAGCCAGGTGAAGGCCTCGGTACGGGCGGTGGCCGGGACCAGCGTCTCGACCATCGTGTAGCCGGTGATCAGCGCGGGAGCGATGCAGAGCCCGACGAGCAGCCCGAGCCCGGCGAGCAGCGGCACGGAGTGCACCGCCCACAGGCCCGAGGCGAACAGCGTCAGACCGACGTACCCGGTCATCAGCCGGCGGCGCGGCCCGATCTTCCAGGCGATGGTGCCGCAGACGATGCCCGCCAGCATGTTGCCGCCCGCGAAGATTCCGTAGAGCAGCCCGTTCATGCCCGGGTTGCCGGCCTCCGAGGCGAAGGCGGTCAGCGACACCTGCATGCCGCCGAAGACGGCGCCGATGCCCAGGAACGCGACCGCCAGGACCCGTACACCCGGGATGGACAGTGCGGAGGCGTGCTTCACGCGCGTGCCGCCGACCGTACGGCTGGGGACCGGCTGGGTGCGCTTCTGCGCCGCGAAGAACAGGCCGCCGGCCAGGGTGAGCGTCGCCTCGGCGATCAGGCCCGCAGCCGGGTGCACACCCGTGCACAGGGCCGTGGCCAGCACAGGGCCGACCACGAAGGTGAACTCGTCCGTCACCGACTCGAAAGCGGCGGCCGTCGACATCAGCGGCGAACCGTCCAGCTTCGCCGCCCAGCGCGCCCGCACCATCGGGCCCACCTGCGGCACCGACGCACCGGCCGGGACGGCCGCCACGAACAGTGCCCACAGGGGCGCCCCGGCGAGTGCGAGCGCGGTGAGCGCGCCGACGGACGTCGCGTGCACCAGCACGCCCGGCAGCAGTACGGCCCGCTGGCCGAAGCGGTCGGCCAGCTTGCCGCTCTGCGGGGCGAACAGCGCCATGGAGACACCGGTGACAGCGGCGACGATGCCCGCGCTGCCGTACGAGCCGGTGGTGTGCTGCACCAGCAGCACGATGCCGATGGTCAGCATCGCGAACGGCTGCCTCGCCAGGAAGCCGGGGATCAGGAACGTCCAGACGCCGGGGGTACGCAGCAGCTGCCCGTATCCGGGGCGCTTGGCGGTGTCCGGGCCGGAGCCCGTCGGGCCGGAGCCTTCGGTGGCGTCGGTCGTGACCGTGTGCGTCACGGCCCTTGCCTTTCTGCCGCCTGGTAGCGCTTCCCTTGCACCTGCGTCGTGCGCCCTCCGTACTTTCGTACGTGGCCACGCGCGCGTGCGGGAGCTGCCGAGAGCTGTCCTCTTGCGCAGGACCGGCGGTAGATACCAGGCGTCCCCTCGGAGCAGGGAAACAGGCCGCCGTGCGGTCGCGCCAGCTCTGCGTCAGGCAGAGTTGGTCGATCAATTCACCTTCATGGTACAGGGAATCTTGTCCGCACGGCTTGTCTTCACAGGTTTTTGCGCCTCACGGGCCGTGGAACCGGATCTTCTCCCGCGCCCAGCCAGTCCGCCAGCTTGCCGCCCTGGCCGACCGCCCGCAGCCGCCGCTCGGCAGCGTCCCGTACCGGATCGGTCGCCACCACCAGCAACTCGTCGCCCCGTCGCAGCACCGTCGTCGGCATCGGTACGAAGCTGGTCCCGTCGCGGACCACCAGGGTGACCGCGGCGCCCGGCGGCAGCCGCAGCTCACCGACCTCCACACCGTGCATCCGGGACTTCTCCGGGATGGCGACCGACAGCAGGTGACCGCGCAGCCGCTCCAGCGGCGCCGATTCGATGCCCAGGTCGGCGGCGGCCTCCGGGGCCTCCTTGAGGCGCAGCCGGCGGGCCACCCACGGCAGGGTCGGCCCCTGCACCAGGGTGTAGACCACCACCAGCACGAAGACGATGTTGAAGATCTGGTCGCTTCCCTCGACGCCGCCCACCATCGGAATGGTGGCGAGCACGATGGGTACCGCCCCGCGCAGTCCGGCCCACGACAGCAGCACCTGTTCGCGCAGTGACGTACGGAAGGGCAGCAGGCTGATCAGCACCGATGCGGGGCGCGCCACCATCGTCAGCACCAGGCCGACGACGACCGCCGGCCAGATGTCGTCGAGCAGCTCGTGCGGGGTGACCAGCAGGCCCAGCAGTACGAACATGCCGATCTGCGCGATCCAGCCCAGCCCGTCAGCGAAGCCGCGGGTGGCCGGCCAGTGCGGCAGTTTGGAGTTGCCCATGATCATCGCGGCCAGGTAGACGGCGAGGAAGCCACTGCCGTGCGCCAGTGCGCCGGCCGCGTACGCCGTCACCGCGATGGCCATCACGGCGATCGGGTACAGACCGGACGCGGGCAGGGCCACGCTGCGCAGTCCGAGTGAGCCCAGCCATCCCACCGCGAGGCCTATGGCGGCACCGATCGCGAGTTCGAGAGCTATCTCACCGAGCAGTACGTACCAGGAATCGACTGGTCCGGTCGTGGAGAACGCGACGACCAGGATCACCACCGGGGCGTCGTTGAACCCGGACTCGGCCTCCAGTGCACCCGTCAGCCGCGACGGCAGCGGAACCTTCCGCAGCACGGAGAAGACCGCCGCGGCGTCCGTCGAGGACACCACCGCACCGATGATCAACGACTGCCGCCAGTCAAGACCCACCAGGTAGTGCGCACCGGCCGCGGTGATCCCCACGCTCACCGCGACACCGACTGTCGACATGACGACAGCCGACGGCAACGCCGGTTTGACCTCTTTCCACTTCGTACCCAGACCGCCCTCGGCCAGGATCACGACCAGTGCGGCATAGCCGATCACCTGGGTCAGCTCGGCGTTGTCGAACGCGACCTTGCCGATGCCGTCCTGGCCCAGCGCGATGCCGATCCCGAGGTAGATCAGCAGACTGGGGAGCCCACTGCGTGAGGACAGCCGGACGGCCGCCACCGCGACGAGCAGCACTACCGCGCAGATGAGCAGGAGTTCGTTGAGCTGGTGGACAGTCAGGGGCCGGTCCTTTCCTGGGGCCTGCCGGATCGTTCCTGCCGGCGGCGAGGTAGTTTCATTACCTTACCTAATCTTTGACGCTTCCTTAACGCCTTTCCTGTGCTGGGCCAGAACCGCTCCTCCGGGGGCTTCCGGAGACCGAGTCAGGAGCGGTACGGGCCTGCGCCTATGGTTGCTCCAGCACTCCAGGACCACCCTGCCCCTCGAAGGACAGCGATGCCCGCCACCACAACAGCCCCTTCCGGAGCCGCTTCCGGCGGCAAGAAGAAGAAGGGGCGTCGCGCCCGCCTGCTCGTGATCGTGCTGGTGCTGGCGATTGTCGCGGGCGTCGGTTACGGCACGTACTGGAGCGTCAGCACCGTGCGAGCCTCGTTCCCGCAGACCAGCGGCGAGCTCACGCTCGACGGCCTGACAGGACCGGTCGACGTCAAGCGCGACGCCAACGGAATCCCGCAGATCTACGCCTCCTCGGACTCCGACCTTTTCCGCGCCCAGGGCTTCGTCCAGGCCCAGGACCGCTTCTGGGAGATGGACGTCCGCCGCCACATGACGTCCGGCCGCCTCTCCGAGATGTTCGGCGAGGGCCAGGTCGAGACCGACGCCTTCCTCCGTACGCTCGGCTGGCGCCAGGTAGCCCAGCGGGAGTACGACACCAAGCTGACGCCGGAGACGAAGAAGTACCTCCAGGCGTACGCGGCAGGCGTCAACCAGTACCTCAAGGGGCGTGCCAACAAGGACATCTCCGTCGAGTACGCGGCCCTCGGCTTCACCAACGACTACACCCCCGAGGAATGGACCCCGGTCGACTCGGTGGCGTGGCTCAAGGCGATGGCCTGGGACCTGCGCGGCAACATGCAGGACGAGATCGACCGCTCGCTGATGACGAGCCGCCTCGACGCGAAGCAGATCAGCGACCTGTACCCGGCCTACCCCTTCGACCGGCACAAGCCGATCGTCGAGGAGAACAAGGCCAAGTCGGGAACCGGCAGCTCCGCTTCCGGAGCGAACACCGGCCCCGGTACGGGCACGAACTCCGGCACCGGCGCGAACACGGGCACCGGCAGCACCGGCCGCACCGGAACCGGCACCGGAACGGGCACAGGCACCGGAACCGGCACAGGGACCGGCTCCGGCACCGCGGCCGGCGCCACCCAGGGCGTCAACACCCAGCTCGCCCGCATCTCCGACGCCCTCGACAAGATTCCCGCCCTGCTCGGCCCCAACGGCAACGGCATCGGCTCCAACTCCTGGGTCGTCTCAGGATCCAAGACCACCACCGGCAAGCCGCTCCTCGCCAACGACCCGCACCTCGCCCCCCAGATGCCGTCCCTCTGGTACCAGATGGGCCTGCACTGCCGTGAGGTCTCGGCGCAGTGCCAGTACGACGTCGCGGGCTACACCTTCTCCGGCATGCCCGGCGTCGTCATCGGTCACAACCAGGACATCGCCTGGGGCATGACCAACCTCGGCGCCGACGTCACCGACCTCTACCTGGAGAAGGTCGGCGTCAACAACACGTACCTGTACGACGGCAAGGAGAAGCCGTTCCGGACCCGCGAGGAGACCATCAAGGTCGCCGGCGGTGAATCGAAGAAGATCACCGTCCGCTCCACCGAGAACGGCCCCCTGGTCTCCGACCGCAACAACGAGCTGGAGTCGGTCGGCCAGAAGGCCCCTGTCGACAATGCCGCCCCCGACCGCGGCAACGGCTACGCGGTCTCCCTCAAGTGGACCGCCCTGATGCCGGGCAAGTCCATGGACGCCGTCTTCGAGCTCAACAGGGCCAAGGACTTCAAGAGCTTCCAGGCCGCCGCCGCCCACTTCGAGGTGCCGTCGCAGAACCTCATCTACGCCGACACCGCGGGCCACATCGGTTACCAGGCCCCCGGCAGCATCCCGATCCGCAAGGGCAACAGGGACGGCCGGCTGCCCGCCGCCGGCTGGGAGTCCAAGAACGGCTGGAAGGGCTTCATCCCGCAGAACGAGCTGCCGTACGAGTACGACCCCAGTCGCGGCTACATCGTCACCGCCAACCAGGCCGTGATCGACAGCAAGAAGTACCCCCACCTGCTCACCGAGGACTGGGGCTACGGCGCCCGCAGCCAGCGCATCAACGACCTGATCGAGTCCAAGACCAAGGACGGCGGCAAGATCAGCTCGGACGACATGCGCACCATGCAGATGGACAACAGCAGCGAGATCGCCAAGCTGCTGACGCCCTACCTGCTGAAAATCGACATTTCCGACCCGTACATCCGCGAGGCGCAGAAGCTCCTGGAGGGCTGGGACTACACCCAGGAGTCCGACTCGGCCGCCGCCGCGTACTTCAACGGCGTCTGGCGCAACATCCTGCGCCTGGCCTTCGGCAACAAGATGCCGAAGGAACTGCGGGTCAAGGGCTCCTGCCTGTACGTGCGTGCGGCCGACGGCTCCGGCCCGGTCGACGACCTCGCCAAGCCCACGCGCGAGTGCGGCGAGCGGGACGGCGACTCCGCGCAGCCCGACGGCGGTGACCGCTGGTTCGAGGTCGTGCGCAAGCTGGTCAAGGACGAGAAGAACGAGTGGTGGTCCTCGCCCGCCTCCCGTACGGACAAGGCCACCACGACCCGCGACCAGCTGTTCGCCCGGGCGATGGAGGACGCCCGCTGGGAGCTGACCGCCAAGCTGGGCAAGAACATCAAGACGTGGAACTGGGGCCGCCTGCACCAGCTCACGCTGAAGAACCAGACCCTCGGCACCAAGGGCCCCGGCTTTGTTCAGCACCTGCTCAACCGTGGCCCGTGGAACCTCGGCGGCGGCGAGGCCGCGGTCAACGCCACCGGCTGGAACGCGGCCGGCGGCTACGAGGTCGTCTGGGTCCCGTCGATGCGCATGGTCGTCAACCTCGGTGCCCTCGACAAGTCGCGCTGGATCAACCTGACGGGCGCCTCCGGGCACGCGTACAGCTCGAACTACAGCGACCAGACGGACATGTGGGCCAAGGGCGACCTGCTCGACTGGTCGTTCAGCAAGCAGGCTGTCGACAAGAGCACCACCGAGACCCTGGTCCTCAAACCGAGCCAGGGCGGCGACCAGACCTCCCAGTAGGGGGCCGGGTACTCAGCCGAAACGGCGGACGCCGGACGGCGTCACCACCGCGTGCACGGGGTGGTCGTGGGGTTCCACCGGAACCTCCGCGACCACCTCGTCCGCGTACAGCAGCACCACCAGCCGGCCGGCCCCCACCAGCCCGGCGTCGTCCCCCCGTACGCGCTCCAGCCTCGCCAGCACCCGGTCGTAGGACCCGCCGCCGCGCCCCAGCCGCATTCCCCGTCCGTCCACCGCCAGGCCCGGCAGCAGCACCGTGTCCGCCTCCCGTACGGCGTCCACGCCCAGTCGGGGCCCGGTGGGCTCCAGCAGGCCGCGTCCGGCCGGTGCGAGCGCCCCGGGACCCTCGTACGCAGCCCAGTCCAGGTCGTTGTCGGCCAGCAGCACCGGCAGCAGCACTCGCACCCCGCGCGCGTGCAGCGAGTCGAGCAGCGCGCGCGTGCCGGGTTCGCGGCCGACCGAGACGTACGCGGCGACCGTGCCCGCGTCCGCCAGCTCGGGCAGCTCCAGTGCCCGACCGGCGAGAACCGCGGCCGCCTCCTGCGCGTCCTCAACGGTCAAGAGGCGCCTGCGGCCGAGGAGTTCCCGGCGCAGTGCCGCCTTTGCCGCCGGACCTGTTGCCATCTCCGCTTCACTCACGGTCACTTCACCTTCACATTTCGCTCGTACGGCAACAAAAGGCCGGAAGCCGACCTTCCGTGCGGAGCCAGCCGATATCGTTCCGTCATGACTCAGGCTCATCCCAGGATCACCAAGGCTGTCATCCCGGCGGCGGGGCTCGGCACCCGCTTCCTCCCGGCGACCAAAGCAACCCCCAAGGAGATGCTCCCGGTTGTCGACAAACCCGCCATCCAGTACGTGGTCGAGGAGGCGGCGGCAGCCGGCCTCTCCGACGTACTGATGGTCACCGGCCGCAACAAGCGCCCCCTTGAGGACCACTTCGACCGCAACTACGAGCTGGAGTCCGCCCTCACCAAGAAGGGCGACGCCGGCCGGCTGGCCAAGGTCCAGGAGTCCAGCGACCTCGCGACCATGCACTACGTCCGCCAGGGCGACCCCAGGGGCCTCGGTCACGCCGTCCTGTGCGCAGCCCCGCACGTCGGCGAGGAACCGTTCGCGGTGCTCCTCGGCGACGACCTCATCGACCCCCGCGACCCGCTGCTCGCCCGTATGGTCGAGATCCAGGAGCAGCACGGCGGCAGCGTGATCGCCCTCATGGAGGTGGACCCGGCGCAGATCCACCTGTACGGCTGCGCGGCCGTCGAGACGACCACGGACGGCGACGTCGTCAAGGTCACCGGACTCGTCGAGAAGCCCGAGCCCGCCGAGGCGCCCAGCAACCTGGCGATCATCGGCCGGTACGTCCTGGACCCCGCCGTCTTCGGGATACTGCGGGAGACCGAGCCGGGCCGCGGCGGCGAGATCCAGCTCACCGACGCCCTGCAGAAACTGGCGGCCGACGAGAAGGTCGGCGGGCCCGTCCACGGCGTGGTCTTCAAGGGCCGGCGCTATGACACCGGGGACCGCGGGGACTATCTTCGGGCGATTGTCAGACTTGCATGCGAACGTGATGACCTGGGCCCGGACTTCAAGGCCTGGCTGCGCAGTTACGTCACCGAGGAGATGTAGCAAGTGAGCACCACCGAAGCACCGCCCGCCGACGCCTGCGGCAACGACGGCGGCCCCGACCACGTCTGGTCGGTGGACGAGCACCTGGACGACGTCCTCGGCGCGATCCACCCCCTGGAGCCCATCGAGCTCCAACTTCCGGACGCGCAGGGCTGCGTACTCGTCGAGGACGTCATCGTCCCGCTCGCGCTGCCGCCCTTCGACAACAGCTCGATGGACGGGTACGCGGTCAGGGTGGCGGACGTCGCCGGCGCGAGTACGGAGTTTCCCGCCGTGCTCACCGTGATCGGCGACGTGGCGGCGGGCTCCGGTGGTGGTTCCGGCGGCACCGGATCCGGCATCGCCTCCGATTCCGACCGCGATTCCGATTCCGATTCTGCCGACGCCGGCGAAGACGGCGGGACCGGCGGCGCAGGACAGCTCACGGTCGGCCCCGGTGAAGCCGCCCGCATCATGACCGGCGCCCCGCTGCCCCCGGGCGCCGAGGCCGTCGTCCCCGTCGAGTGGACCGACGGCGGCAGCGGCGGCGGACCCGCCACTACCATGCGGGCCGCTGGCAGCAACCCCGGGGACTCCACCGGCGAGGTCCGTGTCCACCGCCCCGCCGAGGCCCGCGCGCACGTCCGCGCGGCAGGCAGCGACGTACAGGCCGGTGACACCGCCCTCGCAGCGGGTACGGTGCTCGGCCCGCCCCAGATCGGCCTGCTCGCCGCGATCGGCCGGGCCACCGTCCTGGTCCGCCCGCGCCCGCGCGTGGTCGTCATGTCGACCGGCTCCGAACTGATCCAGCCCGGCGAGAAGTTGGCCGCCGGCCAGATCTACGACTCCAACAGCTTCGCGCTCACCGCCGCCGCCCGCGCCGCCGGAGCCATCGCCTACCGCGTCGGCGCCGTCACCGACGACGCCGACGTCCTGCGCGCCACCATCGAGGACCAGCTGGTGCGCGCCGACCTCCTGGTCACCACCGGAGGCGTCAGCGTCGGCGCGTACGACGTCGTCAAGGAGGCGCTCTCCTCCGTCGGCGACGAGGACGAAGCGGGCAGCGGTATCGACTTCCGCAAGCTGGCCATGCAGCCCGGCAAGCCCCAGGGCTTCGGCTCGATCGGCCCCGACCACACCCCACTGCTGGCCCTGCCCGGCAACCCGGTCTCCTCGTACGTCTCCTTCGAGCTGTTCGTACGCCCGGTCATCCGCGCGCTGATGGGCCTGCCGGACGTCCACCGCCCGACCGTCCGCGCCACCCTCAAGACGGACAAGACGGTCAACTCGCCCGCCGGAAAACGTCAGTTCCTGCGCGGGGTGTACGACGCCACCGAGGGCACGGTCACCCCCGTGGGCGGCTCCGGCTCGCACCTGATCGCCGCCCTCGCCCACGCGGACTGCCTGCTCGTCGTCCCCGAGGACACCGACAGCGTCGAGACCGGCGCGGAAGTCGAGGTGGTCCTGCTCGCCCAGTGACCGCCCCGTGGCGGTACGGTGTCTGCCGCTGCGCCGTGGCAACGACTGCCCAGGCAACGACCGGCGCCGGAACGCGAGGCGGAGTTAATGAGTACGCACAGCAGGCTGACGCACATCGACGAGGCGGGCGCGGCCCGGATGGTCGACGTCTCCGAGAAGAACGTCACCACCCGCACGGCACGCGCGAGCGGACGTGTCCTCGTCGCCCCGCGCGTCATCGAACTGCTGCGGGGCGAGGGCGTGCCCAAGGGCGACGCCCTCGCCACCGCGCGCATCGCGGGCATCATGGGCGCCAAGCGCACCCCCGACCTGATCCCGCTCTGCCACCCGCTCGCGGTCTCCGGTGTCACGCTGGACCTGTCCGTCGCCGACGACGCGGTGGAGATCGTCGCGACCGTGAAGACCACGGACCGTACCGGCGTCGAGATGGAAGCGATGACCGCGGTGACGGTCGCCGCGCTCACCGTTGTCGACATGGTGAAGGCCGTCGACAAGGGCGCGGTCATCAGCGACGTACGCGTCGAGCAGAAGACCGGCGGCAAGTCCGGCGACTGGACGCGCTCATGACCTCCACGCACCCGGCCGCCGCCCACGCGGCCACCGTCCGACCGGCCACCGCGCTCGCCCCCGACGTGCCCGCCGACACCGTCATCCCCGGCTCCGAGGCGCACGCGCACCCCGACGTAGTACGCGGGCCGGTCTCCGAGCCCGTCTACCAGCCGCAGGTACCGGGATCGGCGCACGCGGGGCCCGGCACCCGCCCCTACCGGGCGCTGGTCGTCACCGCCTCCAACCGGGCCTCCGCCGGTGTCTACGCGGACAAGGGCGGCCCGCTCGTCGCCGAGGGCCTGACCCGGATGGGCTTCACCGTCGACGGCCCGCGCGTCGTGCCCGACGGCGCCCCCGTCGAAGCGGCCCTGCGGGACGGCATCGCGGCGGCGTACGACGCCATCGTCACCACCGGCGGCACCGGCATCTCGCCCACCGACCGCACCCCCGACGCCACCCGCAACGTCCTGGACCACGAGATCCCCGGCATCCCCGAGGCCATCCGCGCCGAGGGCCGCCCGCACGTGCCCACCGCGTCCCTCTCCCGGGGGCTGGCAGGTGTGGCGGGAGGTGGTACGACGCTGATCGTCAACCTCCCGGGTTCGACCGGCGGCGTTCGTGACGGGCTCGCCGTCCTGGACCGGATCCTGCTGCATGCCGTCGACCAGCTCCGCGGCGGCGACCACCCGCGGCCCACCGGCCCCACAGGCCCCGACGACCCGGCCGACCCCACGGGCCCCGACGGACCGGCCGGCCCCACCGGGAGCCTCAGCTGAACGGCTCCGCCTGGCCCGTAGAGCTGGTGGACGGCGACATCACCCTCCGCCCGATAAAGGTGCGCGACCAACGGGCCTGGCGCGAGGTCAACCGGCGCAACCGTGACTGGCTCCGCCCCTGGGAAGCGACCATTCCGCCGCCCGCCCCCCTCGGCCCCGTCGCGCACCGGCCGACGTACCGTCAAATGGTGCGTCACCTGCGGGCGGAGGCGAACGCGGGGCGCATGCTGCCGTTCGTCATCGAGTACCAAGGTCGACTTGTCGGCCAGCTGACCGTCGCCGGCATCACCTGGGGGTCGATGTGCTCCGGGCACGTCGGCTACTGGGTCGACCGGGACGTGGCAGGGCGCGGTGTGATGCCGACGGCCGTCGCCCTCGCCGTCGACCACTGTTTCCGCAACGTCGGGCTGCACCGCATAGAGGTGTGCATTCGCCCGGAGAACGGTCCCAGCCGCCGCGTCGTGGAAAAGCTCGGTTTCCGCGAGGAGGGCCTGCGTCCGCGCTATCTGCACATCGACGGCGCCTGGCGCGACCACCTGGTCTTCGCCCTGACCTCGGAAGAGGTTCCGGAGGGTGTGCTCAGTCGGTGGCGGCGACGTTCCACGTCTCAGAAATGAAGTAAATGTTCGAATTCGATCGTGACTGCAATGCCGGACGTCAAAAAAGTTCGGAATATCAGACAGATACGCCCGACACACCGGCCCAATTGGCGGATGGGTGCCTCCGGGCCCCTCTACGGTGTGGGGTGTGAGCAGCAGCGGCCTGATCTACGCAGTCATTGTCGGGGCCTGGGCCGCCTACTTGGTGCCGATGTGGCTCCGCAGGCAGGACGAACTCAACGAGGCCCGTCCGACGGAACGCTTCAGCACCGCCATCCGACTGCTGTCCGGACGGGCGGCCATGGAGCGCCGGTACGCCAAGGAGCTCCAGCAGCGCGATCCCGCGAGTGCGGACGGTACGGAGCCCAGCGACCCCGACGTCGCCAGCAGTGCGGACCCGCCGACCGATTCGGCCGACGTCCGTGCCTTCGCGGCACCCCGGTCCCGGGTCGAACGCCCGGCCGCCGCCAGGGAACAGCTGCGCGAGCAGGTCAAGGCCCAGGTCCGCGACCAGCAGGCACGCGAGCAGCGTGAACACCGCGTCCAGCGAGACCAACGAGACCCGCGAGACCAGCGCGAGCACCGTGAGCAGGCCGTACGGGAGCCGTCCCGCGAGCCCGTGCGTGAATCCGTACGCGAGCCCGTACGCGAGTCCGCGCGTGAACCCGTGGCCGACCAGCCCCGTCGCCCCCGGCAGGCCGCTCCCGCGCCGCCGTCCCAGGCGTCCGTCGAGCGGGCGCGCCGCACCAAGGTGCTCGCCCGCCGTCGCCGTACCACCGTGCTGCTCTTCGCCGCCTTCACGCTGGGCGCGATCGTCGCCGCCGTCGGCGGGCTCCGCTACCTGTGGGCGCCCGGCATCCCGGCCGTCCTGCTCAGTGCGTACATCGTGCATCTGCGCGGCCAGGAGAAGCGCCGGTTCGCCTTCACCATGGACCGCCGCCGTGCCGAACTCGCCGCCCAGCGGCTGCGTGAGCAGCGCACCCAGCACGTACGGCGCTCCGGTTCCGGTGCGCAGCAGCACTCGGCCTCCGCGGAGCAGCCGCACCACCGTGCCGAATCCGACGAGCGGCCCGAACCGGAGCCCGCGCCCGCGCTCTCCCCGCAGGAGGCCGGCCGCCGAGCCCTGGTCGAGCAGACCGACCACGCCGAATGGGTCGACCAGCAGCGCGAGCGCGAGCGCGGTGCCGCACGCGGGGAGAGCTGGGAGCCGGTCCCGGTCCCGTTGCCCACGTACGTCACCGCCCCGGTCGCCCCGCGTGCCAACGGTCCCCTGGACCTGGGGGCGCCCGGCACCTGGAGTTCCGCACGTTCCAGCACCGCCGACCCGGCGGCCCCGGCCGCAGCGGACTCCTCGGAGCCTTCGGCCTCGGCACCCCGGCAGCGTCCGCAGTCCGGCCGCCGCTCCCGCGACCGCGGCCGCACCCCGCTCTTCGACCAGTACGACGAGGGCGAACGGCCCCGAGCGGCCAACGAGTGAACCCACCGCAGGTGGGGGCCCCGGAACGGATTTCCAAGCACCCCCGATGAGGTGCTAGAGTTTCACTCGTTGCAAGGGCCTGTGGCGCAGTCTGGTAGCGCACCTCGTTCGCATCGAGGGGGTCTGGGGTTCAAATCCCCACAGGTCCACAACAACAAGAAAGATCCCGTCCGATCGAAAGATCGGGCGGGATCTTTCGTTTGTCCAGTGGCAGTTGAGAGGTGTGCGGAGACGTGTGAGGGGCCGACCGGGAGGTCGGCCCCTTTCTGTCGGCCCCTTTTCTGTTCTCTGTGAAGTGGGTTACGTGAGGGGCTTGGTGAAGCAGCGGCTTTCGTCGGTGTGGCGGTAGAGGCCGAAGCGTTCCTGCTGGGCGACCGGGGTGTAGCCCTCCGAGACGTACAGGGCGATGGCCTCGGGCTGTTCGGTGCCGGTCTCCAGGACCATGCGGGTGCGGCCCGCGGCGCGGGCGTCGGCTTCGAGGAGGCCGAGGAGGCGGCGGGCCAGGCCCAGGCCGCGGGCGCTGGGGGCCACGTACATCCGCTTGAGCTCGGCGTCGCCGTCGGCGTAGTTCTCCTCGCCCGCCCGCTGGGTGCGCCAGCCGCCGGTGGCGACGGGGTGGCCGTCGTCGTCGTACGCGATCAGGTAGAGGCCGAGCGGCGGGGCGAACATGGCCGGGTCGAGCGGGGTGAGGTCATGTTCGCCGTAGCGCTCGGTGTATTCGAGCTGGACCTGGTCGTTGAGCTTCACGGCGTCGGGGTGGTCGTAGGCGACGGAGCGGATTTCCATGCGATGAGCGTACGGACGGTGGAGCGTGCGCAGGTCGGTAGGGTTTTTGGATGCTGACTGTGACCACTGTGAATGTGAATGGACTGCGGGCCGCCGCCAAGAAGGGCTTCGTGCCGTGGCTGGCGGAGACCAAGGCGGACGTGGTGTGCCTGCAAGAGGTACGGGCGGAGGCCGAGCAGCTGACCGACGAGGTGAAGGCTCCCGAGGGCTGGCACGTGGTGCTGGCACCCGCGTCCGCGTCCGCCAAGGGGCGGGCCGGGGTGGCGGTGTACACGCGGGAGAAGCCGGAGCGGGTGCAGATCGGGTTCGGGAGTACGGAGTTCGATGCGAGCGGGCGCTATGTGGAAGTCGACCTGGAGGGCGTGACCGTCGCGAGCCTGTACCTGCCTTCGGGTGAGGTGGGCACCGAACGTCAGGACGAGAAGTACCGGTTCATGGACGAGTTCATGCTGTACCTGGTCGGGCTGAAGGCGCGGGCGGCGGAGGCTGGGCGCGAGGTGGTGGTGTGCGGGGACTGGAACATCGCGCACCAGGAAGCCGACCTGAAGAACTGGAAGGGGAACCGGAAGTCGTCCGGGTTCCTGCCGGAGGAGCGGGAGTGGCTGACCCGGGTCTTCGAGGAGGCGGGGTACGTGGACGTCGTACGCAAGCTGCATCCGGGTGTGGAGGGGCCGTACTCGTGGTGGTCGTACCGCGGGCGGGCCTTCGACAGCGACACCGGTTGGCGGATCGACTACCAGATCTCGACCGGCGGGCTGGCTGCGCGCGCGGTCGAGGGGCGCGTGGAGCGGGCGGCGAGCCATGGGGAGAGGTGGAGTGACCATGCGCCGGTGACGGTGGTCTACGGGTAGTGCGTGGGCGGTTCGGTTTGGTCCGGTCCTGTCAGGTCTTGCGCAGGTGGCGGTCCAGGGCCATGGAGAGTTCGGCCTCGACGACGCTCTTGGCGAAGGGGCGCAGGCGCTGGGGGTCGGCGTCGTGGGTGCTGACCAGGTCGATGAAGATCTGGGCGAGTACGTCGGCGTGCTCGCGGACGGCGAGGCCGGCGGCCATCACCTCCGCGAGGGGGATGCCCTCGCGGACCAGGGCCGCCGACACGTCGAGCAGGCGGCGGCTGATGTGGACGACCTCGTCGCCGTCGACGGCGAGGTAGCCGAGCGCCATGGCGGAGGCGAGGTTCTCGGGGGTGACCTCGCCCTCGAAGTAGTCGGCGAGCTGCTCGGGGGTGAGGCGGACCGGGGTCTCCTCGGTGACCTCGCCCAGGGTGAGGAGTTCGCCCACGTCACGGCCGCTGTCGAAGGTGGAGGCGAGGTCGGCGATGCCGGTGAGGGTGTGTCCGCGCTCCAGGAGGGCGGTGATGGTGCGCAGGCGGGCCAGGTGGTGGTCGTTGTACCAGGCGATGCGGCCTTCGCGTCGGGGCGGCGGGATCAGTTTGCGCTCGCGGTAGAAGCGCAGGGTGCGTACCGGGATGCCGGCCGCCTCGGCCAGTTCCTCCATGCGGTACTCGCGGAGCGCGGGGGACTCGGGCTTGGGGGGCTCGCGGTGCGTGCTGGTGGCCGCAGGCCGTCCGTCGTCGTCCGCGTGCGGTCCGCTGGGGGCGGCGTGCGGTTCGTCGTCGGCCGTGCGTCGTACGCCGTCGTCCGTACGCCGCTGGTCGTCTCCCGTATGCCGCCGGTCGTCGTCCGTGCGCTGTTCGCCCGGCTCCCCGGACCTCTCTGCCTCTGCCACGCCCGGAAGCCTATGTCGTACCACCGGTAACTTGTCGTGTCCTACCCCTACCGATCAGTACGCCACTGCCTTACGCTCCCAATCGTGCCAGTGATTGCTGGCAGGGTCGTGAGTGGGCAAGTGAGTGCGGGAGGCGTCGGGCATGGCCGAGTTCGAGCACGAGCATGTACGAGTGGCGGTGATCGGGTCCGGGTTCGGGGGCCTGGGGGCCGCGGTCCGGCTGCGCAGGGAAGGGATCACCGACTTCGTCGTGCTGGAGCGGGCCGATTCGGTCGGCGGGACCTGGCGCGACAACAGTTACCCGGGGTGCGCGTGTGACGTGCCGTCCCATCTGTATTCGTTCTCCTTCGCCCCCAATCCCGAGTGGCCGCGCACCTTTTCCGGCCAGGAGCACATCAGGGCGTATCTGGAACGGGTGACCGACACCTTCGGGCTGCGGCCGCACATCCGCCTCGGCCACGAGGTGACGATGATGACGTGGGACGCCGAGAAGCTGTGGTGGAAGGTCGAGACGGCGAACGGGAAGACGCTGGTCGCGGATGTCGTCGTGTCGGCGACCGGGCCGCTGTCCGATCCGAAGACGCCCGACATCCCGGGCCTCGACTCCTTCCCGGGCAAGGTCTTCCACTCGGCGCGCTGGGACCACGACTACGACCTCAGGGGCAAGCGGGTCGCGATGATCGGAACCGGTGCGTCCGCGATCCAGATCGTGCCGGCGGTCCAGCCCGAGGTGAGCGAGCTGACGCTGTTCCAGCGGACGCCGCCGTGGGTGATGCCGCGCATGGACCGCGAGATCAGCGGGGCCGAACGGTGGCTGCACCGCACGGTGCCGCTCACCGGCACCGCCAGGCGGCGGCTGCTGTGGGGCATCCGTGAGCTGCAGGTGTCGGCGTTCACCAAGCGGCCCGGCGAGCTCGGGTTCGTCGAGAACCTCGCCAAGGCGAACATGGCCAAGTCGATCAAGGACCCGGCCCTGCGGGCCAAGCTGACGCCCTCGTACCGCATCGGCTGCAAGCGCATCCTGCTGTCCAGTACGTACTACCCGGCGCTCGCCAAGGACAACGTGAACGTCGTCGCCTCCGGGCTGAGCGAGGTGCGCGGGTCGACGCTCGTCGCCTCCGACGGTACGGAGACGGAGGCCGACGCGATCATCTTCGGCACCGGTTTCCACGTCACCGACATGCCGATCGCCGACCGGGTGGTGGGCGCGGACGGGATCACCCTCGCCGAGACCTGGAAGGGCGGCATGGAGTCGCTGCGCGGTGCCAGCGCCGTCGGCTTCCCGAACTGGATGACGATCATCGGCCCGAACACCGGTCTCGGGAACTCGTCGATGATCCTGATGATCGAGGCGCAGCTCAACTACCTGGCCGACTACATGAGGCAGTTGAACGTGCTCGGCGGACGGGTCGCGCTGTCCGCGCGCTCGTCGGCGGTCGGCGCGTGGAACCGGCGGGTGCAGGAGCGCATGAAGCGCACCGTGTGGAACACCGGTGGCTGCGACAGCTGGTACCTGGACGCCAACGGGCGCAATACGACCGTGTGGCCGGGCACCACCTCCGAGTTCCGGCGGGCCACCCGGGAGGTCAACCTCGCGGAGTACGAGGTGGTGCGGGCGGCCGGAGCGACAGGGGCGACAGTGGCGACAGCGGTGGCCGCCGGGGCGGGTGGGGGCGAGAGTACCGAGGCCGAGGAGGCTGTCGCGTGAGGGGGGAGGCGACGATGGTCAGTGGTCCCGCGATCGACGGCAGGGAGCTGATCGTCACCTCCGCCGACGGGGCCCGGCTGCATGTCGAGGTGTACGGGGAGGAAGGTGCGCCGGCGGTGGTGCTGGCGCACGGGTGGACGTGTTCCATCCGCTTCTGGGACGCGCAGATCCGGGAGCTGGCGCGGGAGTTCCGGGTCATCGCGTACGACCAGCGTGGGCACGGGCGTACGCCGGCGTCGGACGCGTACTCGACCGAGGTGCTCGCCGACGACCTCGAAGCGGTGCTGGGGGCGACGCTCGCACCCGGTGAGAAGGCGGTGTTGGCCGGGCATTCCATGGGCGGCATGACGATCATGGCGGCAGCCGGGCGGCCGGGGGTGGTGGAGCATGCGGCGGCGGTGCTGCTGTGCAGTACCGGTGGGGCGCGGCTGGTCGGTGAGGCGCTGGTGCTGCCGTTGCCCGCAGGCTGGCTGCGGACGCGGCTGACGCGGGCGGTGCTCGGTGCGCGGGCGCCGCTCGGGCCGGTGACGCCCGTGTCCAAGGCCGTACTGAAGTACGCCACGATGGGGCGCGGTGCGGCGCCGGAGCGGGTCGCGCGGTGTGCGCGGATCGTGCATGGGTGTCCGCGCGGGGCGCGGGTGGCCTGGTCGCACGTGCTGGCGGAGCTCGAACTTTCGGCGGGGGTAGGTGAGTTGCGCATGCCCGTCGCTGTGGTGGCGGGTGCGGACGACCGGCTGACCCCGCCGTCGCACGCGCGGGAGATCGAGGCCGCGCTGCCGCAGTCGCTGGGGCTGACGGTGCTCACGGGTGTCGGTCACATGTCGCCGGTGGAGGCGCCGGAGGTGGTGACCGGGAGGATACGTGAGCTGTTGAGTCGATATGTCGTCAGTGGTGACGTCGTCGTCGGTGATGTGCAGGTGAGTGCCGGTCACGGTGTGGAAGGGGATGTCGCGTGAGTTACCGCCTTGAGGGTCAGGTCGCCGTCGTCACGGGGGCGGCGCGAGGTGTCGGTGAGCTGCTGGCGCGGAAGTTGTCCGCGCGGGGGGCGAACGTTGCACTCGTAGGACTGGAGCCCGAGCAGCTGAAGGACGTCGCCGGCCGGCTGCACACCGAGTGCGACTGGTGGTACGCGGACGTCACCGACCACGAGGCGATGGCTCGGGTCGCGGAGGAGGTGAAGGAGCGGTTCGGAAAGGTCGACATTGTGGTGGCCAACGCGGGTGTCGCGTCCGGCGGTCCCTTTGTCGACTCCGACCCGGAGGCCTGGCGGCGGGTCATTGAGGTCAACCTGGTGGGCGGTGCGGTGACCGCCCGCGCGTTCCTGCCCGTACTGATGGAGAGCCGCGGGTACTTCCTGCAGATCGCGTCGCTGGCGGCGATCACGCCGGCGCCGATGATGAGTGCGTACTGCGCGTCGAAGTCCGGGGTGGAGGCGTTCGCGCACTGCCTGCGGGCGGAGGTCGGTTACAAGGGGGTGCGGGTCGGTGTCGGTTACCTGTCGTGGACGGACACCGACATGGTGCGAGGTGCGGACCAGGACGAGGTGATGCGCGAACTGCGGCAGCGGCTGCCGTGGCCCGCCAACCGGACGTACCCGCTGGGCCCGGCCGTCGACCGGATCGTGGCGGGCATCGAACGGCGGTCCTCGCACGTGTACGCACAGTGGTGGCTGCGCGGGATGCAGTCCGTGCGCGGGTACCTGCCGGCGGTCATCGGGACGGTCGGGCAGCGCGAGATGAAGCGGTTCGAGCCCAGGCTGCGTGGCGTGAGCAAGGGGCTGGTGGGGGCCGGTGGCGCGGCGGACGAGTCCACCAGGCATCCGTCGGCGGACATGAACTGAGGTTCGGGGAGAGGTGGATGGGTGGGGGTCACCGCCAGGGGCGGTGGCCCCCACCCGTGTGAGGTGACGTGCCGTGGCTAGCGCGGGGGCAGGGGTGGGCGGCGTTTGTCCGGGACGGAGGAGTAGTCGGGTGGGGTGGCGGCCGGGGAGGCGGCGAGGAGGTCCAGGGCCACCTGGACGGCGTCGTCGAGTTGGGCGTAGCGGCCCTCGGCCCAGTCGAGCGGGGTGCGCAGGGCGGAGACGTCCGGGGTGACGCCGTGGTTCTCGACGGACCAGCCGTACTCGTCGAACCAGGCCGCGTTCATCGGCACGGTGATGACCGTGCCGTCGCCCAGCGGGTGGCGGCCGGTCATGCCGACGACGCCGCCCCAGGTGCGCTGGCCGACGACCGGGCCGAGCGCGAGCAGGCGGAAGGCGGCGGCGATCATGTCGCCGTCGGAGGAGGTGGCCTCGTCGGCGAGGGCGACCACCGGGCCGCGTGGGGCGTTCGAGGCGTACGAGACGGGCTGGGCGTTGCGGGTCAGGTCCCAGCCGAGGATGCGGCGGGTGAGCTTCTCGATGACGAGTTCGCTGATGTTGCCGCCGGCGTTTCCGCGTACGTCGACGATGAGGGCGGGGCGCGAGACCTCCAGGCGCAGGTCCCTGTTGAACTGGGCCCAGCCGGAGCCGCCCATGTCGGGGATGTGCAGGTAGCCGCACTTGCCGCCGCTCAGGTCGCGTACGACCGCGCGGCGTTTGGCCACCCAGTCCTGGTAGCGCAGGGGGCGTTCGTCGACGAGGGGGACGACGGCGACCCGCCGCGGGCGGGACTCGGTTCCTTCGGGGACCTCGGGGAGGAAGGTCAGTTCGACGGTCGTACCGCCTGCCGCGGCCAGCAGCGGGAAGGGACCGGCGACCGGGTCGACCGGGCGGCCGTCGACATGGGTGAGGACCGCGCCGACGCGGATGCCCGTACCGGCGAGCGGGGATCTCGCCTTGGAGTCCGAGGATTCGCCGGGGAGGATGCGGGAGAGCGTCCAGTTGCCGTCCTTCACGTAGAAGTTGGCGCCCAGCAGACCCATGGCGCGCTGGTAGTGCGGCGGGCCCTCGTTGCGGCGTGCGGCGGCCACGTACGCGTGCGACGTGCCGAGTTCGCCCAGGACTTCGCGCAGCAGGTCGGCGAACTCGTCGGGGGAGGCGACCCGTTCGACCAGCGGGCGGTACTGGTCGAGGACGGCGCCCCAGTCGATGCCGCCCATCCGGGGTTCCCAGAAGTAGGCCCTGATGATCCGGCCGGCCTCCTCGTACGCCTGGCGCCACTCGGCGCCCGGGTCCACGTCGTGCAGGATGCGGCGCAGGTCGAGGTGGACGGTGGAGTCGTTGTCGGCGCGTTCGGTGGCGGGGACGGCGCGCAGTTCACCGTCCTCGACGATCACCAGCCGCGTACCGTCGCCGCTGATCGCGAACCATTCGAGGTCGTCGGCCAGTTCGGTCCTGCGGGCCTTGGCGAGGTCGAAGTGTTCGAGGGTGGGGCGGCCGGAGGTGTCGGCCGGGTTGGCGAACGTCTCGCCGAGGGCGCCGGAGATCGGCCAGCGCAGCCAGACCAGGCCGCCGCTGCTGACGGCCGACAGGGAGGAGTACTTGGAGGCGGCGACCGGGAAGGGGGTCACCCGCGAGGGCAGGCCCTCGACCTCGACCGTCACCGTGCCGTCGCCCTCGGCGGCCTCGTCCGGGTCCAGGCCGCCGGCCGCGGGGCGTCCGTCGGGGGAGAGGGCGAAGGGAGAGGGGGTCGCGGAGGACAGCGGGACCAGGTAGGGGCGGCAGCCGAGAGGGAACGACAGGTCGCCGGTGTGCACGTCGTACACCGGGTCGAAGCCGCGCCAGGAGAGGAAGGCGAGATAGCGGCCGTCGCTCGTGAAGACCGGGTTCTCGTCCTCGAAGCGTCCGTTGGTGACGTCCACGATGAGGCTGGCGCCGGGGGTGGGGGGTGTGGCGCCGGGGGTGGGCTCGGGTGGGTTCTCGGGCGTGGGTTCGGTTTCGGTTTCGGTTTTGGGTTCGGGTTCGGGCTCGTTTCCGTTTTCGGGCAAGGGGGCTTCGTCAGGTGGCGTGCTTTTCGGGGTGTCGTTGATCCGCGCCATCTTGATCTGGCGCAGTGAGCGGCCGATGCCCGGGTGCGACCAGGTCAGCCATGCTCCGTCGGGGGAGAACGCGAGGTCGCGGACCGGGCCGTTGGCCGAGCGGATCAGCTCGGTCAGGGACTCCTCGCCCTCGGCCACCTTCAGGAGGAGCAGGCGGCCGTCGTGGGAGGCGATGGCGACCCGTTCGCCGTCCGGGTCGGCGATCATCTCGTGTACGCGGCCCAGCTGGCCGGACGCGAGTCGGCGCGGGGCGCGGCCGCCGGCCGCGCGCGGCAGGTAGGCGATCTCGACGGCGTCCTCGCCCTCGGTGTCGGTCACGAACGCGACCTGCCCGCTGGCCCCCAGCATCTCCGGCATCCGCACCCGTACCCCCGGGGTGTCGGCGATGGTGCGGGCGGGGCCGTCGCGGTGGGTCAGCCAGTAGAGGCTGCCGCGCACCGATACCGCGCTCGCCCGGCCGGTGGTGTCGACCGCGAGGCCGCCGACGTGTCCGGCGGCCGGGATCTGGTAGCCGCGCCGCCCGGTGCGCGGGCCGCCGAGGCGTACCTCCAGCTTGCGCGGGCGGGCGGTCGGCGACAGGTCGTCGACCAGCCACAGTTCACCCGCGCACTGGTAGACCACCCGCGAACCGTCCGAGGAGGCGTGCCGTGCGTAGAACGCGTCATGGTCGCTATGTCGACGTAGGTCACCGCCGTCGGTGCGGCAGGAGTAGAGGTTGCCGACACCCTCGTGATCGGAAAGGAACGCGATTCGGTCACCCACGAACATCGGGCAGTCCAGATGACCGTTCAGGTCGGGGAGCAGGCGGTCGCCGTGCAGCCACAGGCGGCCGGTCGCGCCGCCCCGGTAGCGCTTCCAGGCGGCCGGCTCGTGCGGCGGCTTTCCGGTGAGCAGGAGGGTGCGGCGTTCGCCGTCGCAGTCGGGCAGCGCGTCGGAGACCGCGATGTCGTGCACCGGCCCCCAGGGGAGCTTGCCGCCGGGGCTGCCGTCGGTGGGCAGCGAGTACGCCCACAGGAAGTACGAGAACGGCTGGTTGTGCGAGGAGACCGCAAGGACGTTCCCGTCCGGCGTCCAGCCGCAGACCCGGGCGTCGACCGACCCCCAGTACGTCAGCCGGCGCGAGGGTCCGCCCTCGACCGGAACGACGTGGATCTCCGGATCCAGGCTGCGCCAGGTCGTGTACGCGAGCTGACTGCCGTCCGGCGAGAAGCGCGGGTGACCGACGCGCGTGCGGTCGACGGTGAGCCGCCAGGCGCGGCCGGGCGTCTCACCGGCGGCGGCGAGGGGCGCCACCCACACGTCGTCCTCGGCGACGAAGGCGAGGGTGTCGCCGTGCAGGTGCGGGAAGCGGAGGTATCCGGGGGGCTGCTCGGCATCGTCGTTCGTGGGCACTCGCATGCCCCAATGCTTTCCGCGCACCATGGCCCCGGCAACTCGTACGGCCGGATCTTTATGAGTACGTACGCCGCAGGAAGCGGACCACCGGTGCGCTGTCGAGCTGTACGAGTGCCACGCCGCGCACCGCGTGCAGTTCCAGCACCGCCTGGACGCGGCCGCACGGCCAGATCCGTACGTCGCCCTCCTCGGCGGGGGTGCGCAGGCCCGCTTCGAGGAGGGCGCGCGGGAAGGTCCACACGGTGCGGTCCTGGCGGTGGGTGCGGTCGGGGCCCGGTTCGGCGGTCGGCAGTACGACGCTCACCGCGCGCGGGTCGTGCGCCGGGTCGTGACGCAGTGCGACCGGAATGCGCGGACTGGTGGCGGCGTCGGTGATCAGCCGGCCGCGCAGATGTACCTCGAAGGCGGGTTTCGCGGGCCCCGCCACGGCGGGTTCCTCGGCGGTGCGGGACATCTGCCCGCCTCCTTCACGTCGTCGTCCTGCGCGCTCTGCGTCGTCGTCCTACATACCCGAAGTCATCATTTGCCTTATTTGACATCCAATGTCCCATATTTTGCTCGGCGCCAAGAGTGGGTATTTGTTCCTCGGTGCCTTTTGCAACCGCTTTGCAATAAGTCCCTATCATCGAACGGTTGCCCGTTTCCGTGTGGGAAGACCCGGGAGTTCCGCTCATGCATGTACCCGACGGATTCATCGACGCCCCTGTTTCCGTGGCTGCCGGAGTGGTGGCCGTCGCCGCCGTCGGGGTGAGCCTGCGGGGAGCCCGGCGCGAACTGGCGGACGAGCGGGCGGTCCCGCTGGCCGGGCTGGTCGCCGCCTTCGTCTTCGCCGTGCAGATGCTCAACTTCCCGGTGGCGGCCGGCACCAGCGGACACCTCCTGGGTGGCGCGCTCGCCGCGATCCTGGTCGGCCCGTACACGGGTGTGCTCTGTATATCCGTCGTCCTGCTCATGCAGGGCGTGCTGTTCGCCGACGGCGGTCTGACCGCGCTCGGTGTGAACATCACGGTCATGGGCGTGATCACCGTCCTCGTCTCGTACGGCGTCTTCCGCGGGCTGCTGAAGGTGCTGCCGCGCGGCCGTCGACGGTCGGTGACGGTCTCCGCGTTCGTCGCCGCCCTCGTCTCGGTGCCGGCCGCCGCCGGGTTCTTCACCCTGATCTACGCGATCGGCGGGACGACCGACGTACCCGTCGGCAAGGTGCTGGCCGCGATGGTCGGCGTCCATGTGCTGATCGGCATCGGCGAGGCCGCGATCACCGCGCTCACCGTCAGCTCGGTGCTCGCCGTGCGACCTGATCTGGTGTACGGGGCGCGGGGGTTGACGGCGCCGCTGAAGCTGCGTGTCGGTGGCGAGCTGGTCGACGCACCGGCTGCCGAGCCGACCGCCGAGCCGGTCGCAGTACGTGGGCCGGTGGCTGCTCGTTCGGTGCGGAAGATCTGGGCGGCCGGTCTGGTGACCGCGCTCGTCCTGGCGGGTGTCGTTTCCTTCTACGCGTCCGCCAGTCCCGACGGGCTGGAGAAGGTTGCCGCCGACCAGGGCATCGACGCCCATGTCAGTGAGCACGAGCACGCCGCCGCCGGTTCGCCCCTGGCCGACTACGGCGTCAAGGATGTCGACAATCCCCGGCTGTCCGGCGGTCTCGCGGGTGTCATCGGCGTCGGGGTGACGGTCGTCGTCGGCAGCGGCGTCTTCTGGGTGGTACGCAGGCGACGTGCACCCGGGGCTGTCGAGAAGTCGACTTCCGGCCGGGTTTCCGCCTGACATGGGTGCAGGTCACGCGCACGCCCTCTACCGGCAGGGCCGCAGCCCCGTGCACGCGTTGCCGCCGCACTGCAAGCTGGCCGCCGTCTTCGCCTTCGTCGTGGTCGTCGTCTCGACGCCGCGCGAAGCGGTGTGGGCGTTCGCGCTGTACGCGGTGCTGCTCGCCGGGGTGGTGTGCGCGGCCCGCCTGCCGGCCCGGCACGTACTGACGCGGATGCTGGTCGAGGTGCCGTTCGTGGCCTTCGCGGTGCTGATGCCGTTCGTGGCGGAGGGGGAGCGGGTGGAGTTCGCCGGACTGTCGCTGAGCGTGTCCGGGCTGTGGGGCGCGTTCAACGTTCTCGCCAAGGGCACCCTCGGCGTCGCCGCCTCCGTGCTCCTCGCCTCCACCACCGACCTGCGGGAGCTGCTGCTGGGGCTCCAGCGGCTGAAGCTGCCGCCGCTGCTCGTGCAGATCGCGTCGTTCATGATCCGGTACGGCGAGGTGATCACGGGCGAGATGCGCAGGATGTCGATCGCGCGCAGGTCCCGGGGGTTCGAGGCCCGTGGCGTACGTCAGTGGGGAGTGCTCGCCAAATCGGCGGGAGCGCTGTTCATCCGGTCGTACGAGAGGGGAGAGCGTGTGCACCTGGCGATGATGAGCCGGGGGTACACCGGAGTGATGCCGGTGATCGACGAGGTCACCGCGACACGTGAACAGTGGTTGCGGGCGGCGGTGCTGCCGGGGGCGGCGCTGGTGGTGTGTGTGACGGGATGGGTGGTGTAGATGAGTGCACAGCAGCGGTCGTTGACGGGCGAGGAGCAGCGTTCGCCGCAGGTGCCGCAGGTGCCGCAGGAGTCGCAGGTGTCGTTGGCGGTGAGTGGGCTTGCCTACGCGTACCCCGACGGTCACCAGGCTTTGTTCGGCGTCGACTTGTCGATCCGCAAGGGGGAGCGGGTCGCGCTCCTCGGCCCCAATGGTGCCGGCAAGACCACCCTCGTCCTACACCTCAACGGCATCCTCACCGCAGGCGCGGGCACCGTCGAGGTGGCCGGTCTCCCCGTCGCCAAGCGGAACCTCGCCGAGATCCGCCGTCAGGTCGGCATCGTCTTCCAGGACCCCGACGACCAGCTGTTCATGCCCACCGTCCGCGAGGACGTGGCCTTCGGGCCGGCCGCGAGCGGAATGCGGGGCGCGGAGCTGGAGGCCTGTGTGCGCGAGGCGTTGGAGCGGGTCGGGATGGCGGAGTTTGCCGACCGGGCGCCGCACCACCTCTCCTTCGGGCAGCGCCGCCGGGTGGCGGTGGCGACCGTTCTCGCGATGCACCCCGAGATCCTCGTACTGGACGAACCGTCGTCCAACCTCGATCCCGCGTCACGCCGCGAACTGGCCGACATTCTGCGCGAATTGGATGTCACCGTCCTGATGGTCACCCACGACCTCCCCTACGCGCTGGAGCTCTGTCCGCGCGCGATCGTCATGAGTGAGGGCGTCGTCGCCGCGGACGGCCGCACCCAGGACCTGCTGCTCGACGACGAACTGATGCGCACCCACCGCCTGGAGCTCCCGTTCGGCTTCGACCCGGGCTCGGTACGGGTGGGCTAGCCGTCGGCAGAACGGTGGTCCCGGTTGGGAGGGGGCGGGACAGCACCCCAGGTCGAAGCGTTGCACCATGGGGGCGGACAGGTCGGTGCCAGTTGCCAGGTGCGAGCATGCGGGCGCACGACTGCGTGTGAGTGCGTTGAGTGCTTGAGAGCGTGAGTGGGAGTGGTGTGCGTGGACGTCCAGGGCACGGTGGCGGACGGTTTCGAGCCGGTCAGGGACGCCTTCGTACGAAACTTCCGACAGCGCGGTGAACGCGGCGCGGCCGTCGCCGTCTACCGCCACGGACACAAGGTCGCCGACCTGTGGGGCGGCACCCGCGACGCCGACGGCGGCGACCCGTGGGCGCTCGACACCGCCCAGGTGGTCCGCTCGGCCGGCAAGGGCATAGCCGCCGCCGTCCCGCTCCTCCTCCACCAGCGCGGCCAGATCGACCTCGACGCACCCGTCGGCACCTACTGGCCGGAGTTCAAGGCGGCGGGCAAGGAACGCGTCCTCGTCCGCCACCTCCTCTCCCACCGGGCCGGACTGGCCGCCCTGGACCGCCCGTTGACACCCGCCGAGGCCTGCGACGGCGAGTCGGGCGCACGCGCGGTCGCCGCCCAGGCCCCGGAGTGGGAGCCCGGCACCGACCACGGCTACCACGCCCAGACGTACAGCTTCCTGGTCGCCGAACTCGTCCGCCGCGTCACCGGCCGCACCATCGGCCGCTGGGTCGCCGAGGAGATCGCCCGCCCGCTCGGCCTGGACTTCTGGATCGGGCTGCCGCAGGAGGAGTCCCACCGGGTGGGCCGCATCGACCGGATCGCGGAGCCCGAGACGCCCGGCGGCCTCAAGATCCGCCCCAAGCGCGCGGTCAGCGACGCGTACGCCGACCCCACTTCCCTCACCAGCCGCGCCTTCGCCGCCATCGACCCGCTCCCCGACGAGAACGATCCCGTCTACCGGGCCGCCGAGCTCCCCGCCTCCGGCGCCATCTCCACCGCCCGCGCGCTGGCCCGCTGTTACGCCGCGATGATCGGCCCCGTGGACGACGGCCCGCGCCTCTTCGCCCCCGCGACCCTCACCCTCGCCCGTACCGAGGAATCCTCGGGCCCCGACCGCGTGCTGGTCGTCAACACCCGCTTCGGCCTCGGCTTCATGCTGCACGGTTCGGCCTCCCCGCTGCTGGGTCCCGCCTCCTTCGGCCACCCCGGCCGGGGCGGCTCCCTCGGCTTCGCCGACCCGGAGGCGGGAATCGCGCTGGGTTACGTGACCAACGGCCTGCGCAAGGGGGTTACGGCGGACCCGAGGGCGTCGGCGCTGATCGCGGCGGTACGGGAGTCCCTGTAGGGCAGCCACTGCCCAAGCACTGCGGACCGGTACCGGTTCCAGTACCGGTCCGCAGCAGCAAGTGCCGGCCGCAGTGCAAGTACCACTACCGGCCGCAGCACCCGTCAGAGCCGGAAGCCGTAATCCATGATCTTCTTCGCGTCCGCGGTCCGGTTGACCTCGTTGGACGAGGCGAGGACCGCGCCGACCACCGTGCGCTTGCCCCGGGTGGCGGCGAACACCAGGCAGTACTTGGCCTGCTTGCCGGAGCCGGTCTTCACGCCGATCGCACCGTTGTAGCTGCCGAGCAGCTTGTTGGTGTTGGTCCAGGACATGTTGCGGTAGCCACCCTTCTTGGTGGTCACCCGCTGGGTCGTGGACCGCGTTTTCACGATCGCGCGGAAGTGGTTGTTCTTGAGCGTGTTGACGGCCAGCTTCGAAAGGTCGCGTGGCGTCGAGTAGTTGGCGCCGTTGCTGATGCCGTCGAACGAGTCGAAGCGGGTGTTCTTCATGCCCAGGCTGCTCGCGGTGGCGTTCATCTTCCCGATGAACGACTTCACGCGCGCCGCCCGCGTCTTGCCCGTACCGAACTTGTCCGCCAGCGCGTACGCCGCGTCGCAGCCGGACGGCAGCATCAGCCCGTAAAGCAGCTGTCGCACGCTGACCTTGTCGCCGACGATCAGGCGGGCCGACGAGGCGCCCCGGCTGACGATGTAGTCGCTGTACGCCTTGTCGATCGTGACCTTGGTGTCCAGGTTGAGGCCCTTGACGCCGAGCACGACCCGAGCGGTCATGATCTTGGTCGTGGAACCCGTGGACAGCCGGGTGTCGGCGTATTTGCCGAAGTACGTACGCCCCGAAGCGGCGTCCATCAGGAATCCGCCCTTGGCGACGATCGACGGCGCCTTGGGCGCGGCGGCCTGCGCGGCCGGGGCGACGAACGCCCCGGCGGCCAAGACCGACCCGGCGGTGACGAGAGTCGCCGATATGCGACTGATCGTCTTGATGCCAGTGTTCAAGGTAAATGCTCCATATGCCCTGAAGTGACGGCCATATGAGGAGGCCGCCTGCGTGTGTGACGCATGTGAAGGACAGATGGATGTGCGGAAACCGCAGTCTTTACCTTTCCTATACCGGCTGTGGTCCGTGCGGCCCCAGCGGCGGTCTCGGCGGCGGTCTCGGCGGCTGTCTCAGTGGCGGCCTCAGCGCGTGTCGAAACGGTGGAGCAGCTTGCCGTCGCCGCCGTACATGTCGATGAAGTACCCCTTGGGCGCCTTGAAGTTCTCCTTCTCCTTCAAGTACGTCTCCAACGCCGGCTGCAGCTTGTCGAAGTGCGCGCCGTCGCTCTTCCTGTCGCTCGACCAGACGACCACGCGCGGCACCCCTTCCTCCTTCGCACTCGCGTCGATCCCCTGAATCGCCTTCTCGCCCCCGCCCTTGCGGTACCGCTCGGCCGTCTGGGCCGCCGGGAGGGGGATCGGCCCGGCGACGAGACTGTTCTTGTCCGAGTAGTACGTGGGCTGCTCGGGGGTGGCGGGGGTGCTGCAGCCGGTCAGCAGCAGGGCCGCCGCAGCGGCCAGAGCAAGGGCCGGACCGAGGGCTCGACCACGCGTGGTGAGTGTCATGTGGCTCAGCGTATGAGGTGTTGGTGCACGGGCGAAGGGCCTTGCACAGAAGGCCTGTTGCGGGTGGGGCGGCGGTCCGGGGGCTGCACGGGGGCTGCGAGGATGCCGATATGGCAGAAGAGGCGGTACTGGGCAGGCAGGAAGCATCCGATGCGGTCGGTGACCTGGGATGGCGCTTCCTGCTGGGTACGTTGCGGACGTCGGTCCCCGTCGGGTCGCTGGCCCGGGCCGCCGAGGTGGCGGCGTGCGCGGCCGAGGCGTGCGGAAGCGGTGCGGACCGGCACCTGCACGCGGACCTGCGGCCCCGGCAGGTCGTGCTCACCCTCCAGTCGGCGGAGCAGGCGGCGGTGACCAGTGCGGACGTCGCTCACGCGCGTCACATCTCGGCCGCTGTACGGGGGATGGGCCTCCGGACGGAGCCCGGGGGCGGGGCGTCGGAGCCGCGTTCGGTCCAGCTCGTGGAGATCGCGGTGGACGCCCTCGACATTGCCGCGATCCGGCCGTTCTGGCGGGCCGTCCTGGGCTACGTCCCCGAGGGGGGAGCCGACGGCCCCCGGGACCCGCTCGTCGACCCGCTCCGGCAGGGCCCGGCCGTCTGGTTCCAGCAGATGGACCTCGCACGCCCGCAGCGCAACCGCATCCACCTCGACGTCTGCGTGCCGCACGACGAGGCGTCCCGGCGGATCGGGGCCGCGCTCGCGGCCGGGGGCCGGCTCGTGTCAGGGGCGGCTGCTCCGGCCTTCTGGGTGCTGGCCGACGCCGAGGGGAACGAGGTGTGCGTGACCACCTGGCAGGGCAGGGGCGACTGAGTGCCCGCCGGAGTGCAGGAGTGCGGGATTCCCACCCGGTGAGCTCTTCTGCCGGGGCCGGGACCGGACCTAAGCTCGCGATCATGCCCATCACTTCGCTCAGCGCGACCGCCCGCAAGCTCCTCGACAGCCGCAATTGTGCCGTTCTCGCCACTCTCAACCCCGACGGCAGCCCGCAGACCTCCGTGGTCTGGGTGGGGCTGGACGGCGACGACCTGATCATTTCCACGCAGGCCGGTCGTCGCAAGGAGAAGAACATGCGCCGCGACCCCCGGGTCAGCCTGACCATGTACGACGCGGCGGACTCCAACAGCTACATCGAGATACGGGGCCTGGCCACGGTCACCGAGGACGAGGGCCGCAAGGTCGCCGTCGCCCTGGCCGAGAAGTACGAGGGGCCGGGCGGCGGGGAGGAGTACCTGCAACTGCCGGTGGAGGACGTCCGTTTGACCGTACGGATCACACCGGAGCGGGCGCTGGGCAGCGCGGCCAAGTAGGGGTGTGGGCGGGCCGGCGGCTCGGGATGTCCCCGAACCGCCGCCCGCGCCCGGTTACTTGAGCGAGTCGACGAAGGCGCCCCACGCGGCGGCCGGGAAGAGGATGGCCGGGCCGGTGGGGTTCTTGCTGTCGCGTACGGGGACGTGAGCGACGGGGGCGGCGGGGTGAAGTAGCCCTAGGTGGCCGGGAGGTGGAGGCCGTGGCCGGCGTGGGTGGTGCGGCCTACGATGGCGGTTCAGGGCTCGGGGCCGGACCTACGTCAAACCGGAGGACCGCCATGACGCTTCCCCCAGGACAGCGTGCCGTCGACGGATTCCCGCGCTTCGGCACCCATCTCCACCACCCGCCGCCGCCCGTCCCCGCCGACCCCGTGATCGAGATGGGCGGAGCACTGACCGAGACGGTCACCTTGCCGGTGGCGGACCTCGCGAAATTGCCGCGCCGTGAGGTGCGGGCCGACTTCCACTGTGTTGCCGGGTGGTCGGCGACCGGGCTGCTGTGGGAAGGGGTCGGTTTCGAGAGCCTCTACCGTGCGCGGGTCGAGCCGCTGCTGACGCAGGGAGCGGTGGTCAGCCATCTGTCGTTCGTAGGGCTCGACGGCTACCGGTCGATCGTGGTGTTCGAGGACGCGCTGGCCGAGGACGTGCTCGTCGCCGACCGGCTCAACGGGCTGCCGCTCGACGGTGACCACGGTGCTCCGGTGCGGCTGGTCAGTCCAGGTCAGTACGGGTTCATCAATACGAAGCACCTCTGCCGCATCGAGTTCCACACCTCCGCGCCCCCGGACCCCGACCGGTGGTCGCCCATCGCGGCACACCACAGGGCGCGGGTCTGGCAGGAGGAGCGGCACCGCCGCGTTTCCGGCCGTGTGGTGCGGCCGTTCTACCGGGCGCTGATCGGGCCCATCCGCGCACTGAGCGCCCGGGGCGGCCGCGCGCGGCGGCGGTGATACCGCCCGGAGAGGGCGAAGGCCGAGGGGTCCGGTTCGGTCAGCTCGCGTGCAGCATCAGGCCGATGCCCACCACCATCAGGCCCGCCGCCGCGATCCTCGGGCCGCCGAAGCGTTCCTTGAGGAAGAGCGAGCCGATCGCCGCGCCCACGATGATGCTCGACTCGCGCAGTGCCGCGATCGGGGCCAGCGGCGCCCGGGTCTGGGCCCACAGGACCAGGCCGTACGCGACCACCGACAGTGCCGCCCCGCAGAAGCCGCGCACCGCGTACGGGCGGAGCTGTGCGGCGAGTTGGGTGCGGCGTTTGTAGAGGGCGTACGCCGGGATGGAGATTCCTTCGAGGATCATCAGCCAGGCGATGTAGCCGAGCGGGGTGCCCGACGCGCGGACGCCCAGGCCGTCGACCGTCGTGTACAGGGCGATGGCGAGGCCGGTGGCGAGTGCCGCGCCGATGGCCGCCCACTGGGGCTTCTTGCCGGAACCCCGGATTCCCCACAGGGCGACGCCGACCAGGCCGGTGCAGGCGACCGCGACGCCCGCCAACTGCCACCCGCCGGGCGTCTCGTTCGCGAATATCGCCGCCAGCACCGTCACCGCGAGCGGCGCGCTGCCCCGGGCGATCGGGTACATCTGTCCGAAGTCGCCGAGCGTGAACGACCGCATGAGCAGCAGCATGTACGCGACGTGCAGGGCGGCCGAGAGGACCAGGTAGGGCCAGGCCTCGGCCGCCGGGAGCGGGACGAATACCGCAGCCACCGCGCCGATCAGCAGGCCGCCGCCCGAGATGAGGGTGAAGGAGACGAGCTGGTCCTTGATCTGGTGCGCTATCGCGTTCCAGCTGGCGTGCGTGACGGCGGCTATGAGGACCGCCGCGCAGACGAGAGGGGTCACTTGGCGGCCCCGGAGGGTTCGCCGGCCGCCGGGGAGTGGTTCTCGCGTACGTCGGTGACCGTCGCGCCCGCGTGGGCGATGAGTGCCTGCGGTTCCATCGGGAAGACGGTGTGCGGGTCGCCGGCCGCCGCCCACACCTCCGGGTGCGCGAGCAGACCCCGGTCGGCCAGTACGCGCGTCCTGGTGGCGTGGCCGAACGGGGGCACGCCGCCGATCGCGTAGCCGGTGGTCTCCCGTACCAGTGCGGCGTCGGCCCGTTTCACCTCCGCCGCGCCCAGTTCCACCCGTACCCGCTCCATGTCGACACGTGACGAGCCGTCCATCAGCACCAGGACCGGCACCCCGTCCGGGAAGCGGCGGGTTTCGACGGTGAGGCCGGCTTCGCGGAGGGCCGCCGTGAACAGGGGGTGGACGGGCGCGGGCTCGGAAGTGCTCATGGCCCGCACGCTACTGCGGGGCGTGCGGGCCGGGCGAGCGGGTTCCGAGGGGTGGGTGAGTCGGTGACCCGACGGTGATCGGTCAGTAACTGTCGATAAATCAACGTGCGTTGAGCACCCTGGCGACGATCGGGCCCGCCGCGTCGCCGCCGTGGCCGCCGGCCGGGACGGTTGCCGCTGCCACCAGGTCGTCGGCGTAGCCGGTGAACCAGCTGTCGGACTTCTTCTGGCCGTCGAGTTCGGCGGAGCCGGTCTTCGCGCCCTTGTTGCCGCCGACCGAGGCCATCGCGCCCGCGCCCGTACCGCTGGTGGCGGTGAGGTTCATCATCGAGCGGATGCCGGAGACGGTGGACGGGGAGAGCGAGGCGGACGCCTTCGCGAACTCGCGGTCGTCGAGGTCCTGGGCGACCAGGTGCGGCTGGCGGAACGTGCCGGTGGTGGCGGTCGCGGTGATGGAGGCGATGTTGAGGGGGTTGAACTGGGTCTGGCCCTGGCCGATGTACTGCGCCGCGGCCTCGCCCTTCTCGCCCACCGGGATCTTGCCGTCGAAGCTGAGGACGCCGGTCTGCCAGTTCGCGCCGACGGCGAAGTGGGACGCGGCGAAGGCGGGGAGCGCGCCGTCGTCGTCGACCGGGACGATCTGCTTGATGAAGGCGCTGTTGCAGGAGCGGGCGAAGGCCTCGGAGAAGGGGATCTTGCCGTAGCCCTTGTGGTTGAGGTTGTTGATCGTGCGGCCGTAGTACGTGACGTCCGGCGGGCACTCGACGATCTTGGCGGGTGTGACGATGCCCTTCTCCAGGAGCATCGCCGCCGTGAGGATCTTGAGGGTGGAACCGGGCGGGGCGGTTCCGCTGACCGAGGAGGGGAATCCCGACGGGGTGTTGTCGGCGATCGCGCGGATCTCCCCGGTGCTGCGCTTCAGTGCGACGACCGAGCCGCCCGGGTACTGCTTGACCGCCTTCTCCGCCGCGGCCTGGACGCCCGCGTCGATGGTGGTCTGGAGCTTGCCGGGTTCGCCCTTGGAGAGGGTGAGGAGCGTGCGGGCGGCGGTTTTCGAGTCCTCGGACTCGATGTAGAGCTCGACGCCGGGCTTGCCGTGGGACTGCTCGCCGTACTTCTTGCGCAGCTGGTCCAGGAACGGTCCGAGGGAGGGGTACTTCTCCTTCGTCAGCTCGGTGCCGTTGCGGTCGACGGCCTTGATGGGCGGGGCGGTCGCCGTGCCCGTCTTGAGCGTCTCGCCCTGCTTCAGGTCCGGGTGGACGACGGCGGGCTGCCAGTCGACGAGGGCGCGGCCGGTCGTCTTTCCGCGTACGACGGTCAGCGACGAGGTGTACGTGAGGGGCTTCTGCTGCCCGTCGGCCGCGACCTTGCCGGTGACGGTGAAGGGCACCTTGGCACCGGTGGGGGTGCCGGGGATGATCTTCAGGTCCGAGATGTGGGCTTCCTCGGAGTACGCGGCGAGGACCGTACCCGCGGTGGCGGCGTTGTTGGTGAGCTGCGCGGCGGTGGCGGAGTCGGCCTTGGACCAGGCGGTGAGGAAGTCGTTCGAGGTGGTGGTGATTTCCTCGGCGGTCGGTGGACCGGTGGGGGCCGGGACGGCGCCCGCGCCCGCCCCGGTGCTGTTGTTCTTGGCGCCGCCGCTGCCCGCGTCGGAGGCCAGGAGCTGGTAGCCCCCGTAGCCCACACCGCCGGCGAACAGGACGAACGCGCCGCCTATGGCGGCGAACTTGGCTCCACTGCGCATGGCCGCAGTCCCCTCCCCAGGAGTTCCCCGGCTGTGAAGGTGCCGGGGAGTTATCGGGGAGTGACTCTACGGGGTGGCGGGTGACAGGAGTGCCGGGTGTTATGCGACTGGTACTTGGGGGCGGGGCGGCGGAGGCGCATGTGGTGTGCGGGCCGGTGTGTGGTTGCCCGTGCGGTTTCCCCGCGCCCCGGCTCCCGCCTAGACCCACGTATCGAGCCACATCCGGTGCTGCCACTCGTCGATCGGGATCGCCGTGCCCGTGTAGATCGGCCAGAAGTAGATGAAGTTCCAGATGATCAGGAGGACCAGTACGCCGGAGCCGATCGCGCCGATCGCCCGGCGGCGTTCGTCCGAGCCCGGTGGGCCGAGCATCGCGCCGATCATCATGGCGACCGCCAGGCAGAGGAACGGGACGAACACCACCGCGTAGAAGTAGAAGATCGTGCGTTCCTGGTAGAGGAACCAGGGGAACCAGCCCGCCGCCACCCCCGCCAGGATCGCCCCGGCGCGCCAGTCGCGGCGGAAGAACCAGCGCCAGACGACGTAGAGCAGCGCGAAGGCAGCCGCCCACCACAGCATCGGGGTGCCCAGGGCCAGCACCTCGCTGGCGCACTTCTGCGTCTCCGTGACCGGGCAGCCGTCCGTGCCGGGCTTCGGGGACTCGTAGAGGTACGAGACCGGGCGGCCGACGACGATCCACGACCAGGGGTTCGACTCGTACGTGTGGCCCGAGGTCAGCTGGATGTGGAACGAGTAGACCTCGCTCTCGTAGTGCCACAGGCTGCGCAGCCACTCCGGCACCCACGTCATGTCGAACTGGGGGAGGGAGATGGGGCCGATGTGGTCCGGGGAGAGGCCCGCCCGGCCCTTCGCCCAGTCGCGGAAGTAGCCCTTGTCGGTGACCAGCCAGCCCGTCCAGGAGGCGAGGTAGGTGAGCAGCGCCACCGGGACCGTGGAGACGAAGGCCGGGAGCACGTCGCGTGTGAGGACCGCCTTGTACGGGCGCTTCGCGCCTGCCGTGCGGCGGGCGGACACGTCCCAGACGACGGTCAGGAGGCAGAACACGACCAGGGTGTAGAGGCCGCTCCACTTCGTGGCGAAGGCCAGACCGAGGCAGAGGCCCGCCGCCAGGCGCCAGGGGCGCCAGCCCAGGCGGAGGGTTTCCGCGATGCCCGCGTCCGGGCGCAGTACGCCGTCCTCGTCGACCGGCAGCGCCCGGGCCAGCTTGCGGCGGGACCAGTCGCGGTCCGCCAGCAGACAGCCGAAGGCGGCCAGTACGAAGAACATCAGGACCTGGTCGAGCAACGCCGTGCGGCTCATCACGAAGTGCAGGCCGTCGACCGCGAGCAGCAGGCCCGCCAGACAGCCCAGGAACGTCGAGCGGAACAGACGGCGGCCGATGCGGCAGAGCAGGAACACCGAGAGGACGCCGAGCAGCGCCACGGCGAACCGCCAGCCGAACGGCGTGAAGCCGAAGAGCTGCTCCCCCCAGCCGATCAGCCACTTCCCGACCGGCGGGTGGACCACGTAGCCGGGGTCCGCCGGGATCGGGACCGCGTCCGGGTTGGCGAGTACCGATTTGTCGACGTCCTTGGGCCAACTGCCCTCGTAGCCCTGGTTGACCAGCGCCCACGCGTCCTTCGCGTAGTACGTCTCGTCGAATATCACCGCCTTCGGACTGCCCAGGTTCCAGAAGCGGAGGAGGCCGGCGACGAGGGTGACGAGGAGGGGGCCACCCCAGGGGGAGAGCCGGATCAGCCGGTCGGCGACGGCCGGGGGGATGCGGAGCAGAGCCCACGACTGCGGGCCGGGCGGCGCTGCGTACGGCGGTACGAGGCGGTCCCTCAGGCCGGTCTGACGGCGCGGCGCATAGCCGAATCGGCGCAGCCGTCGCTGCCAGGTGGGCGGGTCCTCATGGGGGGCCCGCCCGTGCTGGGTCTGGGGCGCGGTACTCGTCACCGGGTCATGGTAGGTAACGCTGCTGTGCGCGTCGCCCGTCCACCCTGGGAGGATGGGTGTTGTGACTGGATCGACTGCACCCGCGCCCACTCCCGATTCCGACCCCGGGACCGCTGCCGTGTCCGAGCCCGGGACCGATGCCGCGTCCGAGCCCGGGACCGATGCCGCGTTCGAGCGCGAGACCGCCGCAGCGTCCGTCCCCGCCTCCGGGTCCGACGGGCGGGGGGTCCTCGTGCTCGCCGGAACCCCCATCGGCGACGTGGCCGACGCGCCGCCGAGGCTGGCGAAGGAGCTGGAGCGGGCCGACGTCATCGCGGCCGAGGACACCCGGCGGCTGCGGCGGCTCACCCAGGCGATCGGTGTGTACACGACGGGGCGTGTCGTGTCGTACTTCGAGGGCAACGAGTCGGCCCGTACCCCCGAGCTGGTGGAGGCGCTGGAGGGCGGCGCCCGGGTGCTGCTCGTGACGGACGCCGGGATGCCGTCCGTGTCCGACCCCGGGTACCGGCTCGTCGCGGCGGCCGTGGAGAAGGAGATCAAGGTCACGGCCGTGCCGGGGCCCTCCGCCGTCCTCACGGCGCTCGCGCTGTCCGGGCTGCCGGTCGACCGGTTCTGCTTCGAGGGGTTCCTGCCCCGCAAGGCCGGGGAGCGGCTCGGGAAGCTGCGCGAAGTGGCCGGTGAGCGGCGCACGTTGGTGTACTTCGAGGCGCCGCACCGGCTCGACGACACCCTCGCCGCGATGGCCGAGGTGTTCGGCGACGAGCGGCGGGCGGCCGTCTGCCGCGAGCTGACCAAGACGTACGAGGAAGTGAAGCGCGGTCCGCTCAAGGCGCTCGCCGAGTGGGCGGCCGACGGCGTACGGGGCGAGATCACCGTGGTGGTGGAGGGGGCGCCCGAGGCCGGGCCCGCCGAACTGGACGGTGAGGAGCTGGTGCGCAGGGTGCAGGTGCGCGAGGAGGCGGGCGAGCGCCGCAAGGAGGCCATCGCCGCCGTCGCCGCCGAGGCGGGGCTTCCCAAGCGCGAGGTGTTCGATGCCGTCGTCGCGGCAAAGAACGCGGCTCGGGCAGGGGCTGGTGAGAGTAAAGGAGTGTCTTGAAAAGCAAAGTAAATGCCTGGTGACGGCCTGATTTCTCAGGTCGTCGTCAAATGCTCCTTACGTTTTGACAGGTCTGTCGCGCTCCGGCCCGAAAAGGCGTCCACTGGAGGTGAGTGGAAAGGAGCTGGCATGAGCGAGATCGCCGAAAGCGCAGCCGGCAGCATCACCGGGACCGTTCAGGAGGCGTACGCCTTCGCCTGTATGAAGTGCGGCCACGGCTGGGAGCAGGCGTACGCGATAGAGCACCACACCGACGGCTTCGGCCACCCCTTCGTCGTGTACCGGGCGAACGGGGAACGTGTTCCGTCGCCGCTGTCCCGGCCCTCCTGCCTGAACTGCGGCGGCACTGTCGTACGGATCATGCGCTCCGGCCAGGTGTCGACCATCCAGGAACTCCAGCGCAGGAACGCGGAGTCGGCCCCGGAGGCGGTCGCCGCCGAGGCCGGTCTTCCCCAGCAGCCCCCACGGGGCGAGCCCCATCACTGGCACCTTTCCGATCTGCTGCACCCCTTCCACCGGGGCGGCCGCAAGTAGGCCCACCGCGGCTGGGGCAGCTGGGGCGGCCGGGGCAGCGGACAACGGCAGGCAGCAGCGGGCAGTAGCAGGCGGCGGGTGCGGTTTTCGTAGGATCGACCGCATGAGTGACCGCACCCGTGACAAAGAGACCGCACCGCCGCCGCCCCCGCCGTTGCGCGTCGAGGTCGCGGACTCGCACACCCACCTGGACATGCAGGGCACCACCGTCGAAGAGGCGCTCGCCACGGCCGCCTCGGTCGGCGTGACCACCCTGGTCCAGGTGGGCTGCGACGTGAAGGGCTCCCGGTGGGCGGCCGAGACGGCGGCTTCGTACGAGAACATCCACGCGGCCGTCGCCCTGCACCCCAACGAGGCCCCCCGCATCGTCCTCGGCGACCCCGACGGCTGGTCGCGGCAGGGTGCGCGCCCCGGCGGCGGGGATGCCGCACTCGACGACGCGCTCGCCGAGATCGACCGGCTCGCGGGCCTCGATCACGTACGCGGCGTGGGCGAGACCGGGCTCGATTACTTCCGTACGGGGCCGGACGGCATGGCCGCCCAGGAGCGCTCCTTCCGCGCCCACATCGAGATCGCCAAGCGGCACGGCAAGGCCCTGGTGATCCACGACCGCGACGCGCACGCCGACGTACTGCGCGTACTCGCGGAGGAGGGCGCGCCCGAGCGGACCGTCTTCCACTGCTACTCCGGTGACGCCGAAATGGCACAGGTGTGCGCCGCCAACGGGTACTTCATGTCCTTCGCCGGCACCGTCACCTTCAAGAACGCGCAGCCGCTGCGCGACGCCCTCGCGGTCGCCCCGCTGGAACTGGTGCTGGTCGAGACGGACGCCCCGTTCCTGACTCCGGCCCCGTACCGGGGACGGCCCAACGCCCCGTACCTCATCCCCCTCACGGTGCGGGCGATGGCCGAGGTGAAGGGCATCGACGAGGACGCCATGGCGACCGCCATCTCGGCGAACACGGCGCGCGCGTTCGCCTACTGATTCCGCCCCGTTGATTCGCCGTTGATTCGCCCGTCGATTTCGCACGGAGGTTCGTCGGGCAACCCTGCGTAGTTGCGCCGCTTTGGAGAGTGACGATCGCTCCGCTAGTCTCCCGGCCCGCAGCAAGGTGGCCCGGACCCCTCCGGGCCGCCGGTCGGGCGGACCGGGAGCGACGTGAGCAATACGCAGAGTGGTGCGCTGTCCTACGGGGAGCCGTACGCGGAGCCGTCGTACGGGGAGGCGCCTTACGAGGAGCCTTCTCCGTACGGATACGACGGTGGTTACGCGGCTCCGGCGACGGGCTACGACGCGTACCAGCCGTCCTACGGGACCTACGGGACGTACGGGACGTACGAGCAGAACGGGACGCATGCTCCTTACGCTGCGTCGTACGAGGTGCGGGAGAGCCACCATCCGGGTGGGATTCCGGGGCCGGCCACCGAGCCGGACCTCTCCGCGCCGGAGCCGGGACCGGAGCCCGTGCCGGAGCCCGTCACCGCCGGTGCCCCGGGGAGCCCCGGCGGGCGGACCGGCGGGCGGACCGACGGGCGGGCCGCGCGGCGCCGCAAGGGAGGCCCGGCGGGGCCCGCCGGCGGCGGGGGCGAGAAGCCGGACACGCTGCGCAAGCTGGTGCCGCAGGCCCTGGTGGTGGCGTTCCTCGCGGGCGGCACGTCGGCGTTCGTCGCCAACGACAAGTCCATCGAGCTGAGCGTCGACGGCGCGCCCCGCATGCTGCACACCTTCGCCGACGACGTCACCGAACTCCTGGAGAAGGAGGGGGTGTCCGTCGGCGAGCACGACCTGGTGGCCCCCGGCCCGGGGCAGACCCTCGCCAGCGGTGACGAGGTCGTGGTCCGCTACGGCCGGCCCGTCACCCTCAACCTCGACGGCGAACGCCGCCAGGTGTGGACCACCGCGCAGACCGTCGACGGCGCGCTGCGCCAGCTCGGGGTGCGGGCGGAGGGCGCGTACCTCTCCGCCTCCCGGTCCTCGCCGATCTCCCGCAAGGGGCTCGCGCTCGACGTGCGTACGGAGCGCACCCTGACGGTGATGGCCGACGGCCGCGAGCGGACGATCCGTACCAACGCGGCGACCATCGAGGAAGCCGTCGAGGAGGCCGGGATCTCCCTCGCCAACCAGGACACCACCTCCGTACCGCTGGACAGCTTCCCGCGCGACGGGCAGACGGTGACCGTCATGCGGATCACCGGGTCCAGGGAGGTCAGGGAGGAGCCGATCGACTTCCGGGTGATCAGGAGGGACGACCCGTCGGTCTTCAAGGGGACGGAGGAGGTCGTACGTCCCGGAGTGAAGGGCGCCCGCCGGGTCACGTACGTGCTGCGCACCGTCAACGGGGTGAAGCAGAAGCCGAAGAAGCTCTCGGAGGAGATCGCGCGAGAGCCGGTCGACCAGGTGATCAGGGTCGGTACGAAGCCGATGCCGACCGCGGTGGCGGGCGCGGACGGGCTGAACTGGGAGGGCCTCGCGCAGTGCGAGTCGGGCGGCCGGCCAGGGGCGACGGACCCGACGGGGACCTACGGCGGGCTCTACCAGTTCGACCGGCAGACGTGGCAGTCGCTCGGCGGTTCGGGGTCGGCGCACGAGGCGCCGGCGTCCGAGCAGACCTTCCGGGCGAAGAAGCTGTACGTACAGCGGGGAGCCAGCCCCTGGCCCCACTGCGGCCGCAAGCTGTAGGCAGGTGACAGGAGGGGGAGGCGGCAGGGGGGAGGCCGCGGGAGGCGCCGCCGGGCGGTGGTGCGGTGCCGGACGCTTACGCTTGGGCGGTGAGCACATCTGAGCCTTCTGCGACCGACTCCCTCCTTGGGCCCGCCGACATCCGCGAGCTGGCCGCCGCCCTGGGCGTACGCCCGACCAAGCAGCGCGGCCAGAACTTCGTCATCGACGCCAACACCGTGCGCCGCATCGTGCGCACGGCCGGGGTGCGCGAGGACGACGTCGTCGTGGAGGTCGGCCCCGGGCTCGGGTCGCTGACGCTGGCGCTGCTCGACACGGCGGACCGGCTCGTCGCCGTCGAGATCGACGACGTGCTCGCCGCCGCGCTGCCCGCCACCATCCAGGCGCGGATGCCCGCCAAGGCGGACCGGTTCTCGCTCGTCCACTCCGACGCGATGCTGGTCAAGGAGCTCCCGGCGGAGCCGACCGCGCTGGTCGCCAACCTGCCGTACAACGTCGCCGTCCCCGTACTCCTGCACATGCTGGAGCACTTCCCGACCATCGAGCGCACCCTCGTCATGGTCCAGGCGGAGGTCGCCGACCGGCTCGCGGCGAAGCCCGGCAACAAGGTGTACGGAGTGCCCTCGGTCAAGGCCAACTGGTACGCGGAGGTCAAGCGCGCCGGGTCCATCGGCCGCAACGTCTTCTGGCCCGCACCGAATGTCGACTCGGGGCTCGTGTCGTTGGTGCGGCGCACCGAGCCGGTGAAGACGACCGCCACCCGGCTGGAGGTCTTCGCCGTCGTCGACGCGGCCTTCGCGCAGCGGCGCAAGACCCTGCGCGCGGCCCTCGCGGGCTGGGCGGGTTCGGCCCCGGCGGCCGAGGCGGCCCTCGTCGCGGCGGGGATCTCGCCGCAGGCGCGCGGCGAGGCGCTGACGGTGGAGGAGTTCGCACGGATCGCGGAGGCCAAGGCATGAGCGGTCACGTGCGTACGCCGGTCACCTCAGGCAGGCCGGTCACGCCGGTCACCGTCCGGGTGCCCGCGAAGGTCAATGTGCAGCTGGCCGTCGGGGCGCCGCGCCCCGACGGGTTCCACCCGCTGGCCAACGTCTTCCTCGCCGTCGGCCTGTACGACGAGGTGACCGCCACCCCCGCCGACGAGCTCCGCATCACCTGCACGGGCCCGGGGGCGGACCAGGTCCCCCTCGACGTCACCAACCTGGCGGCGAAGGCTGCCATCGCCCTCGCCGCACTCCACGGCCGTACGCCCGACGTGCACCTCCACATCGCCAAGGACATCCCCGTCGCGGGCGGCATGGCGGGCGGCAGCGCGGACGCCGCCGGCGCGCTGCTCGCCTGCGACGCGCTGTGGGGGACGAACACCCCGCAGGGTCGATTGATCGACATCTGCGCGGAGCTGGGCAGCGACGTCCCCTTCAGCCTGGTCGGCGGGGCGGCGCTCGGGGTCGGGCGGGGCGAGCAGCTGACGCCGCTGGAGGTCGGCGGCGACTTCCACTGGGTGTTCGCGGTCGCGGACGGCGGGCTGTCGACGCCCGCCGTGTACGGGGAGTTCGACCGGCTGACGGCGGGGACGGACGTCCCGGAGCCGGCCGCCTCGGACGCGCTGCTGGCAGCACTCCGTACCGGAGACGCCACCGCACTGGCCGCCGCCCTGACCAACGACCTCCAGCCCGCCGCGCTCTCCCTGCGCCCCACCCTGGCCGCCACGCTCGCGGCGGGCACGGAGGCGGGCGCACTGGCGGCGCTGGTCTCCGGGTCGGGGCCGACGACGGCGTTCCTGGTCAAGGACGCGGACGCGGCGCGACGGGTGGCCGACGTGCTGCTCGCGTCGGGGACGTGCGTGGCGGCACGGCCGGCGGTGGCTCCGGCGCGGGGCGCCACGGTGGTGTCGTCCTAGCGGGAGCGGCGGCTCAGTCGGTCAGCTTCGCCAGGAACGCGAAGAGGTTGGTGCGGGTCCGGTCGATCTGCTGCTCCAGGGTGAGCGACTCCTCGAACCGGCCGCCCGGCTCCGGCGTCTTCTTGCCCCGTACGTAGAGGGAGCAGGCCATGTCGGTGCACATGTAGATCCCGACGGAGTTCCCCTGGCGGCCCGCCAGGCCCGCCTTGGGGGCGGTCATCAGGGACACGCCGTTGCCGGGGTGCGTGGTCAGGCAGACCGCGCACATGCTGCGGTGCAGAAACCCGCGCTGCCGCGACGGGAACCGGAACGTCACGCCGAACAGCTTCCCGTCGGCCGGGTCCTCGGTCACCAGATAGCTGCGGTCGGGCGCAGACAGGTCGCGCCACCCCATGAAGTCCAGGTCGCCCCACGGGCGCTCCGCCAGGTCGCGGGGCATGGGAAGGCGCTTGGCCTCGCCCTTGGAACAGTTGATGAACGACGACCTGATGTCGTTTTCGGTGGCTTCCTTCATGAGTGCGACCGTACGGCTGCCTAGGTAGCCTAGGCAAACGATTAATGGGCCTAGGGAAAGGTGGTGGTGGGGCGTGGCGGCAAGGATTGGGCTGACCGCTGAGCGAGTGGTGAGGGCGGCGGCGGACCTCGCGGACGAGGTGGGGTTCGAGCGGCTGACGGTGTCGGGGGTGGCACGCGGCTTCGGGGTGAAGGACGCGAGCCTCTATTCGCACGTACGGGGCCTGGAGGATCTGCGGACCAGGGTCGCGCTGCTGGCGGCCGCCGAGTTCGCGGACCGGGTCGGGGCGGCGGTCGAGGGCCGGGCGGGCCGGGACGCGCTGCTCGCCTACGCGGGCGCGTACCGCGACTTCGCACGCGAACGGCCGGGCCGGTACGCGGCCACCCAGCTGCGGGTGGACCCGGCGGCGGTCGAGGCGGCGGGGGCGACGGGGCCGGGGCGGTGCGCGGAGACGACGTACGCGGTGCTGCGGGGCTACGGGCTGACGGAACCGGCGGCGACGGACGCGGTACGGCTGCTGCGGGCCACCTTCCACGGCTTCGCGCAGCTGGAGGCGGGGGGCGGGTTCGCGGCGGAGCGGAGCCTGGAGGTGTCGTGGGGGCGGATCGTGGAGGCGCTGCACGTGGCGCTGGAGGGGTGGCCGGGAGGGGAGTGAGGCGGCCCCCTCTCGTGACCTGCCCGTCCCTCGGATGGCGGCATCCGGCAAGCCGGGGGGCCGACATCGCGCTCTGCTGGATTGCGTACCAGCGGTACCGGACCAGAGGCAGGACGACTCCCATGCACCACGCATCCCATGTGTCCCACGTTTCCCACGTCTCCCGTCACGTTTCCCGTCACGTTTCCCGGATATCGGCCGCGGCGGCGGCGACAACACTGCTGCTCGCCCTGGGCGGGGGTGCCGCGGCGGCCCTCGACACCCCGACGGACCCCGGCGAACTGACGGTCATCGACACGTCCGAGGGCAAGGCGCTGGCCGACAAGGACGGCAACGCGCTGTACGTCTGGGCGGGCGACACGAAGGACAAGTCCAACTGCGCCGGTGACTGTGCCAAGGCGTGGCCCGCGGCGACGGGGTACCCGACGAAGTCGGCCGACGTCACGGGCGAGACCAACCAGATCGACCTGGCGGGCAGCGACGGCAAGAAGCAGGTCGTACTGAACGAGAAGCCGCTCTACTACTTCAAGGACGACGCGAAGCCGGGGGACACCAAGGGGAATGGTGTGAAGGGGGCGGACGGGAAGGTGTGGAGTCTGGTGGGGCCGGGTGGGGAGGCTTTGGGGGTGGGGGCGGTGGTGCCGGAGGTGAGTGAGTCGGCGAGTGCGTCGGCGTCTGCGTCGGCGAGTGCGTCGGCGTCGGCGTCGGCGTCCGCGTCCGCGTCCGCGTCTGAGTCGGCATCGGCGTCTGCCTCGGCCTCTGCGTCCGACGTGCCTTCGGCGTCTGCGAGTACGAGTGCGGGTGCGGGTACCGCCAAGCCCACGGGGCCGGGGCAGGGGATGACGTCGACGCCGTCGGGTGCGGTGAAGGCGGGGGCCGAGACGGGTGACGAGGGTGGTGCGAGCGGGATCGTGCTCGCCGTGGGCGGGGTGGCGGTTCTGGCGGCGGCGGGGACGGCGTTCGCGGTACGCCGCCGGCACACGACCGGCCACCACTCGTAGCTGCCGCTGCGCGGGCCTTTCCCCTCCCCGCCCCTTCCCGAAACTGGGGCGCTGCCCCAGACCCCGGCCCGTACGGCCCGGGCGGGGGTGGGTGGGCTGCCGGCCCCCGGGGTTGGGCAGGTGGCGGGCCCGGCCACGGCCGGTGGTCATGTGCGGGTGTGTTCGTGGCTGGCCGCGGGGGTCCCCCCGCCCCCCGCGACCCCCAAAGGGG
>NZ_JBVIMX010000007.1:129983-136780 GCF_055579625.1 Streptomyces sp. NPDC032721 | reverse complement strand
GGGTGTTCGTGTTTGGCCACGAGGTCCCCCGCCCCCCGGGGGGCGCGGGGCCGTGGGGAACTGCGCGAGCAACCACCCACCGGCCCGCGCGTAAGCAACCCCCGGCCCCGCGGCCAGCGGTCTAGGGAAGGGGCGGGGAGGGGCATCGCCCGCCGCAGGCGCGACGTCCCCGTACCCCCCCCCACCTCCCACCGTCGTGGTCCGCACCCCCACCCGACTACGCTGGGACGTCTATCCGTCCCCGCCCCCTGGAGCACCCACTCATGGCCGTCAACCTGGTCAATGTCGAGGCAGTCAGCAAGGTGTACGGCACCCGTGCCCTGCTCGACGGCGTCTCACTCGGTGTTTCGGAGGGGGACCGGATCGGGGTCGTCGGCCGGAACGGCGATGGCAAGACCACCCTCATCCGGATGCTCGCCCAGCTCGAAGAGGCCGACTCCGGGCGGGTCACGCACGTCGGCGGGCTCCGGCTCGGTGTGCTGACGCAGCACGATTCGCTCGACCCCACCGCCACCGTCCGCCACGAGGTCATCGGCGACATGGCCGACCACGAGTGGGCCGGCAGCGCGAAGATCCGCGACGTGCTCACGGGTCTCTTCGGCGGGCTCGACCTTCCCGGCTTCGGGCAAGGGCTCGACACCGTCATCGGGCCGCTGTCCGGTGGCGAGCGCCGCCGCATCGCCCTCGCCAAGCTCCTCATCGCGGACCAGGACCTGATCGTCCTCGACGAGCCCACCAACCACCTCGACGTGGAGGGCATCAGCTGGCTGGCCGGTCACCTCCGGGCGCGCCGGTCCGCACTCGTGTGCGTGACCCACGACCGGTGGTTCCTCGACCAGGTGTGCACCCGCATGTGGGACGTCCAGCGCGGCGCCGTCCACGAGTACGAGGGCGGCTACAGCGACTACGTCTTCGCGCGCGCCGAGCGCGAACGCATCGCCGCCACCGAGGAGTCCAAGCGGCAGAACCTGATGCGCAAGGAGCTGGCCTGGCTGCGCCGCGGCGCCCCGGCCCGTACCTCCAAGCCGCGCTACCGCATCGAGGCGGCCAACGAGCTGATCGCCGACGTACCCCCGCCGCGCGACACCAGCGAGCTGATGAAGTTCGCCAACGCCCGCCTCGGCAAGACCGTGTTCGACCTGGAGGACGTGACCGTCCAGGCCGGGCCCAAGGTGCTGCTCAAGCACCTCACCTGGCAGCTCGGCCCCGGCGACCGCGTCGGCCTGGTCGGCGTCAACGGCGCGGGCAAGACGTCACTCCTCAAGGCGCTCGCCGAGGCCGCCCGTACGCAGGGCGACGTACAGCCCGTGGCCGGGAAGATCGTCGTCGGCAAGACCGTCCGGCTGGCGTACCTCTCCCAGGAGGTCGGCGAGCTCGACCCGAACCTCCGGGTCCTGGAAGCCGTGCAGAAGGTCCGTGACCGGGTCGACCTCGGCAAGGGCCGCGAGATGACGGCGGGGCAGCTGTGCGAGCAGTTCGGGTTCACCAAGGAGAAGCAGTGGACGCCGGTCGGCGACCTGTCCGGTGGTGAGCGCAGGCGGCTGCAGATCCTGCGGTTGCTGATGGACGAGCCCAACGTCCTCTTCCTCGACGAGCCCACCAACGACCTCGACATCGAGACCCTCACCCAGCTCGAAGACCTGCTCGACGGGTGGCCGGGCTCGATGGTCGTGATCTCCCACGACCGGTTCTTCATCGAGCGCACCACCGACAAGGTGTTCGCGCTGCTCGGCGACGCCACGCTGCGCAACCTGCCGCGCGGCCTCGACGAGTACCTGGAGCGCCGCCAGCAGGTCATCGCGGCGGCCGTCGCGGCGGCGCCGGTGAGCGCCGCGGTCGACAAGTCGGCAAAGTCGGCAGCATCCGGCAAGCCCGAGAAGTCCTCGGGTGACCTGCGCGCCGCGAAGAAGGAGCTGCAGAAGATCGAGCGGCAGCTCACCAAGCTCTCCGAGCGCGAGACCCAGCTGCACGCGCAGATCACCGAGAACGCCACCGACTTCGGCAAGGTCGCCGAGCTCGACACCCAGCTGCGCCGACTCGTCGTGGAGCGCGACGAGTTGGAGATGCGCTGGCTGGAACTGGCCGAGGACGCCTGAGCCCGGCGCCCGCACCCGTACGTACGAAAAGCGTCACGGCGTACGTAGAGAACACGTAGAGGGCTCATAACGAGCACATCACGGGCCGGTCCTCCCTTGGGAACAGGGGAGGACCGGCCCCTTGTTCGAGGTGACTCCAGTGATAGAAAGAAGCCCCGCTCGACTGACGTAGATCTGCGGGATCCACGCCCGATTCGCTCCATTCCGGGAGGCTTTGACCAACCGGGATCGCGGGGGAGTCCGACCGGGCGGCGGACCCCCGTGTGAAGAGGTAAGTGCTGATGTCTCAGCCGCCCAACCAGCCGCCGCAGGGGGGCTACGGCGCCCCGCAGAACCCGCAGGGCGGGGTTCCGCAGGGCCCGCCTTCCGGGGCACCGCAGCCGCCGCCGGGCCCGCCGCAGATGCCGAGCGGCCCGCCGCCGGGACAGCCGCAGCCCGGTTACGGGTACCCCGGTCAGCCGGGCACCCCGCCGCCTGCCACCGACAACCCCTACGCGCAGCCGACCCCGCCTGCCGGCCAGCCCCAGCCCGGTTACGGCTACCCCGGTCAGCCCGGCACCCCGCCGCCGCCCGGTTACGGCTACCCGCAGCAGGGGCAGCCCGGCGGGCCCGGCCAGCCGACGTACCCCGGCGCCCCGATGCCCACCGGCCCCGGCGGCAACGGCCCGCAGAAGCAGAAGCTGATGCTCATCATCGGTGCGGCCGTCGCCGCGCTGATCGTGATCGGCGGCGGCATCTACCTCGTCTCCGGCGGCGACGACAAGGAGCCGATCGCCAAGCCGACCACCGCCACCAAGCCCACCGGCAGCGCCTCCCCCGACGAGGGCGACGGCAAGGGCCCCGGCGACACCCCGGGCCGCGACGCCGGTACGGACCTCAACGCGGGCCGCAAGCCCGGCGAGGCCAAGGTCCTGTGGACGAACGTCAACAAGGTCGACCTGCCGAAGGACGGCGGCGAGGTCATGCCGTCGTGGTTCGTCGGCGACACCGTCATCCAGACGTACTACCGGACGATGACGGCGTACGGCGTCGCGGACGGCAAGAAGCGCTGGGAGCTCCAGTTCCCGAACAAGGTGTGCGGCGCGCCCCAGCAGAAGGGCCTGGGCGACAAGGTCGTCATCGGTGTGGAGAACAACAACACCGAGAAGGCCAAGTGCAACCAGATGCAGCAGATCGACCTGAAGACGGGCAAGGCCGGCTGGCGCAAGGAAGTTCCGCAGGAGAACCTCTTCGACATCGGCGACCCGGAGTTCGTGGTCGCGGGTGACACGGTCACCCTGGCCCGCATGGGCGTCGTCAGCGCCTTCCGGATCAGCGACGGCTCCAAGCTGTTCGGCGACCTGAAGTTCGGTGCGTGCGGTGCGGACGCGTTCGCGTCCAACGGCACCAAGCTCATCGCGGTCGACGGCTGCGGCACCGGCAAGGAGGCCGGCGAGCAGGTCCGTGAGGCCGACCCGGTGACGGGCAAGGGCAAGTGGACCTGGAAGGTCCCCTCGGGCTGGTCGGTCAAGCGCGTCTTCTCCGTCGAGCCGCTGGTCCTCTACATGGAGAACAAGGCGAAGAAGGCGGGCAACGTCTCCTTCTTCAAGGCCAACGGCGCCCCCGCCGCGCAGATGACCGGCGAGCTGCCGGCCCCGAAGTGCGGCTGGGCCATCCTGGACCGCTCCCTCCAGGGGTGCACGGGTGTGACCGCCGACGCGACCACGCTGTACGTGGCGAGTGAGACCAAGTCGAGCGGCGGCGGGCTGGGCCGTTCCAACGAGGTCCGGGCGTACGACGTCAACACCGGCAAGCGCAAGTGGGTGTCGCAGCTGCAGGACCGCAGCCTGCTGCCGATCAAGGTGGAGGGCGGCAGCCTCTTCGCGTACGGCGAGCCGACGTACGACAAGGCCGGCGAGATCGTGAAGATTCCGGTGGCGGGGGGCAGTCCCGCGCCGGTGCTGAAGAACCCGCAGACGGTGGCGAGCTTGGAGAACTCCTTCTTCTCCAAGCGGATCTCGTACGAGGGGGGCCGGCTCTTCCTGGCGCCGGACCGCATCTCCGGCAAGGACGACGAACAACCCAAAACCCTCCTGGCCTTCGGCAACTAACCCAACCCGACTGCCCTGCCCCCTTGTGGTGCCGCCCCCCCCGACGCCGAGCTCCCTTGGGCGGCGGGGCCACCCCACCCGTTGCCCCGCCCCCTTGGGCGGCGGGGCCGCCCCCGGGGGCGGAACGGGCGGGCAAGGGGGCGGCCCCCGGCGGAGCCACACCCTTGGGCCCCGCCCCAGCTCCGCCATGGCCCCCGCTCCGTACACGAGTGGTCCGCTGCGCGGGGCTCCACCCCACCCCGCCCCTTCCCGAAACCGGGGCTCCGCCCCGGACCCCGGGGTGGCAGCCCGGTTGGGTGGGTGGGGGAGGTGCGGGTCGAGTGTGGCTGGCCGCGCAGTTCCCCGCGCCCCTAAAGGGGCGGGTAAGTGTGGCTGGTCGCGCCCGCGCGGCGGAGCCGCACAGTGTTACAGCCCCGCGCCCCTAACGGGGCGGGGTACGTGGCTGGTCGCGCTCGCGCGGTGGAGCCGCACCCCGCAACACCCTCGCGCCCCGCAAGGCCTCACCCCCCAAAGACTTGATGTACCGCCCAGTTGACCCGCTAAGTCCCCAGAGGTAGATCCCCATGACGCAGCCGCCCAACGAACCCCCGCAGAGCGGAGACGGAGCCCCGGCTCCCTCTCCGTTCGCCAAGAACCCGGAGCCCGGCCCCACCCCCCCGGCCCAGCCCCCGGCCACCCCCGGCTTCGGCGCCCCGACCCCACCGCCCCCCGCCGGCGGCTTCGGCGCTCCCACTCCACCGCCCCCGGGCCAGCAGCCCGGCTACGGCTACCCGCAGGCCCCGGGCCAGGCCCCCGGCACCCCGCCCCCCGCCGCCCCCGGCCAGCCCCCGCAGACCCCGCCGCCCCCGGCCGGCTACGGCTACCCGGGTCAGCAGCCGACCCCGCCGCCCCCGGCAGGCCAGCAGCCGTACGGCTACCCGGGCCAGTCCCCCGACACGGCCCCGCAGCCCTCGGCGACGTACGGCATGTACCCGCCCCAGGCCCCGACCATGGTCCCCACCCCCGCCCCCACCGGCAGCGGCAGCGGCGGCGGACTGACCACCCAGCTGAAGATCATCATCGCGGCGGTCGTCGCGCTGGTCCTGATCGTCGGCGGCGGTGTCATCTACAAGGCCACCAGCGGTGAGGACAACCCGCAGGACACAGCGGGCAGCACAACCGGCGGCGGCGACGGCGGCAAGGGCGGCGGCAAGGACCCGGCGGCGCCGAAGGCCCCCGACGGCCCCGGCAAGGAGCAGGTCCCGGGCAGCGCGGCGTCCAAGGTGAAGTTCCAGGTCCCGATCCCGGTGGTGAAGGACCTCACCTCCTTCAAGGGCTCCTGGATCACCGACAAGGTGTACGCCAAGCCGCACATCAACAGCGTCATCGGGTACGACAGGGACAAGGGCACCCAGCTCTGGAAGATCACCCTGCCCGGCGCGGCCTGCGGCAGCTCCCGCTGGAACACCGCCGACAACACCAAGGGCGCCATCCTCTTCGAGGGCCCCAAGCAGCCGGGCATGAAGGCTCCCTCCTGCGACCAGGTCGGCCTGATCGACCTGGTCGGCGGCAAGCTGCTCTGGCAGAAGTCGTTCAAGAACGGTGACCGCCTGGACCGCTTCGAGAACGTCACCATCAGCGGCAACACGGTCGCCGCCGCCACCCTCTACGGCGGAGGCGCGTTCGACCTCACCGGAAAGGAACTGTGGAGCCCCAAGCCCACCGGTGACAACTGCAAGGACAAGGGCTACGCGGGCGGCCCCAAGGGCCTCGTCGCGCTTCGCTACTGCGGCGAGTACGACTCCCCGAAGATCCTCGTCCAGACGCTGAACCCCGCCGACGGCAACCCGCTGAGCACCTTCACGATGCCCGCCGGCGCCGACAAGGCCAACGTCCTCTCGGTGAACCCCCTCGTGGTCTCCGCCGACATGAACGACTCGGCCGAGGGCACCTCCGGGATGTCCGACATCTTCTCGGTGGACGCCAAGACCGGCAAGCAGATCGCCCGCATCCCGGTCGACGGCGAGAAGTACGACCCCAAGTGCCGTTTCGACGACATCGAGAACTGCATCCAGGTCGCCGTCGGCAACAACAAGGTCTACCTGCCGACCATGCAGCACCAGGGCAGCGCCGACACCGGCCGCACCAACGAGATCGTCTCCTTCGACCTCACCACCGGCAAGCCGACCGCGGACCGCATGGACGCGGGCGAGCGCTACTCGATGTACCCGCTCCAGATGGACGGCGGGAACCTGATCGTCTACAAGACCCCGCCGTACGACAAGGGCGGCCAGGTCGTCAGCATCGACGGCGGCTCCCTCAAGCAGACGGTCCTGCTGGACAACCCGGCCGACAAGTCCGTCATGGACGCCGAGCGCGAGTTCTCCTTCGACCTGAAGAACCTCAGGTACACCAACGGCAGCCTCTTCATGTCGCACGAGCTGCTGAGCGAGGACAACTCCTCCAAGAAGTACCTGGCAGTCGTCTTCGGACGCTGACCGGACCTCGGTAATGCCAGGGGCGGGGGGGGGGGGGGGGGGGGGGGGGGGGGGGGGGGGGGGGGGGGGGGGGGGGGGGGGGGGGGGGGGGGGGGGAGCTGTTCGTCCTTTTTGCCGTTCCCCGCCGCTTCGAG
>NZ_JBVIMX010000007.1:0-129973 GCF_055579625.1 Streptomyces sp. NPDC032721 | reverse complement strand
AGAAAACTTCCTTCCCTCCACAGGCAGTGAAAATTGGGCCCCCCCCCCCCCCCCCCCCCGCCCCCCCCCCCCCCTCCCCCCCCCCCCCCCCCCCCACCCCCCTCTCCCCCCCCCCCCCCCCCCCCCCCCCCCCCCCCGTCCCCGCCCCCTTTTCCGGCACGCCTTTCGCCCGCCTCCCTTACCCCTTTCGGGACTTCAACTAGTCCCTAATGGAGGGTATTTCGGCAATCCGGGCGGCTTCTTACGGGTAAGGGGCGCGCAACGTCGAACAAGCGTGTAGCTTGCCGGGGCAGGAGGCCGGGGGGCCTGGTCCTGGGGGATTGTGGGGGTTTTCCGATGGGCGTGCGGCTCATGGTGGTCGACGACCACCGACTGCTCGCCGAGGCACTCGCCTCGGCGCTCAAGCTCCGCGGGCACCGGGTGCTCGCCGCCGCCGCGCCCACCGCGGGTGCGGCCGAACTCGTGGTCAGCCGTGCGCCGGAGGTCTGTCTCTTCGGTACGGCGACCCCCGCGCTGCCGGGCACCTTCGACCCGATCGTACGGATCAAGCGCGAGCGGCCCCAGGTGGCGGTCGTGGTGCTCGGGCCCGTGCCCAGTCCGCGCGGTATCGCCGCCGCCTTCGCGGCCGGGGCCGCCGGTTACGTACGGCACGACGAGCGCATAGAGGGTGTCGAGCGCGCCATGGTGAAGGCGCGGACGGGAGAGGCCGCCGTGGCGCCCGGGCTGTTGCAGGGGGCGTTCGCCGAACTGCTCAATCCGGCGGCGCAGCCCGACGACGAGGGGCAGCGGCTGCTGCACATGCTGACCCCGCGCGAGGTCGAGGTGCTGGTACGGGTCGCGGACGGCGAGGACACCCGGCTCATCGCGGCCGGCATGGGCATCGCCCCCAGCACCGCGCGCACCCACGTCCAGCGGGTGCTGATGAAGCTGGGCGTGGGCTCCCGGCTGGAGGCCGCGGCGCTCGCCGCCCGCACCGGACTCCTCGACCGGGCGACGGTCACCCCGCAGGAGTAAGCAGTAGGCGCGTTCGCGATTCATGCCGTGTCGCAGCGGCACCGCGTCGCCCCAGTTGTGTGCGGGCGCGTGTGCGGGTGCGTGTGCGGGTGCGTCAACTTGTTCTCAGGATTCGGTACTTCATCCCCAGGCGGGCCGTCGGCATTGACGATGCTGTTGGCCTGTGGTTTGTTGTGTTCGATTCTGTTGGCAGGTGTGGGTACGTGAGCGCGTGAGGTGACAGTGAAGAAGACATCGACCCGGCTCGCCGACGGTCGTGCACTCCTCTATTTCGACCTGGCCGACGACCGGGTCCGCGACGCGCACGACGCGCGCCCGCTCTCCCCGGTGGTCACCACCTCGGAGATCCGGCACGACGTCCTGCTCGACGACCACGTCGCCATCGCCTCGCACCGCCAGGACCGCACCCACCTGCCGCCCGCCGACGCCTGCCCGCTCTGCCCCACCCGGGAGGGCGGCCACCGGAGCGAGATTCCGGCGGACGGGTACGACGTCGCCGTCTTCGAGAACCGATTCCCCTCCCTCGCCGGGGAGTTCGGGCGCTGCGAGGTGGTCTGCTTCACCGACGACCACCACTCCTCCTTCGCGGATCTGAGTGAGGAGCAGGTGGGGTTGGTGATGGAGGCCTGGGTCGACCGGACTGCTGAGTTCGCTCAACTGGCTCCGGTGGAGCAGGTGTTCTGTTTCGAGAATCGGGGGGCCGAGATCGGTGTCACGCTCGGGCATCCGCACGGGCAGATCTACGGGTACCCCTTCACCACCCCCCGCACCGCCCAGGTCATCCGCTCCCTCGAAGCCCATGCCGCCCGCACCGGCGGTGCCTCGAACCTCTTCGACGAGGTCGTCGCCCGGGAGCGTGCGAGCGGTTCGCGGGTCGTCCTTGAGGGTGAACACTGGGTGGCCTTCGTCCCGTACGCCGCGCACTGGCCGTACGAGGTGCATCTGTATCCCACCCGCAGGGTCCCCGATCTGCGCGCCCTCGGTGACGAGGCGCGGGCCGAGTTCCCTGCCCTGTACCTGGAGCTGCTGCGGCGCTTCGACCGGCTCTTCGGGGACGGCATGCCGCCGACCCCGTACATCTCCGGCTGGCACCAGGCGCCCTTCCGGTACGCGCGCCGGGAGGAGTTCGCGCTGCATCTGGAGCTTTTCACCATTCGCCGCACACCGGGCAAACTGAAGGCCCTCGCGGGTTCCGAGTCCGGCATGGGCGCGTTCATCAACGACGTGTCGCCGGAGGCCGCGGCGAACCGACTGCGAGAGGTTGCGAGCGAGACGTGAAATACCTGGTTACGGGCGGCGCGGGATACGTCGGCAGTGTCGTCGCGGCGCACCTCCTTGAGGCCGGTCACGAGGTGACCGTGCTCGACGACCTCTCCACCGGGTTCCGGGCCGGCGTCCCGGCCGGTGCCGCGTTCGTCGAGGGGCGCATCCAGGACGCGGGGCGCTGGCTGGACCCCAGTTACGACGGCGTCCTGCACTTCGCCGCGTTCTCGCAGGTCGGCGAGTCCGTCGCCGACCCGGAGAAGTACTGGCAGAACAACGTCGGCGGCACCATGGCGCTGCTCGCCGCGATGCGCGACGCCGGGGTGCGCCGGCTGGTGTTCTCCTCGACCGCGGCGACGTACGGCGAACCGGCCGCCACCCCGGTCACCGAGGACCTGCCGACCGCGCCGACCAGCCCGTACGGTGCCTCGAAGCTGGCCGTCGACCACATGATCAGCGGCGAGTGCACCGCCCACGGGCTGGCGGCCGTCTCGCTGCGCTACTTCAACGTGGCCGGTGCGTACGGGAGTTGTGGCGAGCGGCACGATCCGGAGTCGCACCTGATCCCGCTGGTGCTCCAGGTCGCGCAGGGGCGCCGCGAGGCGATCTCGGTGTACGGGGACGACTACCCGACACCCGACGGCACCTGCGTCCGCGACTACATCCACGTCGCCGACCTCGCCGAGGCCCACCTGCTGGCCGCCGCTGCCGCCGAGCCGGGCGCGCACCTGATCTGCAACCTCGGCAACGGCAACGGCTTCTCCGTCCGCGAGGTCATCGACACCGTCCGCAAGGTCACCGGGCACCCGGTCCCGGAGATCACGGCCGCCCGCCGCGCGGGCGACCCGGCCGTCCTGGTCGCCTCCGCCGAACGGGCCAGGACCGCGCTGGGGTGGACCCCCTCGCGCACGGATCTGGCGGACATCATCAAGGACGCCTGGGAGTTCGCCCGGCGCGCCGACAGCGGTCACGGGGAGTAGGCGGAGCATGGACGAGCAGGTCATGGGCGAGCAGGTCATGGGCGACGCTCAACTCATAGCTGAGTTCGTCGAGTTGTACGGGCGTGAGCCCGAGGGCGTCTGGGCGGCGCCCGGCCGGGTCAACCTCATCGGCGAGTACACCGACTTCAACGACGGCTTCGTGATGCCGCTCGCCCTCCCGCACACCGCCCGCCTCGCCGTCGCCCGCCGCACCGACGGCATCCTGCGGCTGCACTCCGGCGACAACGAGGCGGCGGCGGGCGACGGCGGGCCCGGCGGCGGGGTCACCGAGCTGCGTGTCGCGGACCTGGGGTCGCAGGTGCGGGCCGGTGGCTGGTGGGCGTACCTGGCGGGTGTCGTCTGGGCACTGGGCGAGCAGGGGCACGCGAAGGAAGTGGCGGGCGGCGCCGACGTACACCTGCGCTCCACCGTGCCCACGGGGGCCGGGCTCTCCTCGTCGGCGGCCCTGGAGGTCGCCTTCGCGCTCGCGCTCACCGAGCTGCACCAGCTGCCGTACACCAGGCCTGAGTTGGCGCAGCTGTGCCAGTACGCGGAGAACGCCTTCGTCGGCGTGCCGTGCGGAATCATGGACCAGACGGCCTCCGCCTGCTGCGAGGCGGGGTACGCCCTGCACCTCGACACCCGCGATCTGGCCCGCCGTCAGATCCCCTTCGACCTGACCGCGCACGGGCTCGCGCTCCTCGTCGTGGACACCCGGGTCAAGCACGCACTGGGCGACGGCGCGTACGCGGAGCGCCGGGCGGGGTGCGAGGAGGGGGCCCGGCTGCTGGGCGTCAGTCACCTCCGTGACGTTCCGTACGGTCAACTGGAGCAGGCGCTGGGGAAGTTGGCGGATCCGACCGTGCGGCGCTACGTCCGGCACGTCGTCTCCGACAACCACCGGGTGGCACTGGTGGCGGACCGCCTCGACGCGGGCGACGTCCGCGTCATCGGCCCCGTACTCCTCGAAGGTCATGCCTCGCTCCGGTACGATCTGCGCATCTCCTGCCCGGAGTTGGACCTCGTCGTCGAGACGGCGGCGCGTACGCCCGGGGTGCACGGCGCGCGGATGACCGGCGGCGGTTTCGGCGGCTCGGCGATCGTCCTCGTGGAAGCGGCGGCGGTGGCGGACGTCAGTCGCCGCGTCGCGTCCGCGTTCGAGTCGGCGGGGTACCGCAGCCCGCGTGTCTTCCCCGCCACCCCGTCGGCGGGAGCACGCCAACTGGCCTGAAGCGGAAGGATGTTGAGTTCAGGAACTGCTCATTCCCTCTCTCCTTCCGTCACAACCGGACACCCGGAACGCGCGTCGGGCCCCGAGCCCAAACAGTTCTGCAAATAGCCTTCCCGTAACCGCCCCCGCCCGTACTCTGAGGCTTGAGCACCGGTGGGGGCCGGTGCTGATCAGGGGGCGAGACAGTCGGATACGGCGCCCGGGGCGGGGTAGTGATCTGCACACGGCGGCGGCCGTGTGCTCCACGAGTACCCGGCCCCGGGTCGCCGGGTCCGCGCAGGTCCGCCCTCCGACCCATGGGGGTGTCAGAGACTGTGGTTCGTATCCGGGTCCTGGTGGTCGACGACCACCGAATCTTCGCAGAGTCGCTCGCAGCCGCCCTCGCGGCGGAACCGGACGTGGACGTGGCGGCAGCGGGCAGCGGTCCCGCCGCGCTGCGGTGTCTGGAGCGGGGTGCGGCGGAGGGCCGCAAGTTCGACGTGATGCTCATCGACGCCGACCTCGGCACCGCACTCCCGCCGGGCGGCGGATCGCCGCACCACCCGGCGGCCGTGGCGGTGCCCGACAGCGGGGCCGAGCAGGACGGCCTGGTCGACGGCATCTCGCTGGTCGCGGGCGTCCGCAGCGGTCACGGCAGCGTGCGCACCGTGGTCCTCGCGGAGAAGGACGACCCGCGCCGGGCCGCCCTCGCCCTCCAGGCCGGTGCCTCCGGCTGGGTCGCCAAGGACTGCTCGCTGCAACGGCTGCTCGCCGTCATCCGGGGCGTACTGCGCGAGGAAACGCATCTGCCGCCCGCGCTCCTCACCGGCGTACTGCGCGAACTGACCGCCGCCCGCAAGCACCGCACCGAGAGCGAGCGGCTCGTCGAGTCGCTCACCCCGCGCGAACGGGAGGTGCTGCGCTGCATGGTGGCGGGGCTCGGCCGCAAGGCGGTCGCCGAGCGGCTCTTCCTGTCCCCGCACACGGTCCGCACCCATATGCAGAACGTGCTGGGCAAGCTGGGCGTGCACTCCACACTGGCCGCCGTCGCCCTGGCGCGACGGGCCGGGGTCGGGCCCGCCGAGCTATCCGGACCCGGGGATGTTGTCGAACGGGGCGGTCAACTGGCGTAGCAGGCCCGCCAGTTCACCGCGCTGCCCGCGCGACAGCTCGGCCAGGATCGCCCGCTCCTGTTCGAGGAGCCCGGCCAGCGCCTGGTCGGCGCGGTCGCGCCCCTCGTCGGTGAGCCGGACGAGCACCCCGCGCCGGTCGTTGGGATCGGGCAGCCGCTCGACCAGGCCCTTCTTGGCCAGGCGGTCGATCCGGTTGGTCATCGTGCCCGAGGTGACCAGGGTCTGGGTCAGCAGCTGTCCGGGGGAGAGCTGGTAGGGGGCACCGGCCCGCCGCAGCGAGGTCAGTACGTCGAACTCCCACGGCTCAAGGCTGTGTTCGGAGAAGGCGAGCCGGCGGGCCCGGTCGAGATGGCGCGCCAGACGGGACACCCGACTGAGCACCTCAAGCGGCTCAACGTCGAGGTCGGGGCGCTCTCGGCGCCATGCTGCGACCAGACGGTCGACCTCGTCCTCCATGGAGATCAGTGTAGGGGGTCTGTCGACATGAAGTCTCTTCAAATCAAGTCTCTTGACATCAAGATACTTTTGGGGGGAGCCTTGTCCCATGACGAACCCCTCTCCCGCGCCGCCGCCGTCGGCCCCCTCGCCCACTTGGGACCCGCAGCAGTACCTCCGTCACGAGGGCCACCGCGCCCGCCCCTTCCTCGACCTGCTGGCCCGCGTCGCCCCGGCCGGCACCCCCGCCCCCGCCCGCATCGCCGACCTCGGCTGCGGCGCGGGCAACGTCACCGCCCTCCTCGCGGACCGCTGGCCCCAGGCGCACGTCACCGGCCTCGACAACTCCCGCGACATGCTCGCGAAGGCAGCGCAGTACGCGGGCGAACGCCTCGACTTCGCGTACGCCGACGCCGCGACATGGGCGCCGCCCCCGGCGACGTACGACCTGATCGTCTCCAACGCGCTCCTGCAGTGGATCCCCGGTCACCCGGAGCTGATCCCCGGCTGGCTCGAAGCGCTCACCCCCGGCGGAACCCTCGCCTTCCAGGTGCCCGGCAACTTCGACGCCCCCAGCCACACCCTCCTCGCCGAGCTCCGCGAATCCCCGCGCTGGCGCGGCCTGCTGAGCGGCGTCGGCGAGCGCACGGCCGCCGTGGAGAGCCCCGGCGACTACCTGGCGCAGCTCACCGCGCTCGGCTGCGAGGCGGACGTCTGGGAGACCACGTACCTGCAACTCCTCCAGGGCGAGGACCCGGTGCTGGACTGGGTGAAGGGCACCGCCCTGCGGCCGGTCCTCACCGCGCTCGCCGACGACCCGGCGGCGAGCGCCGCCTTCACGGCCGAGTACGCGGCCCTGCTCCGCGAGGCCTACCCGCCGACGGACGCCGGAACGGTCTTCCCGTTCCGCCGGATCTTCGCCGTGGCGGTGGTCCGGTGATCGCCGCCCTGGACCACGTACAGCTCGCCGCCCCGCCCGGCAGCGAACCCGCACTGCGCGCGTTCTACGTCGACGTCCTCGGCATGCGCGAGATCCCCAAGCCCCCGGTCCTCGCGGCGCGGGGCGGCTGCTGGTTCGCGGCGGGAGAGGCGGGCGGGGTGCAGCTGCACCTGGGGGTGGAGGAGGACTTCCGCCCGGCGAGGAAGGCGCACCCGGGGATCCGCGTCACGGACATCGGGGCGTACGCGGAGCGCCTGGTGTCGCGCGGGGCGGAAGTGACCTGGGACGCCAACCTTCCCGGCCACCGCCGCTTCTACGCACAGGACCCGGTGGGCAACCGGCTGGAGTTCCTGGAGCCGGACGCATGACGTGTCACTTGAGGTGTCACCTGACGTGTCACCGCGGTGTCAGTTCTTGCGGTGCCCTATCAGGCGTGGTTTGGCCTCCAGGTTCTCCAGGCCGTGCCAGGAGAGGTTGACCAGGTGGGCGGCGACCTCCGCCTTCTTGGGCTTGCGCACGTCCAGCCACCACTGGCCCGTCAGGGCCACCATGCCGACCAGCGCCTGCGCGTACAGCGGCGCCAGCTTCGGGTCGAAGCCGCGCGCCTTGAACTCCAGGCCGAGGATGTCCTCCACCTGGGTGGCGATGTCGGAGATCAGCGAGGCGAAGGTGCCCGTCGACTGGGCGACGGGGGAGTCGCGGACCAGGATGCGGAAGCCGTCCGTGTACGTCTCGATGTAGTCGAGGAGGGCGAACGCGGCCTGCTCCAGGAGCTCGCGGGGGTGACCGGCGGTCAGGGCGCTGGTCACCATGTCGAGCAGCGAGCGCATCTCGCGGTCGACGACCACCGCGTACAGGCCCTCCTTGCCGCCGAAGTGCTCGTACACGACGGGCTTGGAGACGCCGGCCTTCGCGGCGATCTCCTCCACCGAGGTGCCCTCGAAGCCCTTCTCGGCGAAGAGGGTGCGGCCGATGTCCAGCAGCTGCTCCCGCCGCTCCGCACCCGTCATCCGGACGCGGCGGGTCCGCCGCACCGGGGTGCGGGGCTTCTCGGCACGGGGCTTGTCGCTGCCCGTGCCCGGGTCCGTACTGCTGGTTCTGTCCCTACTGCCGGTGTTGCCGGTACTGCCGGTGCTGCTGCCGTCGGTCGCCACAGGCTCCATCATGCCGTTTCAGTCGGTTCGGGTTGCCGCCGGGAGGCCAGGCGCGAGGCGGTCGGCCAGCGGACGTCGTACGCCCAGCCCGCCTGCTCGAACCAGCGGATCAGCCGGGCCGAGGAGTCGACCTGGCCCTTCATCACGCCGTGCCGGGCGCTGGTCGGGTCGGCGTGGTGCAGGTTGTGCCAGGACTCACCACAGGAGAGGACCGCCAGCCACCAGACGTTGCCCGAACGGTCGCGCGACTTGAACGGGCGCTTGCCGACCGCGTGGCAGATCGAGTTGATCGACCAGGTCACGTGGTGCAGGAGCGCGACGCGGACCAGCGAGCCCCAGAAGAAGGCCGTGAACGCGCCCCACCAGGACATGGTGACCAGACCGCCGACGACCGGCGGGATGGCGAGGGAGAGGATCGTCCAGTAGATGAAGTCGCGGGAGATGCGGCGGATCGCCGGATCCTTGATGAGGTCCGGGGCGTACTTCTCCTGCGGGGTCTGCTCCTCGTCGAACATCCAGCCGATGTGGGCCCACCACAGGCCCTTCATCAGCGAGCGCAGATCCTCGCCGAACCGCCACGGCGAGTGCGGGTCACCCTCGGCGTCGGAGAACTTGTGGTGCTTGCGGTGGTCGGCGACCCAGCGGACCAGCGGGCCCTCGACGGCCATCGAGCCCATGATCGCGAGCGCGATGCGCAGCGGGCGCTTGGCCTTGAAGCTGCCGTGGGTGAAGTAGCGGTGGAAACCGATCGTGATGCCGTGGCAGCCCAGGTAGTACATGAACACCATCAGGCCGAGATCGAGCCAGCTCACCCCCCAGCCCCAGGCCAGCGGAACCGCCGCCAGCAGGGCGACGAAGGGGACGGTGATGAACAGGAGCAGCGCGATCTGTTCGATGGAACGCTTCGACTCGCCACCGCGGGTCGCCGACGGGGCCGCCTCGTCGGGGGCCCCTGGTGCCGGGGCGGGCTCGTTGAGTAGATCGGGGCTGATGGTCATGGATGTCCCCTGTGGGGTGAGGGAAAACGGCAGGCGCCTGGCTACGGTTCCGTAACCTACGGCCTCGTAAGTATGGCAGCGGTGAGGCCCGCTGTAGGAGACGCCGGGTACCCGAATATGAGGACTTCTCCCATGGACCCATATCCTGGACCGCGTCGGACAGCGCGGTCCGAGTTCCTGCCTGACGCGTATCCCCACTGCAAGGAGCCGCACCTGTGAGCAGTGCCGACCAGACGACCTCCAACACCAGCCCCGAGCTGCGCGCCGACATCCGGCGTCTCGGCGACCTCCTCGGCGAGACGCTCGTCCGTCAGGAGGGCCCCGAACTCCTGGAGCTCGTGGAACAGGTGCGGGCCCTCACCCGTACCGACGGCGAGGCAGCCGCCGACCTCCTCGGTGACATGGACCTGGAGACCGCGGCCCGCCTCGTGCGCGCCTTCTCCACGTACTTCCACCTGGCCAACGTCACCGAGCAGGTGCACCGGGGCCGTGAGCTGCGCGAGCTGCGCGCCGTCGAGGGCGGGCTGCTGGCCCGCACCGCCGACCTGCTCAAGGACGCCGACCCCGAGCACCTCAAGCAGACGGTCAAGAACCTCAACGTGCGCCCCGTCTTCACCGCGCACCCCACCGAGGCGGCCCGCCGGTCCGTCCTCAACAAGCTGCGGCGCATCGCCGAGCTCCTGGAGACCCCGGTCATCGCCTCCGACCGGCGCCGTCACGACCGCCGGCTGGCCGAGAACATCGACCTGATCTGGCAGACCGACGAGCTGCGCGTGGTCCGCCCGGAGCCCGCCGACGAGGCCCGCAACGCCATCTACTACCTCGACGAGCTGCACGCGGGCGCGGTCGGCGACGTCCTGGAGGACCTGGCCGCCGAGCTGGAGCGGGTCGGCGTCGAGCTGCCGCCGGGCACCCGCCCGCTGACCTTCGGCACCTGGATCGGCGGTGACCGCGACGGCAACCCGAACGTCACCCCCGCCGTCACCCGCGACGTGCTGATCCTCCAGCACGAGCACGGCATCACCGACGCCCTGGAACTCGTCGACCACCTGCGCGGCCTGCTCTCCAACTCGATCCGCTACACGGGCGCCACCGACGAGCTCCTCGACTCGCTCCAGGCCGACCTGGAGCGGCTGCCGGAGATCAGCCCCCGGTACAAGCGCCTCAACGCGGAGGAGCCGTACCGCCTTAAGGCCACCTGCATCCGGCAGAAGCTGGTCAACACCCGCGAGCGCCTCGCCAAGGACACCCCGCACCGCCCCGGCTGCGACTACCTGGGCACCGCCGAACTGGTCGAGGACCTCACCCTCATCCAGACGTCGCTGCGCGAGCACCGCGGCGAGCTGTTCGCCGACGGCCGGATGGACCGCACCATCCGCACGCTGGCCGCCTTCGGCCTCCAGCTGGCCACGATGGACGTACGCGAGCACGCGGACGCCCACCACCACGCGCTCGGCCAGCTCTTCGACCGGCTCGGCGAGGAGTCCTGGCGGTACGCGGACATGCCGCGCGAGTACCGGCAGAAGCTGCTCGCCAAGGAGCTCAGGTCGCGGCGCCCGCTGGCGCCCGTACCGGCCCCGCTGGACGCGGCCGGCGAGAAGACCCTCGGGGTGTTCCTGACCATCAAGGACGCGCTGGAGCGGTTCGGGCCCGAGGTCATCGAGTCGTACATCATCTCGATGTGCCAGGGCGCCGACGACGTCTTCGCGGCCGCGGTACTGGCCCGCGAGGCGGGTCTGCTCGACCTGCACGGCGGCTGGGCGAAGATCGGCATCGTGCCGCTCCTGGAGACCACGGACGAGCTGCGCGCGGCCGACGTCATCCTCGACGAGATGCTCGCCGACCCCTCGTACCGTCGACTTGTCTCTTTGCGCGGTGACGTGCAGGAGGTCATGCTCGGCTACTCCGACTCCTCGAAGTTCGGCGGCATCACCACCTCGCAGTGGGAGATCCACCGCGCCCAGCGCCGGCTGCGTGACGTCGCCCACCGCTATGGGGTGCGGCTGCGGCTCTTCCACGGCCGCGGCGGCACCGTCGGCCGTGGCGGCGGCCCCTCGCACGACGCGATCCTCGCCCAGCCGTGGGGAACGCTCGAAGGCGAGATCAAGGTCACCGAGCAGGGCGAGGTCATCTCCGACAAGTACCTCGTGCCGTCGCTGGCCCGCGAGAACCTGGAGCTGACCGTCGCGGCCACCCTCCAGGCCTCCGCGCTGCACACCTCGCCCCGTCAGTCCGACGAGGCGCTGGCCCGCTGGGACGCGGCGATGGACACGGTCTCCGAGGCCGCGCACACCGCGTACCGCAAGCTGGTCGAGGACCCGGACCTGCCGACGTACTTCCTCGCCTCGACCCCCGTCGACCAGCTCGCCGACCTGCACCTCGGGTCGCGGCCGTCCCGCCGTCCCGGCTCGGGCGTCTCCCTCGACGGTCTGCGGGCCATCCCGTGGGTGTTCGGCTGGACGCAGTCGCGGCAGATCGTGCCCGGCTGGTTCGGTGTCGGCTCCGGCCTCAAGGCGCTGCGCGAGGCCGGTCTGGAGAGCGTCCTGGAGGAGATGCACGAGCACTGGCACTTCTTCCGCAACTTCCTCTCCAACGTGGAGATGACGCTCGCCAAGACCGACCTGCGGATCGCACGTCACTATGTCGACACGCTGGTGCCCGACGAGCTGAAGCACGTGTTCACCGAGATCGAGGCCGAGCACGCGCTCACCGTGCAGGAGGTGCTGCGCATCACCGGCGGCAACGAACTCCTGGACACCAGCCCGGTCCTCCAGCAGACGTTCGCCATCCGCGACGCCTACCTGGACCCGATCTCCTACCTCCAGGTCGCCCTGCTCAAGCGCCAGCGCGACGCCGCGGACGCCGGCCAGGAGCCGGACCCGCTGCTGTCGCGGGCACTGCTGCTGACGGTCAACGGTGTGGCGGCGGGACTGCGCAACACCGGCTGACGGATGACAGGTGACCAGTCGCTGATTGTCGACTGGTCGACATGCGAGTGGGGGTCACCGACAAGTGCCGGTGACCCCCACTCGCGCGTCCGCGCCTGCGAGGACTGCGAGGACTGCGAGGACTGCGAGGGCTGCGAGGGCTGCGAGGACTGCGGCGACTACGAGTTGTACGTCGACTGCGCGCGCTCCAGGCCCTCGATGACGAGTGCCTCCACCGCGTCGGACGCGCGGTCCACGAAGTAGTCCAGCTCCTTCTTCTCCGCGGAGGAGAAGTCCTTCAGTACGAAGTCGGCGACCTGCATGCGGCCCGGCGGGCGGCCGATGCCGAAGCGCACCCGGTGGTAGTCGGGGCCCATCGACTTGGTCATCGACTTCAGCCCGTTGTGGCCGTTGTCGCCGCCGCCCAGCTTCAGGCGGAGCACCCCGTAGTCGATGTCCAGCTCGTCGTGGATGGCGACGATGTTGGCCGTCGGCACCTTGTAGAAGTCGCGCAGCGCCGTCACCGGGCCGCCCGACAGGTTCATGTACGACAGCGGCTTGGCGAGGATCACGCGGCGGTTGTACGGGCCCGGCGGGCCGATCCGCCCCTCCAGCACCTGCGCACGTGCCTTGTGCGACTTGAACTTGCCGCCGATGCGCGAGGCCAGGAGGTCGGCGACCATCCAGCCCACGTTGTGCCGGTTCGCCGCGTACTCGCCGCCGGGGTTGCCCAGGCCCACCACCAGCCAGGGGGCCGAGGGGTCCGCCGGAGCCGGACTCGGGGTCGTCATCTGCATGTCTCCTTCATACCGAACGGGCCCGCACACACGGCAGCCGCCGTCCCGCCCCCGACGGGAACGGAACGGCGGCTGTACCGCAGAGCTGTGAAGCTACGAGGCTCAGGCCTCGGCGCCCTCGGCGTCGGCGTCCGCGGCCGGCTCCTCGGCCTGCGCGGAGACGACCTGGATGACGACGGCGTCGGCGTCGGTCACCAGCGTGGTGCCCTCGGGCAGCGGGACGTCCTTCGCCAGGATCGAGTCACCGGCGTCCAGGCCCTGCACCGAAACGGTGACGGACTCGGGGATGTGGGTGGCCTCGGCCTCGACCGAGAGGGTGTTCAGCACGTTCTCCAGGAGGTTGGAGCCCGGCGCCAGGTCGCCCTCGGAGATCACGGAGACCTCGACGGTGACCTTCTCGCCCTTCTTGACCGCGAGCAGGTCGACGTGGGTGATGGTGCGCTTGATGGCGTCACGCTGAACGGCCTTGGGGATGACCAGTTCCTTGCGGCCCTCGATGTCCAGGCTCAGCAGGGCGTTGCTGGTCTTGAGCGCCATCATGAGCTCGTGACCCGGCAGCGTGATGTGCACGGTGTCGGCGCCGTGACCGTAGATGACGGCCGGAACCTTGTTGTCGCGACGGGTCTGGCGGGCAGCGCCCTTGCCGAACTGCGTACGGACCTCAGCGGTGAGCTTGATCTCAGCCATGATGCACTCCTCGTAATGGTGGAAACGGGGTTGGTCGTCACCCGGCCACACGAACGGCCCGCTGCGGAGCCTGCTACGAAGAGCGCGTCGATAACGGAGGTACGAGCCTCCCTCGCCGAGCAACCCGGCCACTCTACCCGGCGCACCACCCACGGCCCAATCGATCATGCGGTACGCGGAAGGGGCCGCCCCCGCCGAAGCGGAAGCGGCCCCTCACCCACGACCGGTGCGTACCGGTCCCGCGAACGACTAGGACTGCTCCTCGAAGAGGCTCGTGACCGAACCGTCCTCGAAGACCTCGCGCACCGCGCGGGCGATCGACGGGGCGATCGACAGCACCGTGATCTTGTCGAGCTCCAGGTCCGACGGGTCGGGGAGGGTGTTCGTGAAGACGAACTCGCTCACCTTGGAGTTCTTCAGGCGGTCCGCGGCCGGGCCCGACAGGATGCCGTGCGTGGCCGTCACGATGACGTCCTCGGCGCCGTGCGCGAAGAGCGCCTCGGCGGCGGCGCAGATCGTGCCACCGGTGTCGATCATGTCGTCGACCAGGACGCAGACGCGGCCCTCGACCTCACCGACGACCTCGTGGACGGTCACCTTGTTGGCGACGTCCTTGTCACGGCGCTTGTGCACGATCGCCAGGGGGGCGTCCAGCCGGTCGCACCAGCGGTCGGCGACGCGCACGCGGCCGGCGTCCGGGGAGACGATCGTCAGCTTGGAGCGGTCGACCTTCGCGCCCACGTAGTCCGCGAGGACCGGCAGGGCGGTGAGGTGGTCGACGGGGCCGTTGAAGAAGCCCTGGATCTGGTCGGTGTGCAGGTCGACCGTGAGGATGCGGTCCGCACCCGCGGTCTGGAGCAGGTCGGCGACCAGACGGGCCGAGATCGGCTCGCGGCCCTTGTGCTTCTTGTCCTGGCGGGCGTAGCCGTAGGACGGGACGATCACGGTGATGGAGCGGGCCGAGGCGCGCTTCAGCGCGTCGACCATGATGAGCTGCTCCATGATCCACTTGTTGATGGGAGCCGTGTGGCTCTGCATCAGGAAGCAGTCGGCGCCGCGGGCGGACTCCTGGAAGCGGACGTAGATCTCACCGTTCGCGAAGTCGAAGGCCTTCGTCGGTACGACACCGATCCCCAGCTGATGCGCGACCTCCTCGGCCAGCTCGGGGTGTGCCCGTCCGGAGAAGAGCATCATCTTCTTCTCGCCGGTCGTCTTGATCCCGGTCACAGCACGGTCTCCTCAGAGTGTTTCTGGCCGCCAGCAGCCTGCGAGCCAGCCGAAATGATGTGCACTCACGCCGAAATGGTGTGCACCTAACACGGTACGTGGTGCGCGGGGCGCATGTTTCCGGTCAGCTTTCGCCGGAACCCTCGGACGAGGAAGCCTGAGCGGCCTGCGCGGCGGCACTGCCGGGACGCTTGCGGGCCACCCAACCCTCGATATTCCGCTGCTGCCCCCGGGCGACGGCCAGCGAACCCGCCGGGACGTCCTTGGTGATGACGGACCCGGCGGCGGTGTAGGCGCCGTCCCCGACAGTGACAGGAGCCACAAACATGTTGTCCGAACCGGTCCGGCAGTGGGAGCCGATCGTCGTGTGGTGCTTGGTCTGGCCGTCGTAGTTCACGAAGACGCTCGCGGCACCGATGTTGGAGTAGTCGCCGATGGTCGCGTCACCGACGTAGGAGAGGTGCGGGATCTTGGTGCCCTCGCCGACGGTGGCGTTCTTCGTCTCGACGTACGCGCCGATCTTCGACTTCATGCCCAGCTTGGTGCCGGGGCGCAGGTAGGCGAACGGGCCGACGACGGCGGCGGCGCCGATCTCGGCGGTGTCGGCGACCGTGTTGTCGACCCGGGCGCCGATGCCGACGGTGGTGTCCTTCAGGCGGGTGTTCGGGCCGACCTCGGCGTCCGAGGCGATGTGCGTGGTGCCCAGCAGCTGGGTGCCCGGGTGCACGATCGCGTCCTGCCCGAAGGTGACCGTCGCGTCGATGAACGTCGTCTGCGGGTCGATGATGCTGACGCCGCTGAGCATGGCGCGCTCAAGGAGGCGGGCGTTGAGCAGCCGGCGGGCCTCCGCCAGCTGTACGCGGTTGTTGATGCCGAGGATCTCGCGGTGGTCGGCGGCGACCGAGGCGCCGACCCGGTGACCGGCCTCGCGGAGGATGCCCAGGACGTCGGTGAGGTACTCCTCGCCCTGGCTGTTGTCGGTGCGCACCTTGCCGAGCGCGTCGGCCAGCAGCTCGCCGTCGAACGCGAACACACCGGAGTTGATCTCACGGATGGCGCGCTGGGCGTCGCTGGCGTCCTTGTGCTCGACGATCGCCGTGACGGCCTGCGTCGCCGGGTCGCGCACGATCCGCCCGTAACCCGTCGAGTCGGGGACCTCGGCGGTCAGTACGGTGCAGGCGTTGCCGTCGGCGGAGTGGGTGGCGGCGAGCGCGGTCAGCGTCTCGCCGGTCAGCAGCGGGGTGTCGCCGCAGACGACGACGACCGTGCCCGACGGGCTGCCGCCGAGGGCCTCCAGGCCCATCCGTACGGCGTGGCCGGTGCCGAGCTGCTGCTCCTGCACGGCGGTGTGCGCGTCGGGGTCGATCTCGCCGAGGTGGGCGGTGACCTTCTCGCGTGCGTGGCCGACGACGACCACCAGGTCCTGCGGATCCAGCTCGCGCGCAGCGGTGGTGACGTGGCCGACGAGCGAGCGCCCGCTGATCTCGTGCAGGACCTTCGGGGTGGCCGACTTCATGCGGGTGCCCTCACCCGCTGCGAGGACGACGACGGCTGCCGGGCTATTGGCGCTCACGGTGGTGCCCTTCGGCTTCTTCGGGGGTGGACCTCCGCAGGATACCGGGGGGTTACGGGACGGAAACGAGCGCGGGTCCCGACCGGTTGGTCAGGACCCGTTGTGCGCTGAGCTCCCCCGTCAGGACTCGAACCCGAACAGATGGCACCAAAAGCCACAGTGCTGCCAATTACACCACGGGGGACTATCACGGCTAACCGGACATCACGTCCGCCTGCCGGATGGGCACCCAACACTATGCCGTACGGAACCCCCTGGAAGCGACGTCAAAGATCGGCTCTTTCGGCGGGATTCACCCCTCGGCTCCGGTATCCCGCACCGCAACCGCCTCCGGTGCCGTGGCCACCTCCCGCACCGGAATCACCGCCGAGACGCGGAAGCCGTCCGCGTCGGTCGCCGCCGCGACGAAGACCCCGCCGAGGGACTGGACGCGTTCGCGCATGCCGATCAGGCCGTTCCCGCCGCTGGGCAGGCCGGGTTCGGCGGCGGTGGTGTCGGAGGGGCCGTTCTCGACCTGCATGGCGATCTCGCTGCCGCGATGGGCGATGCGCACCCAGGTCTTGGCGCCGGGGGCGTGCTTGTGGACGTTGGTGAGGGCTTCCTGGATCACCCGGTACGCGGTCTGCTCGACCAGGGCGCCGCAGGGGACCGGGTCGCCGTCGACGGAGAGTTCGACGGTCATGCCGGCCGCCCGGGACTGCTCGACCAGGGTGTCCACGTCGTCGAGGCAGGGGCCGCCCTCGGCCGCTTCGGCGGCAGCCGCCGCGGCGGCGCCGACCGCCGCCAGCGGGACCGGCGCCGGATCCGGCCGGAGGGTGCCGGCGACGGTGCTGGTGACGGGCTCCGGGGAGCGCAGGACGCCGAGCATCTCCCGGAGTTCGGTGAGGGCCTGGCGGCCCATGTCGCCGACCAGGGCGGCGTTCTTGACCGCCTTCTGGGGGTCCTTGAGGGCGACCGCCTGGAGGGCGGCGGCGTGTACGACCATCAGGCTGACGCGGTGCGCGACGACGTCGTGCATCTCCCGGGCGATCCGGGTCCGCTCTTCCGTACGGGCCCACTCGGCCCGCTCCTCCGCGCGGTCGGCCAGCAGCGAGAGCTCCCGCTCCAGGGAGTCCGCCCGCTCGCGCAGGCTCTCCATCAGCCGGCGGCGGGCCCCCACGTACAGCCCGAGCAGCACCGGCGGGGCGGTCATGCCGAGGGCGAGCACGAAGGAGAGGAGCATCGTGTAGCTGGTGCCGGGGTCGAACTCGCCGTCCGCCTCGCCCGCCAGCGAGCGCATCCGCACCAGCGAGACGATCAGCGTCCCGGTGAACGACATCCCCGCCAGCGCGGTCGTGATGCGGCGCGGCACGTCGGACGCGGCCAGCGAGTAGAGGCCCACCAGGCTCATCAGGAAGCCCATCTCGGCCGGTGTCACCGCCAGCGACACCAGCACCACCGCGATCGGCCAGCGGCGTCGTACGAGAAGGCTCGAACCCACCAGCAGCCCCAGGAGTATCCCCAGCGCCACCGGTATCCGCGTCTTCTCGGCGAAGCTCACGCCCTCCACCGCGCACTCGACGGCCGAGACCGCCGCCAGTCCTGCGTCGAGCACGACAGCGCGTCGTCGCTCCCACCACCAGAAGCGCGGACTGGTCAGGTCCGCGTCGTTCCGGTCTGCCCCCGTAACGGTCATACGGACCAGCCTACGGGCGGTGCCGGGGCTTTTTCCTGCGACTTCTCCGACCTGTCCGCACGGGCCGCGCACAGCCGGCGGCGCGCGGTCAGGCCGTGGTGAGGCGGTGCGGCCCGGCGCCGGTGATGAGGGTGGCCAGGGCCTGGTCGAGGGTGTGGCCGAGGAACCAGTCGCCGGTGTGGTCGAGGCTGTACACGCGGCCCTCGGTGTCGACGGCGAGGGTGGCGTGGGGCTCGTTGGTGGCGTGGTTCTCCTGGCCGAGGGGGCAGACCTCGGTGCCCAGCGCACGGCCCAGGTCGGCGAAGGTGCGGGCCAGGTGCAGCCCGTGCAGCGGGTCCAGGAGCACCGGGGTGGGGGCGATCTGGCGGCCGTGCCCCGGCGGGTTGATGTACAGGCCGCCGAACTCGGCCCAGGCCTCGACCGCCGCCGGGAAGACGCTGTGCCGGTGCCCCGCCGGGGAGACGTGGTCGCGCAGGACGTCCGCCCAGTGCTCCGCCTGCTTTATGTCCCAGCGGCCCGGCTGCCAGCCCGCCTCGCGCAGGGCGGCGTCGACCGCGACGGGGAAGCGGGTGGTGCTGGTGTTGGGCTGGTGGTGCGTGGGGGACATGAGGAGCGGGTCAGCCCTTCTCGGTGGTGGGGTCCACCGGGCGTACGCCGAAGTGGGCGAGCAGTGGTGCGCAGGAACGGCACGGCGGGGCGTAGCTGCCGTGCAGCGGGTCGCCGTCCTCGCGGATGCGGCGGGCGGTGAGCTTGGAGTGCTTGAGGGAGCGGCGGGCCTCGTTGGCGGTGAGCGGCTTGCGGGCGGCGCGCTTGGAGCGGCCGTGCTCGGCGGCGGCGAGGTGCCGGGACAGCAGGATGGCCTCGGGGCAGCGGCCGGTGAACCGGGTGCGCTGACCGCTGGGGAGGGTGTCCAGGAAGTCCTGCACCAGCGGATGCAGTACGGGCGGCCGGTCGCCCCTGCCCGCGGTGCAGGTGAGGGTGTCGGCGCCGCGCACCGAGAGGGCGGCGGCGACGGCGGGAAGTATGCCGTCGCGGCGGTGCAGGAGGGTGGGCGGCGGGGCGTCGGTGTGGTTGCTGCTCCAGGTGAGGCGGGGATCGCCGGATGGGGCGGGGGAAGCGGCGGCCGGGGATGCGGCTGCGGATCCGGGTGTGGATCCGGATGTGGATCCGGGCCCGGACCTGGGTACGGCTGTGGAGCCGGCGTCGGTGCGTGCCGGCGGGGTGCCCGACGGGTCCGCCGCTCCGGCGGTCGCGGTCGCCGTCGCTGTGGTCGTGGCTGTCGCTGTTCCCGTGGCTCCCGCTGATCCTGTGATGTTCGTCGTCCCCGTTGTCCGCATTGTCGCCAGTGCGGGTGCTTTTCCTGTTTGTGCAGTGCGCATGGTGGTGCGTTCCCTCCCTGCAATCCCCCGAGTTGCGGGGACAGCCTGCCAAATGTGCCCGGTGGTGCGGAAGCTGGGGCACTGGTTCGGGCGCGTCCCCCGCAAGAGGAGGGATGCGGAACGGGGTGCGGATGGCGTGCGCCGGGGGTGTGGATGAGGTGTGGGTGAGGTGCTGGGGCGGGTGCGGGTGACCGCCCGTGGACCGGCGGTGGACCGCCCGTTACGGGGGCGTCGTACAGGCATCGGAGCGGCCGTCCAGGGGCAGGACCCCCTGTTGCACCACCGCATAGGCTGTGGTGAATCAGCCAGACGCAGCAGGGGGCAACCGCCATGACGACAGGTCGGCTCGGGCAGTCCGCGCCACCGAACGCGGCCTACGCCGGGCAGCTCGTGAACTTCCCGGACCCCGTCCGGGCCGCCCGCCACCCCAAGGGTGTGCGGGTGGACGGGGACGGCTACCCGGTGTTCACGCCGTACGCGCGTGCCGCCGCCGAGATCGCCGAACCCCCCGAGGGCTTCGGCGTCGACGAGCTGCGGCTGACCGACTACGTGTCGGCCAACGCCGCGCTGCACGCCGAGGGCCACGAGCTGTGGGAGACCCTCGACCCGGTGGCCACCCCGCACGGCTGGACCTGGCACCACGTGCCGTACACCCGTCGCATGGAACTCGTACCGGTGGAGGTGAAGGCGCTGCTTCGCCATCACGCCGGGCTCGCGACGACCGCCGTGGACCAGGACAAGCGCGGCACGCGCCCGCTCCAGGAGACCCGTCCCGTCCACTTCGGACTGCCGAAGGGGACCGTCGCCGTCTCCGAGAGCCAGGTGCTCGGCGTGGAGGAGGACCTGGGTTACCGGCTGCCCGGTGCGTACCGGACCTTCCTGAAGGCGGCGGGCGGGTGCGCGCCCGCGGGGGCGGCGCTCGACCCGGAGCTGGGGCTGCTGGTGGACCAGCCGTTCTTCACCGTGCGGGACGAGGCCGGGGTCAACGACCTCGTGTACGTCAACAAGTGTCTGCGCGACCACCTCACCAAGGACTACCTCGGCGTCACCTTCGTACAGGGCGGGATCCTCGCCGTGAAGGTGCGGGGCGAGGGCGTCGGTTCGGTGTGGTTCTGCGCGTACGACGACGCGCGTGACCAGGACGGATGGTCGGTGCAGGAGCGGGTGGAGCGGTTGCTGCTGCCCTGCGGCGACGATTTCGACGACTTCCTGCAGCGGCTGGCGGGCAACCCGCCGGAACTGCAGACAGTGGCGGATCTGATGGTGGACGGCGGCTTCGCGCGCGCCGTCGCCGTATCGGTCTCGGACGAGGGGTGATTGTCCGATGGTGACTTTCGCGCAGGCGCAGGAACGTGCGGACGAGTGGGTCAACGGGGACGTGCCCGCGTACCAGCACCGGGAGGTGCGGGTACGGGAGTTCGACCTCGGCTTCGTGGTGTGGGCGGAGGACCGGGAGAACGGTCCGGTCTCCGACGGCGGCAGGCAGCGGCTGGTCATCGCCCGCGACAGCGGGGAGGCCACGCTGTGGCCGGAGATGCCGGTGGGTGAGGTGATCCGCCGGTACGAGGAGGAGTACGGAAGCTCCTCGGACGAACCGGAGGCGCCTGCTCCGGCGCCGCAACGGGTCGATCTGCAGCAGACGTCGTTCCTGCTGACGCCGCCGGAGTGGTTGCAGGAGGCGGCGGACAAGATGGGGATCCCGGACCGGAGGGCGGGGGGCTCGGAGGGTTCCGGTGCGGGTGCGGGTGCGGGTTCGGGCTCTGGGGCTGGTTCCGGCTCCGGTCCTGGGGCCGATGCCGGGGTGACGCCCTGGCCCGCCGCGGCGGGCGGGGACGCTTCCGCCGAGTACGAGCCGACGGCCTCCGACGGGGTGCCGGTGACGGGGTCGGATTCCAGCCACGGTTCCGCCGGTGCGGCAGGTGCGACGGGTGCGCCGTCGGCCGGGGCGACGCCGTGGGCCGGTACGGACACCAACTCCGACGCGGGCGGTGTTCCGCTGCCCGCCACGATGTTCGCGCCGCCGCTCGTCGGGGCGGACGACGACGACACGCCGCCGCCGGGGATCGGCCCGGAGGCCAAGACCTCGCTGCTGCAGGGCGGCAGCCAGCTGCCGAGCACGGCGGTGGCGCCCGCGTTGCCGGAATCGGCGGTTCCGCAGGGGCAGGGACAGGGGCAGCCGCAGCCGTTGCCGGGGAGCGGCGTGGGTGGTGCCTCCGGTGCTCCTGGTGCTCCCGGTACTTCGGGTGCGCAGCAGCCGTCGGCTCCCGGTGCGCCCGGAGCCCCGCACCGGCCCGGGCTTTCCGCCGGTGCCGAGGACATCGCCGATGCCGCGACCAGCAAGGCCACCCTGCCGCCCGGCGCCCGCCGGGGCGGTGGCTCGACGACTCCGCCGCCGCCCGGTGCTCCCGGCACGCCGGGTGCACGGCACGGTGTGGGTACGCCGTCGTCCGGCCCGGGTGCCCCTGGGGCGCCGGCCGGGGGCTACGTACCGACGGCGATGGTTCCGCACCTCGGGAACGAGGGGGCTCCTGGTGGCCCGGCGGCTCCTGGTGCGCCCGGTGGTCCCGGTGCGCCGCAGCCGCCCGGCCCGCCCGGCCCGCCCGGTGCCACTCCGCCTCCCGGCGGGGGAGTTCACCATGCCGCGACGATGCTGTCCCCGCCGAGCCACGGCGGCCAGGGTGTGCCCGGTGCTCCGCAGCCTCCCGGCCCGCCCGGCGCTCCTGGTGCCCCCGGCGGCGGCGTACACCAAGCGGCGACCATGCTGTCCCCGCCGAGCCATGGCGGTCAGGGTGGTCCCGGTGCGCCGCAGCCTCCCGGCCCGCCCGGGGCTCCTGGTGCTCCCGGTGCGCCTGGTGCGCCTGCCGGTCCCGGTGCCACTCCGCCCCCCGGCGGGGGAGTTCACCATGCCGCGACCATGCTCGCCTCGCCGAGCCACGGCGGTCAGGGCATTCCGGGTGCTCCCCAGCCCCCCGGCCCGCCCGGCGCCCCCGGGGCTCCCGGCGCGCCTGGTGCCATGCCGCCGCCGCACGCGCAGCAGGCACCGCCGCCGCACATGCCCCCGCCCCAGCCGCACCAGGCACACCAGCCGCCCCCGGGGCACCAGCAGCCCCCCGCGTACGGCTATCCGCCGCAGCAGCCGTCCGGGCTGCCGACGGTCGGTCCCGGCTACCAGGCCGTCCTGCGCTACCGCGCGCAGGACGGTTCCGAGCAGCAGCTGATCCGCCGCTCGGCGCCCGGTACCCCGCACCCGGAGTGGCAGATGCTGCACGAGTTGCGGGCGATGCAGGTGCCGCCGCAGCAAGTGCTTGAGCTGCACACGGAGTTGGGTTCCTGCGAGCTGCCCGGTGGCTACTGTGCGCGCATGATCCGGGAGACCTGGCCGCAGGTGCGGATCACCAGCGTTGCCCCGTACGGCACCGATCACGCCTCGCGCCAGCAGGGCATGCAGCACCTGCTGACCCATCAGGGCGAGCTGCACCAGGTCGCGGACGGGCCCGCGCGGCCCGCCCCGGTGCGGGCGCCGCTGCCGCACCCCAGTCAGCTGCCGCAGATCCCGCCGGTTCCGCCGGAGGGTGTCGCACACGAGCTGGCCTCGGCGTTCGGCCCGCAGGCGATCTTCCGCTTCGACCAGGGCGCGGTGTCGCGCCAGGGTGTGCCCGAGGCGGTCGCGGTGACGCTGATGTGGGCCGGGCTGCCGGTCGACTTCGGTCCGTTCTTCTGGGCGCAGGCGGTGCCGGGACAGCCGGTGCCGACGCTGGCGGAGCTCGCGCAGCAGCGCGGGGTGCAGCCGGCCTCGGACGCGGGTTCGTACCTCGTGATGGGTTCGGACTTCGGGCGGGCGATCTGCGTCCAGTACGGCACGGCGAACATCGTGGCCGTACCGGTGGAGGCGGGTCCCGGCGGGCAGCCGGTGCCGCCGCAGTTCGTGAACACGGGCCTGCCCGAGTTCGTACGCTCCCTGGCACTGCTGGGACGGATGTGGCGGCTGCGCTTCGGGCTCAACCCCGAGCAGGCGGGCCGCTGGACCGTCGACTTCCAGGCGCAGCTGGCCGCGCTGGACCCGGCGGCACTGGCGTCGCCGGAGAGCTGGTGGTCGGTGCTGCTGGAGCAGATGTGGGACGGACTGCTGTAGTGACGAGGTGATCGTCCGGTACGAGGCCGGGGCGCGCGATCCCTTCACGGGGTCGGGCGCCCCGGCTTTTTGCGTGCCGGGGCAGGGCCGGTTATCTGGTGGAGTGTCGCGTTATGGACACTGGAGTGCGATCCATCAGGATGTGCCGGAGTTCTTACGGAGACCGGAGTAAGGGGAAAACAGGATGAACGCATCGACGTCACCCCACGGCTTCACCACGGTGCGGGGCCGCGGCTACCGCCCCGAACAGGTGGACCGCCGGATCGCCGGCCTCTCCCGGGACCGCGACGACGCTTGGGAACGGGCGGCCCGGCTGACCGTCCTGGCCAAGCAGCTGGACGCGGAGGCGGACACCCTGCGGGAGCAGGTGGCGCAGCTGGCCCCACAGACGTACGAGTCGCTGGGCGAGCGGGCGCGCTCGATCCTGCTGCTCGCGGAGGAACAGGCGCAGGAGCTGCTGGACTCGGCCGCGGAGGAGGCGACGTCGGTACGTGACGCCGCCGGGACGGCCGCGCGCCGCGCACGGGACGAGGCCAGGGCGGCGTCCGACGCGGTGCGTGCGCAGGCGGAGGAGGCGGCCGGCCGGGTGCTGGCGGCGGCCCGCGCGGAGTCCGACGAGTCGCGGTCCGCGTCGCGCGCGGACGCCGAGCTGTGGCGGGCGGAGGCGACGGCCGCATGGAAGGAGATGCGCCGCCGCACCGACGGCATCCTCGCCGACCTCCAGAAGGACCAGGCGGAACGGTGGGACGAGGCGGAGCGGCAGATCGCGGAACGCGAAGCCGCCGCCGACGAGCACTTCGCCGCCCTGACGGCCAAGGCGGAAGCGGCCGTCGCCGCCGCGACGAAGGCCCTGGCGGAGACGGGCGAGGCGGCCCGCCACGGCCAGGAGGACGCGGAGGCGCGGGGTGCGGAACTGGTCGCGGCGGCCAGGGTCCAGGAGGAACGCGTCGTCCGCGAGACGGAACGCGTCCTGCGGGAGCACACGGAGACCCGCGAGGAAATGCAGGCGCACATGTCCCACATCCGCAACAGCCTGTCGACCCTCACCGGCCGCACCCCGGCAGAAGGCTGACCACCCGCGCCTGCGGCGGGCGATGCCCCTCCCCACCCCTTCCCGCTGTGCTGGATTTGCGGCTGGCGCCGCGCGGCGCTGGAAGCGTTGGGCGGTGTCGCGCCTGCGGCGGGCAAGTGCCCCTCCCCGCCCCTTCCCTAGACCGCTGGCCGCGGGGCCAGGGGTTGCTTACGCGCGGGCCGGTGGGTGGTTGCTCGCGCAGTTCCCCGCGCCCCTAGGTGCCTAGGGGCGCGGGGAACTGCGCGGCCAGCCAAGAACACACCCGCACATGACCACCGGCCGTGGCCGGGCCCGCCACCTCCCCGCCCACCCACGCAGAGCTCAGGCTTTGTGGGGTTTGAGGAGGGAGGGGCCCGGCGGGGTGTCCTCCGTGGGTGGGGTTTCCAGGTCCGGGAGGACCGGGAAGCGGCGGGGGGCCAGGAACAGCAGGGCAAGCAGGGCCAGGACTCCCGCCCCCGCCGCGCCCAGGTACACGTGGTCCACCGCCGTGTCCACGGCCCGCCGCAGGTAGTCCGCCGCCGCACCCGGCAGCGTCGACCCCGGGTCGGTCAGTGCGTGCGAGACTGAGTCGAGGTCTCCCGGCAGGCCGTCCCTGATCCCCTCCGGCGCCTGCGCCAACCGCCCCGCCAGCGTCGCGTTCGCCACCGCCCCGAACAGTGCCGCCCCCACGCTCTGCCCCAGCTGCCGGTAGAAGAGGATCGACGCCGTCGCCGTCCCGCGCTCCGACCAGCCGACCGTCGACTGCACCCCCACGATCAGCGGCAGCTGGAAGAGCCCGAGCGCGGCCCCCAGCAGCAGCATGATCAGGGCGGGCTGCCACGCCTCCCCGGGGAAGGGGAGCAGTGGGAAGGCCAGCAGGATCAGGGTGGCCAGCGAAATCCCGATGACCGCGGTCTGGCGGAACCCGATCCTCCGGTACACGTGCTGGCTCAGTGCCGCGGAGACCGGCCAGCTCAGGGTCATGATCGACAGCACGAACCCGGCCGCCGTCGGGTCCAGCCCGAGCACCGACTGCGCGTACGTCGGCAGGAAGACGGTCGGGGCGACCATCAGCAGTCCGAGCGCGCCCAGCGCGATGTTCACCGCGGCGATCGTGCGCCGCCGCCACACCCAGCCGGGGAGGATGGGCTCGGCGGCCCGCCGTTCGACCACCACGACGACCACGACCAGCACCGCGCTCGCCGCGAACAGCGCCAGCGACGGGGCGGAGAACCACGGCCAGACCACTCCGCCCTGCACCAGCGCCGTCAACAGCAGCCCGCCGCAGGCGAATACGGCGAGTGCACCGGGCCAGTCGATACGTGAACGTACGGGCGCACCGGTCCGTTCCCGGCGCCGGTCGTGCTCCGGTTCACGCAGGTACTTCGCGATCAGCCACATCGCGAGCGCCCCGACCGGCAGGTTGATGAGGAAGATCCAGCGCCAGTCCGCGTACCCGGCCAGCAGTCCGCCCACCGCGGGCCCGGCGACCGCCGAGACCGCCCAGACCGTGGACAGCCTGGCCTGGATCCTGGGGCGTTCCTTCAGCGGATAGAGGTCGGCGGCGATCGTCTGGACGGTGCCCTGGATGGCGCCGCCGCCCAGGCCCTGCACGATGCGGAAGGCGATCAGGGCCGGCATGTTCCAGGCGACGGCACAGAGCACCGAGCCGAGGAGGAAGAGCGCGATGCCGGTGATCAGGACCGGCTTGCGGCCGAAGGTGTCGGACAGCTTGCCGTACACCGGGAGGGTGACCGTGACGGCGAGCAGATAGCCGGAGAAGAGCCAGGAGAAAACGGTGAACCCGCCGAGGTCGCCGACGATCTGGGGCACCGCGGTGGAGACGATCGTGCCGTCGAGGGCGGCCAGCGCCATGCCCAGCATGAGGGCCGCGACGACCGGGCCGCGGCGGATGTCCCGTACGGGAGGGGCGGTTGGTTCCGGGGGTGTCAGAGGGGTGGGAGGTGTCGGAGGTATGTCGTCCGGGCTTCCCTTGTCTCCGCCGCTGCTGCCGTCCACCGAAGTCCCTTCCCTCTGCACGTACTTGTTCGGCCCAGCGTCTCATCCGCAGGTCGGGCGGGGGAGGGTGCAGAGCGGGTGGAGGACGCCCCGGGGTGCGCTCCACCCACGGGTTGAGGGGCATGTGGGGGGTTACCCCTACAGGGGTGGAGACCGGCTTCGTACCCCAGGCCGAGGTGTTCGCGAGGGTTTTTCCTTAGCTTGGTCATACGGGTAAGTACGGGATCGGATAAGGGGACTTCGTATGACAACGGCAGTGGGCGTAACCCAGTACGGGGGCACGGGTGGGCGTACGGCCGTTGCCGCCCGGGCGCGGCAGGTCGTCAAGGCTTACGGGGCGGGGGAGACCCGGGTCGTCGCGCTCGACCGCGTCGACGTCGACATGGCGCGCGGGGAGTACACCGCGATCATGGGTCCCTCCGGGTCCGGCAAGTCGACGCTGATGCACTGCCTGGCCGGGCTCGACTCGGTGACCGAGGGGGAGATCTTCCTCGCGGACACCGAGCTCACCGGACTCAAGGACAAGCAGCTCACCCAACTGCGCAGGGACCGGGTCGGGTTCATCTTCCAGGCCTTCAACCTGCTCCCGACGCTCAACGCGATCGAGAACATCACCCTGCCGATGGACATAGCGGGCCGCCGCCCCGACCCCGAGTGGCTGGCCCAGGTGGTGGAGACCGTCGGGCTCGCCGACCGGCTGAAGCACCGGCCGACCGAGCTCTCCGGCGGCCAGCAGCAACGGGTGGCGGTGGCGCGGGCGTTGGCGGCCCGACCGGAGATCATCTTCGGTGACGAGCCGACCGGGAACCTCGACTCCCGGGCCGGCGCCGAGGTCCTGTCCTTCCTGCGCCGCTCCGTGGACGAGCTGGGGCAGACCATCGTGATGGTCACCCACGACCCGGTCGCCGCCGCGTACGCGGACCGGGTGCTGTACCTCGCGGACGGCCGGATCGTCGACGAGATGCGCCGCCCGACCGCCGAGCGGGTCCTGGACAAGATGCTCAGCCTGGCCGAAGCCGGACGCGGCATGCCCGTGGCGCAGGAGCGGGGGCGCAGGGCATGACCGTCTGGAAGACCTCGATGCGCAACTTCTTCGCGCACAAGGGACGCATGGCGCTGTCCGCCGTCGCCGTCATCCTGTCGGTGGGCTTCGTCTGCGGAACCCTGGTGTTCACCGACACCATGAACACCACCTTCGACAAGCTCTTCGCCACCACCTCCGCCGATGTCTCCGTCGCGCCGAAGACGGACAAGGGCGACAACGCCGCGGCGAACTCCGGCCGCCCGCTCGCCCTCCCCGCCTCCGCCGTCCGTACGGTCGCCGGGGCCGACGGCGTGAAGGAGGCCGAAGGCACGGTCAGCAGCACGTCGGTGACCGTCGTCAACAGCGCCAACAAGAACATGGGTTCCGACACCGGCGCCCCGACCATCGCGGGCAGCTGGTCCGCCGGTGACGCCCGCTCCATGGACATCACCTCCGGGCACTCCCCGCGCGGACCGACCGAGGTCATGGTCGACGCCGACACCGCGGACAAGCACGGCCTGAAGCTGGGCGACGAACTGCGCACCATCGCCGTCACCGGTGACTTCACCGCAAAGATCAGCGGCATCGCCTCGTTCCGCACCACCAACCCCGGCGCCACGGTCGTCTTCTTCGACGACCGCACCGCGCAGCGGAAGCTGCTCGGCGGCCCGGACCGCTACACCGAAATCAGCGTCACCGCCGCCCCCGGCATCTCCGACGAGCAGCTGAAGACGAACGTCGGCGCGGCACTGGGCGCCGCCACCGGCGCCGCCGCGACCCCGGACACGTACAAGATCCTGACCAAGGCGGAGGCCGCCGAGGAGAACAAGAGCGACCTCGGCTCGTTCCTCGACGTGATGAAGTACGCGATGCTCGGCTTCGCCGGGGTCGCCCTCCTGGTCGGCATCTTCCTCATCATCAACACCTTCTCGATGCTGGTCGCCCAGCGCACCCGGGAGATCGGGCTGATGCGGGCACTGGGCTCCAGCCGCCGGCAGGTCAACCGGTCGGTGCTGCTCGAAGCGCTGCTGCTCGGCGTCATCGGCTCGCTGCTGGGCATCGCGGCCGGTGTGGGGCTGGCCGTCGGACTGATGAAGCTCATGGGCGCCGTCGGCATGAGGCTGGCCACCAGCGATCTGACCCTGAAGTGGCCCACCCCCGTCATCGGTCTGGTGCTCGGTGTCGTCGTCACCGTCGTCGCCGCCTACCTGCCGGCCCGCCGGGCGGGCAAGGTGTCCCCGATGGCGGCCCTGCGCGACTCCGGAACGCCCGGCGACAGCAAGTCCGGACGGATCCGGGCCGGAATCGGGGTGACCCTGTCGCTGCTCGGCGGGGCCGGGCTCTATCTGGCCGCGGAGTCCGCCAAGGCGAGCGAGGGCGCCCTCTTCTTCGGGACCGGCCTGGTGCTCACCCTCCTCGGGTTCGTGGTCGTCGGACCGGTGCTGGTGTCGTTCGTCGTCAAGGCGATCAGCGCCGTGGTGCTGCGGGTCTTCGGGCCCGTCGGACGGATGGCCGAGCGCAACGCGCTGCGCAACCCGCGACGTACCGGAGCGACCGGATCCGCGCTGATGATCGGGCTCGCCCTGGTGGCCTGCCTGTCGGTCGGCGCCTCCTCGATGGTCGCCTCGGCCACCGACGAGCTGGACCGCTCGGTGGGCGCCGACTTCACCGTACGGTCGAACAACGGGCAGCCCGTCCTGCCGCAGGCCCAGCAGGCCCTCACCAAGGCCGACGGGATCGCCCGCGTCACCCACTACAAGCTGGTCGACGCCAAGGTGACCGCACCCGACGGCACCACGGAGCGCAAGGCACTGTCCGCCACCGACCCCTCGTACATGCAGGACCAGCGGCGCGAGACCGTCTCCGGCGACCTGGCCGCGGCATACGCGCCGGGGGCGATATCGGTCGGCGAGGACTACGCGAAGCAGCGGAAGGTGAAGGTCGGCGACCCGCTGACCGTGGCCTTCCCCGGCGGGAAGAGCGCCCGGCTCAAGGTCGCGGCGATCACCTCCGACGACGTCAACGTCGACAAGGGGGCGATGTACCTCAACATCAGCACCGCCGCAGGCCACATACCCGCCGACCGGATGCCGCAGGACATGGCGCTCTTCGCGAAGGCCGCCGACGGCCAGGCGGACAGGGCGTACGCGTCGCTGAAGGCGGCGGCCGCACCGTACCCGCAGTACCGGGTGCTCAACGCCACCGACTACAAGGAGGACCTCCGCGCACAGATCGACCAACTGCTCAACATCGTCTACGGGCTGCTGGGGCTGGCCATCGTGGTCGCCGTCCTCGGTGTGGTGAACACGCTCGCCCTGTCGGTCGTCGAGCGGACCCGTGAGATCGGTCTGATGCGGGCCATCGGCCTCTCCCGGCGGCAGCTGCGGCGGATGATCCGGCTGGAATCGGTGGTCATCGCCCTCTTCGGCGCCCTGCTGGGCCTGGGTCTTGGCCTCGCCTGGGGCGTCGCCGCCCAGAAGCTCCTGGCACTGGAAGGGATAGCGGTCCTGGAAATCCCCTGGCCGACCATCCTCACCGTCTTCGCCGCCTCAGCCCTGGTCGGCCTCCTGGCCGCCCTGGTCCCGGCCTTCCGCGCGGGCAGGATGAACGTCCTCAACGCCATCGCCACGGAATAGCCCGGCCGGCCCGCCCCGGCCGGGAGTCCGCCCGGCCCCGCCCCGCGCCCGACAGCGCCCCACCGCGCCGCTTCCGCCAGCGGCTGTCGGTGGGGCGTCGTAGGCTGGGAGACCCCCGGCCCGTGAGACGTGTCGGGCGGCTCGCGTTGCCCGCTCCGGCCCCGCCCGGCGCCACCTGCGCGGCCACCAAGCCAGTTCTTACGCGTTCGGACGGAAGCCTTTCATGAGCCTGCACGGCCTGCTGGATGCAGTGGTAAGAGACGCGGCGCTCGCCGAAGCGGTGAAGGCCGCGGTCGACGGCAACCGCATGCACGTCGATCTGGTCGGCCCCTCCGCCGCCCGCCCCTTCGCGCTCGCCGCCCTCGCCCGGGACGCCGGGCGCCCGGTGCTGGCCGTCACCGCGACGGGCCGGGAGGCCGAGGAGCTGGCGGCGACGCTGCGCACGCTGCTGCCCGAGGACTCGGTGGCCGAGTACCCCGCCTGGGAGACGCTGCCGCACGAGCGGCTCTCGCCCCGCTCCGACACCGTCGGCCGCCGGCTCGCCGTCCTGCGCAGGCTCGCCCACCCCCGCCAGGACGACCCGGCGGCAGGCCCCGTCAGCGTGGTTGTCGCACCTGTGCGCTCCGTGCTCCAGCCGCAGGTCAAGGGCCTGGGCGACCTGGTGCCCGTGTCCATCAGGTCCGGGCAGAGCGCCGACCTCGGCGAGCTCACCGACGCGCTCGCGGCGGCCGCGTACTCCCGGGTCGAACTGGTCGAGAAGCGCGGCGAGTTCGCGGTCCGCGGCGGCATCCTGGACGTGTTCCCGCCGACCGAGGAGCACCCGCTGCGGGTGGAGTTCTGGGGCGACGACGTCGAGGAGATCCGCTACTTCAAGGTCGCCGACCAGCGCTCCCTGGAGGTCGCCGAACACGGCGTCTGGGCACCCCCTTGCCGCGAGCTGCTGCTCACCGACTCCGTCCGCGAGAAGGCCGCCGCCCTCGCCGAGGCCCACCCCGAGCTGGGCGAACTCCTGCACAAGATCGCCGAGGGCATCGCGGTCGAGGGCATGGAATCCCTCGCCCCGGTCCTGGTCGACGACATGGAGCTGCTGCTCGACGTCCTCCCCGAGGGTTCGATGGCGGTCGTCTGCGACCCCGAGCGGGTACGGACCAGGGCCGCCGACCTGGTGGCCACCTCGCAGGAGTTCCTCCAGGCGTCCTGGGCGGCCACCGCGGGCGGCGGCGTCGCGCCCATCGACGTCGGCGCCGCGTCCCTGTGGGGCATCGCCGACGTCCGCGACCGGGCGCGCGAGCTCGGGATGATGTGGTGGTCGGTGTCCCCGTTCGCCGCCGACGACGCGGACCTGGAGGACGACACCCTCAAGCTGGGGATGCACGCCCCCGAGATGTACCGGGGCGACACCGCGAAGGCGCTCGCCGACACCAAGGGCTGGCTGGCCGACGGCTGGCGGACCGTGTTCGTCACCGAGGGCCACGGCCCCGCCTCCCGTACGGTCGAGGTCCTCTCCGGCGAAGGCATCGCCGCCCGCCTCGACGCCGACCTCGCCGAGATCTCGCCGAACGTCGTCCACGTCGCCTGCGGCGTACTCGACACCGGCTTCGTCGACCCGGCCCTCCAGCTCGCCGTCCTCACCGAGACCGACCTGACCGGCCAGCGCACCGCCGCCAAGGAACTCGGCCGGATGCCCGCCCGCCGCCGCAAGTCCATCGACCCGCTCACCCTCCAGGTCGGCGACTTCATCGTGCACGAACAGCACGGCGTGGGCCGCTACATCGAGATGGTGCAGCGCACCGTGCAGGGCGCCACCCGCGAATACCTCCTGGTCGAGTACGCACCCGCCAAGCGCGGCCAGCCCGGCGACCGCCTCTACATCCCCACCGACCAGCTGGAGCAGGTCACCAAGTACGTGGGCGGCGAGGCCCCGACGCTGCACCGGCTCGGCGGCGCCGACTGGACCAAGACCAAGGCGCGCGCCAAGAAGGCCGTCAAGGAGATCGCCGCCGACCTGATCAAGCTGTACTCGGCGCGGATGGCCGCCCCTGGCCACACCTTCGGCCCCGACACCCCCTGGCAGCGCGAGCTGGAGGACGCCTTCCCGTACGCGGAGACGCCCGACCAGCTGTCCACCATCGCCGAGGTGAAGGAGGACATGGAGAAGTCGGTGCCGATGGACCGCCTGATCTGCGGCGACGTGGGTTACGGCAAGACCGAGATCGCGGTCCGCGCCGCCTTCAAGGCGGTCCAGGACGGCAAGCAGGTCGCGGTCCTGGTGCCGACGACACTCCTCGTCCAGCAGCACTTCGGTACGTTCACCGAGCGGTACGCCCAGTTCCCCGTCAACGTACGGGCGCTGTCGCGCTTCCAGACCGACACCGAGTCCAAGGCCACCCTGGAAGGGCTGAAGGACGGGTCGGTCGACCTCGTCATCGGGACGCACCGGCTGTTCTCGCAGGAGACCAAGTTCAAGGACCTGGGCCTGGTCATCGTCGACGAGGAGCAGCGCTTCGGCGTCGAGCACAAGGAGCAGCTGAAGAAGCTCCGGGCGAACGTCGACGTACTGACCATGTCGGCGACCCCCATCCCGCGCACCCTGGAGATGGCGGTCACCGGCATCCGCGAGATGTCGACGATCACCACCCCGCCGGAGGAGCGCCACCCGGTGCTCACCTTCGTCGGCCCGTACGAGGAGAAGCAGATCGGCGCGGCCATCCGCCGCGAACTCCTGCGCGAGGGCCAGGTCTTCTACATCCACAACCGGGTCGAGTCCATCGACCGCGCGGCGGCCAAACTGCGCGAGATCGTGCCCGAGGCACGCATCGCGACCGCCCACGGGCAGATGTCCGAGACGGCCCTCGAACAGGTCGTCGTGGACTTCTGGGAGAAGAAGTTCGACGTGCTGGTGTCGACGACGATCGTCGAGTCGGGAATCGACATCTCCAACGCCAACACGCTGATCGTGGAGCGCGGCGACAACTTCGGTCTCTCCCAGTTGCACCAGCTGCGCGGACGCGTCGGCCGGGGCCGCGAGCGCGGCTACTCCTACTTCCTCTACCCGCCGGAGAAGCCGCTCACGGAGACCGCGCACGAGCGGCTCGCGACCATCGCCCAGCACACGGAGATGGGCGCGGGCATGTACGTGGCGATGAAGGACCTGGAGATCCGGGGCGCCGGCAACCTGCTCGGCGGCGAGCAGTCCGGACACATCGCGGGCGTCGGCTTCGACCTCTACATCCGCATGGTCGGCGAGGCCGTCGCCGACTACCGGGCCGCCGTCGAGGGCGGCGAGCAGGAGGAGGCGCCGCTGGAGGTGAAGATCGAACTCCCGGTGGACGCACACGTCCCGCACGACTACGCACCGGGCGAGCGGCTGCGCCTCCAGGCCTACCGGGCGATCGCCTCGGCGAACACGGAGGCCGACATCACCGCCGTGCGCGAGGAACTCACCGACCGTTACGGCAAGCTGCCGGAGCCGGTCGAGAACCTCCTGCTGGTCGCCGGGCTGCGGATGCTGGCGCGGGCGTGCGGGGTCGGCGAGATCGTCCTGCAAGGGCCGAACATCCGCTTCGCCCCGGTCGAGCTCCGCGAGTCGCAGGAGCTACGGCTCAAGCGGCTGTACCCGCGCACGGTCATCAAGCCGGCCGTCCACCAGATCCTGGTGCCGCGCCCGACGACCGGGAAGATCGGCGGGAAGCCGGTGGTGGGGCGGGAGTTGCTGTCCTGGACCGGGGAGTTCCTGACGACGATCCTGAGCTGAGCGCCGGTGAAGGCCCGCGGTCCGTGCTCGGACCGCTCGCGCCGTGTCGTTCGTTGGTTCGTCACCCGCTCGCGCGCCCCTGAATTCCGGCAGGATGACTTCATGTCGGGCAGGGCGGGCGGGAGTTGGGTGAGCGGTCGATGGCCGTTGCGGCTCGGCGGGACCGTACTGGCCGTGGCCTGTCTGGTGTGGGTGCTGCTGGCCAAGCAGGGCCCGCTGGACTGGTCGCAGCGTACGGACATCGTCGCCATGATGGCCGGGGTCCTCGGTCTGCTGGCAGCCCTGGCCACGTTCCGGCGCCGGGCCGAGGACGACGATGCGGCGGCGGTGGCCGGGCTGGCGAGCGCGGTGCGGCTGGTCGGCGAGACGCAGTGGACGCACAGCCTCGGCGGCGACCTGACGCCGATCGACGTCACCTTCGTGTTCCGCCCGTACGCGCACGGCAGGGCGGCCCGGCTGCCCGCTTCGCCCGCGGGCCGGCTGGCCAAGGTGGTTGAGGACTACCGGGAGGTCAGGCCCCAGCGCCTGGTCATCACGGGCGAACCGGGCGCGGGCAAGACCGTACTGGCCCGCAAGCTGGTCCTCGAACTGATCAGGACGCGCGCGGACGACGACCCCGTACCCGTGCTGATCTCGCTTTCCGACTGGGATCAGGAAGAGGGCTTCGTCGAGTGGATCGTCCGGCGGGTGGAGCGGGAGTACGGGCTGACGCACCGGGCCGCCGAGTCCCTGGTCCGTGCGCACCGGGTGCTGCCCGTACTGGACGGCCTGGACGAGATGGACGCGGCCGGTGTTCCCGTACGGGACTCCCGCGCCACCAAGCTGCTCGCCGAACTGAGCCGCTACGCGGACCACACGGCCCCCGCCCCGGTCGTCCTGACCTGTCGCACCGGGGAGTACGACGCCCTGGAGGCGGACGGCGGGCACGTCCTCGACGCGGCCCGCATCGAGATCTCCCCGGTCGGGGCGGCCCAGGCCCGAGACTTCCTCGCCGCACGCGGCGCCGCACGCCGCCCCGCAGTGTGGCAGCCGCTCCTCGACGAACTCCGTGCCCGGCCGCACGGCGTGCTGGCCCGCGCGCTGTCCACGCCGTGGCGGCTGACGCTCGCGGCGACGGTGTACGACAGGGACGGCGACCCGGCAGAGCTGCTGGGTGCCGCGGCCCGGGGCGAAGCGGCGGACCTGCTGCTGGGCAGGTTCGTCGGTGCGGCGGTGGGCAGCACGCGGTGGGGGGCGGGCCGTCATGCGCCGGACTCGGTGCACCGCTGGCTCCGCTCGCTGGCGTTGTGCATGGAGGGCGGGGAGGGCGAGGAAGCCGGGGAGGCCGGGGCGGACGCGAACCTGGAACTGTGGGGGTTGTGGCCCCGGTTGCGCACGCGGAAGCTGCGGAGGGTCCTGGCGGCGGTGTATCTGCTGCTGGGCACGGCGGTTGTGACGTCGGGTCTGCTGGTCGGCTGGGACGGGTGGTCGTATCTGCTGGAGCTGGCCCCGGCCGTCGTCGGGACGCTGGCCCTGGTGCGGGGGGTGTGGAGCGCCGAGCCCTCGACGGGGGTTTCCGGTGTGCCGTACATACCGCCGTTGCGCAGTCCGCTGTGGCGGGTCGGCCTGCGGATCTCCATGCCTCTCTCGCGCAGCTGGGGCTACCTGATGGTCGTCCTCGTGCAGCTCGCGGGCGTCGGATACCTGTGGGTGGGGATGGGGGACCCCATATGGTCGCTGCTGTTGCTGCTGATGGTGGCCGCCAACCTGATCCTGCTTCCCGCGCGGTGGCTGGACGCACCGGCGGTCGGGCCCTCCGGCTGGGCCAGGTCCGGCCTGTACCTCGGTGTCGGGGTGGCGCTGGCGGTGGTGCTGCTGGCCGCGCAGGGGGACTTGGGCGCCGCGGTGTTCCCGGCCGGAATGGTCCTCTGGGTGGTGTCCAGTGGCCACGAGTGGGTCGAGTACGCCTACTGCCTGCTCACTCACCCCCGCCGCTTCCCCTTCCGGCTGGCCCGCTTCCTGGACTGGGCCACCGCCGCCGGGCTCGTGCGCACCTCCGGTACGGCCTATCAGTTCCGTCATCGCGAGTTCCAGGAATGGCTGGTGCGCCACCCCGGACCGGTCGGGCCCGCAGGCTGAACGTGCCCGCGCTCCGAGCGCGCAGGTCCGTGGACAACACACCGCCCGCGAGGCCGGGTTGACGCGGCCTCGCGGGCGGGGGTTCAGTGGGTCCGGCTCGGGGCCGGACCGGTGCCCGGTGTGCGGATCAGGGCGCCGGGTCGTCCTTCTTGTCGCCCGCGCCGAGCGCCTCCTCGGCTTTCTGCTGGGCCTTGTCCACCTTGTCGGCGTACTTGCCGCCGGTCTTCTCGTCGACCTCATCTCCGAGGTTGTCGGAAATTTCCTTGGCCTTGTCCTTGGCCTGGTCCTTGAAGTTGTCGAAGATCCCCATGGGCGGGCTCCTTCCACGGAAGAGGGCGGGACGTTTCAGACGCTACGCCGGGTCGGCGGAATGCGCGCGACGAGTGCGATCCGCTGCGATGTGTGGACTAGACCACATTTCGGTGGAATGTCGTGAGTCGAGCGGTTCGTTCTGGGCAGCCATTTCTAGGGTGGGGTGTTTCCGGTTCTCAACTCTCGGTGGGGCGGCGTTCCTTGATATCTCGTACGACCAGGAAGACCTGGAAGGCATTGTCGGCGGCGGGACTTGGGGCGGTGCTCGCGTGCGGGGCCGCAGGCTGTGGTTCGAGTGACCTCGTGGGGGGCGGGGGGACCGCGGGGCAGGAGGGGCCCGTCGGGAAGGCGGGGTCCGCACTGGCGGCCGTGGACACGCTGACGGTCAAGGGCCGGGCGCCCAAGACCGGTTACGAGCGGACGGAGTTCGGCCGGGCCTGGGCCGACACCGATGCCAACGGGTGCGGCACCCGCGACGACATCCTCAAGCGGGACCTGGGGAGCGTGAAGTTCAGCGACGGCAAGTGCAAGGTCTCCTCCGGGGTGCTGGAGAAGGATCCGTACACCGGTGGCCGGATCGAGTTCGTGCGCGGGCGCAGCAAGATCGACATCGATCACCTGGTGGCCCTGTCCGACGCCTGGCAGAAGGGCGCCCAGCAGTGGAAGCCCGCCAAGCGGCTCGCCTTCGCCAACGACCCGCTGAACCTGGTGGCCGCCGAGGCCTCGGCGAACCGGAAGAAGGGGGACGGTGACACCGCCACCTGGCTGCCGGACAACAAGGCCTACCGGTGTGTGTACGTCGCCGGGCAGGTGGCGGTGAAGCAGAAGTACGGGGTGTGGGTGACGGCCGCCGAGAAGGAGGCCATGAAGAAGGTGCTGGGCGGCTGCCCGGCGGAGAAGCTGCCCACCGGCGGGAATCCGACCGAGGCGACCGTCGGTAAGGGGCGGTAGGAGGAAAGTGGCGGGCCCGGCACCTCGAAGGTGCCGGGCCCGCCCGTCGTGTTCCTGACCGTGCGGCCGGGGTCGTCGGGTCAGAGCTTGAGGTCCCAGTGCGAGGACTTGAAGTCCAGGAAGCCGGGGGTGACCTCGACGGTCAGGTTCTTCGCCGCCGCCGGGGCGTCGAAGGCGTAGACCGCGGTGGCCTTCTTGCCCGGCAGGATCGATCCGGAGAAGCCCGCACCCGTCGTGTCGCCGTCGTAGATCTGCTCGGCGGCCTTGCCGTCCGCGCCCGCGCGGGCGTCGACCTGGGAGAGGGCGCTGTCGAACTTCTCGGTGCCCGTGTTCTCGATGGTCACGGTGACCTTGTACGCCTTGTTGCCCTGGGTGTGGCCGACGGCGTACTCCGACGGGGAGTGCTTGGAGGGTGCGGAGACGGTGACCTTCAGCTTGCCCGCGTAGTCGGCGGTGGCGCCCGGTGCGAGCGCCTTCGCGGTCTTGGCGCTGCCCTCGCCGCCCGCCTTGTCACCGGTGGCGTTGGTCGCCTCCTGCCCGGCGAGCGCCTTGTCGACCTCCTTCACCGCGGTGTCCACGGCCTTGTACGTGATGACCGCGCCGACCACCGACAGGATCAGCGCCACCAGGCCCAGGATCGCGCCGGTCAGCGCCACTCCCTTGTTGGTGGCCCCGCCGCGCTTGGCGCGGCCCCGGCCGCTGAGGCCCAGGACCAGGGCGATCAGGCCGAGGATGCCGGCGAGCCAGAACAGCAGCGGGATGACGCCGGAGAGCGCGCCGATGATGCCGAGGACGAGCGCCGCGGTGCCCAGTCCGTTGCGGGCCTGCTGCGGGGCGCCGTGCCCGTGGTGCTGGGGCTGCTGCTGCGGGGGCTGCCCGTACTGCGGGGACCCGCCGTACTGCTGCTGCGGGTACTCGGGGCCCTGCGGGTACGGCGACTGGTTCGTGTGCTGAGACATGGGTGTCCTCCGGACAGAGACAGAGCGGTATCGGCGCTCGGGACTTTCAGCCGCCCCGCGGTGTGATGGGTCAATGACAACAGAAGCTGTGAACCGAGTCAACATGATTCACAGGGATTGGTTGGTTCACGCTGTGAAGTGGGGTTGTCGGAGGAGGTCGGTATGCTCGGGTCCACAGCAGATGTACGGGAACGAGGGGGAGTGGCAGCCGGTGTCGACCGAGAACGCAGCAGACGCAACAGAGGTGACCGCCGCCGGGATCGCCCGGCTGGCCGGGGTCGGCCGGGCCGCCGTCAGCAACTGGCGGCGACGCCACCCCGACTTCCCCAAACCCGTCGGCGGCACCGAGACCAGCCCCTCCTTCGCGCTCGCCGAGGTCGAGGGCTGGCTCCGCGACCAGGGAAAGCTGGCCGAAGTACCGCTGCGCGAGCGGGTCTGGCAGCAGGTGGCGGGCCACCCGGCCGGGGCGGTCACCGCCCTCGTGCACACCGGCTGCGTACTGGCCCTCGTGCAGGACCGGCCGACCGAGTGGCTGAAGCTGACCGCCGTGTCCGACGCGAAGTGCGCCGAACTGCTGCCGGAGACGGTGGAACTGGTGCTGTTCGGCAGGTTCGGACCCGCCCCCTGGGCAGTGCCCGCCCTCACCGCGCACGACCTCGCCCCCTCCGTGCCGCTGCTGCGCGCCGCCGCCGAACTGGCCGCCGAGACCGGGGCGCGCAAGACGTACGAGTTCCTGCTCGGCAGGCACCTCGACGCCAACCCGCGTCAGTACACCCTCACCCCGCCGGGCCCCGCCGCCCTGATGGCAGCCCTCCTCGGCCGGCCCCGTACCGTCCTCGACCCCGCCTGCGGCGCCGCGTCCCTGCTGTGTGCGCTGGACGCCCCCGACGGGGAGCGGCCCGCCGCCCTGTACGCCCAGGACGCCGACCCCGACCTGGCCGCCCTCGGCGCCCTCCGGCTCGCCCTGCACACCGACGCCCGCGCCACCGAGGTGCGGGCGGCCGCCGCCGACAGCCTCAGGGCCGACGCGTATCCGCAGCTCACCGTCGACGCAGTGGTCAGCCACCCCCCGTTCAACGAACGCAACTGGGGCCACGACGAACTGGCCTACGACCCCCGCTGGGAGTACGGCTTCCCGGCCCGTACGGAGTCCGAACTCGCCTGGGTGCAGCACGCGTTGGCCCGCCTCCGCGAGGGCGGCACCGCCGTCCTGTTGATGCCGCCCGCCGCCGCGTCCCGCCGCTCGGGCCGCCGCATCAGGGCCGACCTGCTGCGGCGCGGCGCCCTGCGCGCGGTCGTCGCACTGCCGGCCGGGGCGGCCCCGCCCTACGGCGTTCCCCTGCACCTGTGGGTGCTGCGCAAGCCCGAGCCCGGTGCCCGGCCCGCCGCCGACCTGCTCGTCGTCGACACCGCCGACCTCTCGGCGGCGGGCCGCGACAAGCTGGACTGGGCGGCCCTGCACTCCGCGGTCGTCGACACCTGGCAGACGTTCGAGAAGGACGGCACCGTCCAGGAGCGGCCCGGGGTCAGCCGCTGCGTACCCGTCGTCGAGCTGCTGGACGACGACGTCGACCTGGCCCCCGCCCGGCACCTGCCGCCCCCGGCGGCGGGCGGCGGAGCGGCGGAACTGGCCTCCGTACGGGAGCGGCTGGCGGACACCCTGCGCCTGACGGCGGAGCTGAACCCGCAGCCCGGCACGGCACAGGAGGAGGCCGTGCCCGTGCACTGGCCGGTGACCACGGTGGGCGAACTGGCGCGCGCGGGCGCGCTGTCGCTCCGTACCGGCGGCACGGGAAGCGGCCCGGACGGGGCGCCCGTACTCACCGAGCAGGACGTACTGAGCGCGAGCCCCGCGTCCGGCGGCTCCGTGGAGGGGGCCGACGGGGACGCGGTGCTCACCGCGCCCGGTGACGTGGTCGTGCCGCTGCTCGGCGGCGGCGCGGTCGCCCGCGTGATCGACGAGGCGGGCGCCGGGGCCGTCCTCGGGCGCAACCTCCATCTGCTGCGGCCCGACCCGGCCGCCGTCGACCCGTGGTTCCTCGCCGGGTTCCTGCGCGGCACCGCCAACAACCGCCGGGCCAGCAGCTACGCCTCCACCGCCGCCCGACTGGACGTGCGCCGCCTCCAGCTGCCCCGGCTGCCGCTCGCCGAACAGCAGCGGTACGGGGAGCGCTTCCGCACCCTGGCCGCCTTCGAGGACGCGCTGCGCGTCGCGGGGCAGCTCGGCGAACAGCTGGTCCAGGGGCTGTACGACGGACTGGCGGACGGCTCGGTGCGGGCGGAGTAGAAGTCGTCGGATCCGTACAACCCTGGGGCCGTTGTCGGAGTCGCTGTATACGCTCGTCGTACCGTTCCCGCACGTCCCGCCGCGTGCCATTCCCTTCAGGAGCAGCCATGCACGGCCCCGGCCCCACCACGCCGCGCAGCCTGCCGAGTGCCGGTGTGCAGGTCGCCCTCCGGGTGGTGTTCGTCGTACTCACCCTGTGCAGCTGCGGCTTCCTGTCCTGGGCGGCGATGCTGCGGATCGCGGTGGTGCGGCGCAGGCCGATGGACTGGGGGCTGTTCGTCGCGGTCCTGCTGCTCGCGATCACCACCTTCGTGATCATCGGTGTGTACGGGAACGGCGAGGACGAGCCGCTCAGGGCCGTGGACTGGGTCTGCATGCTCGTGCTCCTGGGTATGGCGGCGGGCGTCACCACGCACTACCTGATCGCGGACATCCAGCACTACCAACGGCTGGCGTACGCACCCCCGTTGCCGCCGCACGCCTGGACGCAGCCGGTCCCGCCGGCGTACGGCTATCCGCCGCAGCAGCCCGTACAGCCGCATCCTCAGCAGTACCAGCCCCAGCAGCCCCAAACCCAGCACCAACCCCAGGTGCAGCCCCAGGTTCAGCCCCAGCCCCAACACCCCACGCCCCACCCGCCCCGCATCCATCAGGTCCGCGCCGAGCTGGACGAGCTGAGCGAGTTCCTGCGCAAGGACCGGCCCCAGGACGGCGACGGAGGTCTCCGGTGAACGGCCGTGTCATCGCGGGCCGTTACGAGCTCGCCACCCTCATAGGCCAGGGCGGCATGGGCCAGGTCTGGACGGCCTACGACCAGCGCCTGGACCGCCGCGTCGCCGTCAAACTGCTGCGCCCCGACCGGATGGCCGCCGCCACCGAGGCCGAGGACATGCGCCGCCGCTTCGTGCGCGAGTGCCGCGTCACCGCCCAGGTCGACCACCCCGGCCTGGTCACCGTGCACGACGCGGGCAGCGACAACGACGACCTCTACCTCGTCATGCAGTACGTCGAGGGCGCCGACCTCGCCGACCACCTCGCCGAACAGGACCCGTACCCCTGGCAGTGGGCCGTCGCGGTCGCCGCCCAGCTCTGCGCGGTGCTCTCCGCCGTGCACGCGGTGCCGATCGTCCACCGCGACCTCAAGCCGCGGAACGTCATGGTCAAACCGGACGGCACCCTCACCGTTCTCGACCTCGGCGTCGCCTCCGTACTCGACACGGACACCACCCGCCTCACCCACACCGGCACCCCCATCGGCACGCCCGCGTACATGGCGCCCGAGCAGGCGATGGGCGGCGCCGTCGGCCCGTACACCGACCTGTACGCACTGGGGGTGCTGCTGCACGAACTCCTCACCGGGGACGTCCCGTTCGCGGGCACCACCGCGCTCGGCATCCTGCACCGCCACCTCCACGAGCCGCCGCTGCCCATCCGGCAGGGCCGCCCCGAGGTGCCCGGCGCGCTCGAAGCGCTGGTGCTCGACCTGCTGGCCAAGGACCCGCAGCACCGGCCGGGCTCCGCCCAGGAGGTCTACGAACGGCTCGTCCCGCTGCTTCCCGCGTCGGGGTCGCCCGCGCGCGCACCGCGGTCCGCCGGGCCCCTCGACCCGACCCGGCCCTTCCTGCGCCCGCAGGCGCCGTGGCCTGACCGGGCGGCGACGGTACCGCCGCCGGCCCCCGTGATGCCGCCCGGAGCGCCGCCCGCACCGCCCTCCCGGCCCGATGTCGCCGCAGCCGTCGACGAGGTCAAGCAACTCCTCGGCGAGGGCCGCATCACCCAGGCCGTCGACATCCTGGGCGGGATCCTCCCGGCCGCCGCCGCCGAGCACGGCGAACGCTCCCCGGTGGTACGCATCCTGCGCAAGCAGTACGCGGCGACCCTGCTCGACGACGGCCAGTACCGGCGCGCCCTGCCCGAACTGCGCCGCCTCGCCGACGACCGGGCCGCCGAGAGCGGGCCCGCCGACCCGCAGGCGCTCCAGTTCCGGTACGACGCCGCCCAGTGCCTGGAGCAGCTCGGCGAACCGGCGGCGGCCCTCGCCGAGTACCGGGCCCTGCTGCCGTACTACGAGAACGCCTACGTCACCGGCAACGACCCCTCCCGCGCCCTCGAACTGCGGCTGCGCGTCGCACAGCTGCTGCTCGCCCTCGGTGATCACGGGGAAGCGGTACGCCAGTTGCAGGGGCTGCTGTACGACGCCGAGGGCGTGTACGGGGCGTACCACCCGCTGGTCGCGGAGGTGCGCCGGGCCCTGGAGCGCCAGCGGCAGCTCGGCGGCGGCCGGGGCTGAGAGCCGGTCGGCCCCCTTGGCGGTCCCGTCGGCCCACCGGCCCGTCCGTCGTCCGGCTGTCCGGTTGTCCTGACAAAGTTCCGGTGCGACCGTCACCCCCGGTTCGCCCTGCCGTCGCCCGAGGGCCACGCCCCCATCCGACGGGCCGTCTAGCGTCCCGCCCATGCCACTGCTGACCCACCCCCTCGCCCGCCGCGCCCTGCGTCCCTTCGCGGCCCTGGTCGACCAGCGCGTACGCACCCAGACCCGCACCACCAGCAACGAGGTCGCCGCACTGCGCGCCGAGCTCGACGTCCTCAAGAAGCAGAGCCACGCCGTCGGCATGCTGCTCGACCGCACGGGGCGGGGCGCGCACCGCATGCCCTCCGCCGAGCAGATCACCACGCTGGTCACCCAGGTGGCGGAAGTCAGCGGCAGCGCGCACGCGCGGCGGGCGGTGACGTCCGCGTTCCGGACCGTCGTGGCGCTCGAAGCACTCGGTGTCGGACGCCTCGCAGGGGGCACTTCCAACGTCTGCGGAAAACTCGCCACGATTCCGCTTCTGGCTCCGCCCAACTCCGACGTGCTGGAGATCGGCACCCTCCACGGCCTCTTCGCGACCGCCCTCACCCGAATGCTGCACCGCGAGGGGATCGAGCCCAGGCTGACCATCGTCGACCCGCTCATCGGCTCGCAGCTCCAGCCCGACGCGGTCCGCGACAACGCCGATCCCACCGGCACCCCGGTCCGCGAGGACGTGGTGCGGGCCAACCTGACGATGGCCGGAACCGCATTCGCCGCACAGCCCGACGGACCCCCGGCCGCCCGTATTTTCAAGGGTTTCTCGCAGGATCCGGATATCCGGGTGGCGGTTTCCGACCGGAAGTACGGAGTGGTCGTGGTGGACGGAGACCACTCCAGAGAAGGCGTGCTCGCCGACCTCCAATGGGCCGAGGAGATCGTCGCCGACGGCGGAATCGTGGTCCTCGACGACTACGGCGACGCGGCCTGGCCGGGCGTCCGCGAGGCACTGGAAACGCACCTGGCGAACGGGGGGTCACGACTCGTTCTGCGCGGTCGTGTGGCGACTTCCGCTTTTCTCCGCCTAATGTGAAGTGGCTCACACAGAGGCAACCGACTCGTCACTAACACTGTCTCGCTAGGCGACCAAGTATCCGCCGTAGAGATTTCGTGCGGAGTTCCAGTACAGACCGGAAGTGAGACCCCATGCGCCTGGCGGTCGTGGTGCCCTGCTTCAACGAAGAATCCGTGATCGAGTCGTTCGACACGAAAGTGCGGGCCGTTCTCGACTCACTTCCGGTCGACTACGAGATCTGTTACGTCGACGACGGCAGTTCCGACAACACCCTCGGACTGCTGCGCACGCTCGCGGAGAAGCACCCGGGCGCGCTTCGCTACACCTCCTTCAGCCGTAACTTCGGCAAGGAGGCCGCCATGCTGGCCGGCCTGCGCGACGCCACCGGCGACGCCGTCGTGCTGATGGACGCGGACCTCCAGCATCCGCCCGAGCTGATCGGGAAGATGCTGGAGCTGCACAGCCGGGGCCACGACCAGGTCATCGCGCGGCGCAACAGGGACGGCGAGTCGCGGCTGCGCCGCACCTTGGGGCGCTCGTACTACCGCATGGTCAACCGCTGGGTGGACGTCGAGCTCGCGGACGGCGTCGGCGACTTCCGGCTGCTGTCCCGCCGGGCCGTCGACGCCCTGCTCTCGATGCCCGAGCAGAACCGCTTCTCCAAGGGGCTGTTCTCGTGGATCGGGTTCGACACCGTCACCTTCGACTACACCAATGTGGAGCGCGAGGCCGGAGAGACGAAGTGGCGTTTCGGCGCCCTCGTCAACTACGGCGTCGACGGCCTCATCTCGTTCAACAACAAGCCCCTGCGCGTCGCCATTCACCTCGGTCTCGTACTCGCGGGAATGGCCGCCCTCTATGTGCTGTGGATCCTGATCAGCACCCTTGCGTTCGGTGTGCGCACTCCCGGATACGCGACGCTCCTGGCGGCGATCGTCGGCCTGGGCGGCGCACAGATGGTGATGCTGGGGCTGGTGGGTGAATACATCGGCCGGATCTATTACGAGACCAAGCGCCGCCCGCACTTCCTGGTGAAGGAAACGGCCGCGCCGGGATTCTCGGCAGCGCGCACCCGCGTCAACCCGGTGCAGACCACCACGCCGGCCACCGCACAGACCACCACGCACGTCAGCACGGGGAACAGGGAAAACGGGCAGTGACGTCCACGCAGTTCTTCCAGGTGTTCCGGTTCGCCCTGGTGGGCGCGGTGAACACCGGAACCTTCTACGCCTGCTATCTCGCCCTGCACCAGTGGCTGCCCTACTACCCCGCCTATGTGCTGGCCTTCATGATCAGCATGGTGGGTTCGTTCTTCCTGAACACGTACTTCACCTATCGCACCCGCCCCACCTGGCGGAAGTTCCTGCTGTTCCCGCTCACCAACCTGACCAACTTCGTCGTCACCTCGGTGGGTGTCTTCGTACTGGTCGAGTGGGCCGGCATGGACGAGCGGATCGCGCCGCTGGTGGCCGCCGCGGCGGCGATCCCGGTGACGTTCGTACTGTCCCGGCGGATCCTTACCCAGGGCGAGAGCCAGCACACCGACGGCACGGCGGAAAAGCAGGAAGCCGCCCCCACGCGCGCGTGGAGCTCCTCCGCCCTGCTGCGCCGTGCCACCGGTGAACGCGGCGTCGCCGTCCTCGCCGGACTCGCCGCCATGGCCGCGTACAGCCTGGGCATCGCCCTGCGCGGCACGTACCCCTTCGGCGAGCGGTCGCGCGCGGTCAACGACCTCGGCAACCAGTTCGTCCCGTACCACGCCCACCTGTGGGACCTCATGCACGGCGAGGCCCAGGGCGACCTGCTCTTCAACTGGAACAGCGGCTACGGATCCCCCTTCCTGCCGGACTTCTTCACCTACCTGACGAACCCGTTCTCCTTCCTCGTCGGGCTTTTCCCGCGCGACCTCGTCGAGCTCCCGGTCTTCCTCGTCACCCTGTTCTCGCTCGGCCTCGCCGCGACCGTCATGACCCTCTTCCTGGCCCGGCTGCGGCCCGGACCCGCCTGGCAGCGCGGTCTGCTCGCCGTCGGGTACGCGCTGTGCGCCTGGGTGGTCAGCGACGGTTACGCCGACCCCATGTGGATGTGGGGCCCGATCGCGCTGCCGCTCATCGGGATCGCCGCCGACTGGTGCCTGAAGGGGCGCCGCTGGGTCCTCGGCACGCTGATCGTCGCCCTGTGCTGGGCGGCGAACTTCTACACGGCGGCGATGGCCACCCTCGGTGCCGCGCTGGTCCTCGTCGTACGGCTGCTGCTGCGCGACGACATGCCCTGGCGCGCGCGTACGCGCGTGCTGCTGCGGGCCGCGGGCATGGCGGCGACGGGCCTGCTGCTCGTCGCACCCGTGATGATCGTGTCGTACGTCTCCAGCAAGGCGTCCCAGCCGGTCACGGTCATCCCGTACAAGGGAGCGCCGTCCCCGCTGCTCTACCTCGCCCAGCTCTTCCCCGGCGGGCGCACCGGAACCTCCGCGCCCGGCATCTGCTTCGGCATCCTGGGACTGCTGCTGCTGGCCACCTTCGCCTTCCAGCGGTCGGTGACGGTGCGCGAGCGGGCCCTGTGGTGGGGGCTGGCACTGCTGGTCGGGCTGTCGTTCGTGTGGAAGCCGGGCGTCCTGCTCTGGCACGGCCTGGCCATCCCGAACGGCAGCCCCTACCGCGCCACCTTCGTCCTCAGCGGCATCCTCACGATGATCGCCTGGCTGGCCCTCTCCCGCAGGCCCGCCCCGCGCGAGCTCCTCGCCGGGGCAGGCGTCCTGCTGGTCCTGGCGGCACTCGTCGCGGGCCAGCGCACCGTCGGCACCAGGACACTGCTGCTGGCATTCGTGGGCATCCCGGTGATGTGCGCGGGGCTGATCCTGCTCCGCCGGTACGGGGGAGCAGGCGGCGCCGCCGCAGGGCGCGGCGGAGCGGGCGACGCGCGGACGAGCGCGGTCACGGCCCGGCGGGCCCGGGTGTTCATCGCCGCCGGGCTCGGCTGCGCGGTACTGCTGTCCTGCGCGGCCACCGTCACCTCGGTGATGGGCGTACGGGACAAGATCGCCTGGTACGCGCCCAAGCGGACCTACGACGCCGAGACCCTGCGGATGCGCGAGGTCCTGCGCGCGGGCGACAACGCCCCCTGGCAGCGGGCCGACCCCGGCCCGCACGAGTACGCCAACAACGACCCGATGCTGCTCGGCGTTCCGGGCGGCTCCTACTACAGCAGCCACGTCCCCGCCGAGACCGCTCGCACCCTCCAGGCACTCGGCGCCGCCTGGTACATCGAGGGCCGCCACACCAAGAGCTTCAACGAGCCCGTCGGACGGGCCCTGATGGGCTCCACGACGTACCTCGCCGAGGAGCCCGAGGGTTCGCGCAAGGCGGTCCTCCGGCGGGCCGAGGCAGCCCCGCTGGTCACCGTACGGCGGCCGGGAGCGGACGTGCCGCCGGTGCACAAGGGCGGCGACGTCACCGCCTTCGACCGGCTGAACAGCGCGATCGGCGCACCCGTCTACGCGGTGCCCGACCTGCGCCCGCTGGCGGGCAACACCCCGGGCAAGCACGGGTGGCCCCTGCGCAAGGGCCACCGGGCCCGCTTCGAGCTGAGCTGCGCACCCGGCAGCACGGCGTACGCGCACGCCCCGTGGTTCGCCGGGCGGATCGCGGTCAACGGGGACAAGGGCGTGCAGTGGTTCGGGCGGGCCAGCAACATGACCGCCGCAGGCGTCCGCTCCCTGGGCGAGGTCCCGCGCGACGGCCGCCTCACGGTCGCGCTCACCGCGAGCAAGCCGGGCCAGAGCGTCCCCCGGCACCTCGTGGGCTGCCTGAACCAGGCACGCCTCCACACGGCCATCGCCGACCTGCACCGCAGCGCCCCGCAGCAGCTGACCATGTCCGGTCACGAGATCCGGGCCACGCTGAAGCCCGGGAGCGGCCAGGGCACGGCGGTCGTGGCGGTCCCCGCGGTCAAGGGCTGGCAGTGCTCGGTGAACGGCGGCAAGGAGTCCCCGGCCGCCTCCTTCCAGGGCCTGCTGGCCGTGCCGCTCGGCTCCGGGAGCACCCAGTTCTCCTGCGGCTACCGTCAGGCGGGACTCTCCGCAGGGCTGGTCGGGAGCGGCGTGGGGCTACTGGTGCTGGTGGGGGCGGCGGTGTTCGCGCGCCTGCGCCTGCGCAGGGCTCCGGCGGCACCGACCGCGCCGACGATCCCGACGATCCCGGCCGACCCGGCCCCGACCGCCGCACCCGCGCGCAGCCCCGGCGGCCGGAACACGCAGGACACCTCGCGCGAGCCCGCCTCCAGCGGGACGGCGAGCAGCCCCAAGTAGGAGCGGGCGGGGCGCGGCTCGGCGCCGTCGACCCCGCATCGCCAGCCGGCGATGCGGGGAACGGCCAGTACGGCGGTCGCGCCCTTGCCCACGGGGGCGGTCCGGGGTGCCGCGGCACCGGTCCCCGGCAGCACCACCCGTATCGTCCCGTCGCCCAGCTCCGCCGACGCCCCCGCCGCGCCCGCCCTCAACTCCCGTACGGCGGCAGCCAGTCGGTCCTCGCGCAGGCAGGCCACCTCCGCGCCCCGGGCCCCCGTCCCGCGCAGGGCGATGCGGACCCGGCCGTCCGGTCCCGCCGTTCCCACCTGCTGCATCGGGGCCCGCACCCGCCCCTTCTTCGCCTCGAAGCGGACGTCCGCCCGGTCACGGCCGGTCATCGGCCTGGCCGCCCCCTTGAACCCCGGTGCCCACACGAACACCGGCGCCCCCGCCGTGCACACCCCGGCCGTCCCCGCCAGCCGCTCGTACACCTTCGCCCCCAACAGCAACTCCTGATTGGCGAAGGCGGAGTGGCCGAAGCGGAGGTCCGAGCCGTCGGTGGGCCGCTGCGTCACCAGGGGCGCGGCGTCCCGTCGTACGACCGTGAAGTCCGTGTCGGCGCCCTGCCGGTACGTCGACCGCAGCCTCGCGCCCACCCCGAACAGGGCGTCCGTCACCGGGTTGTCCAGGCTGTGCGGGGCACGCCCGCTGCCGTTCCAGCCGTCGCCGAGCGCGCCCAGGGTCCGGGTCAGCACCTCGGACGTCATGCTGCTGTAGTACGAGGCGCCCTGCCCGCCGACCACCATCGCGTCGTTGTGCACGGTCTGCGTGCGGCCCGGGTCGGTGCGGTAGCGGGGCCAGCCGTCGACCCCCTCGATCACCCGGCTCTGCGCCGACTGCCGTGCCCCGTACGGGGCGTGGTCGTCCTGCGTGGCGACCCGCCGCTTCGCGCCCCACGCCGTCGTCAGCGCGGACTGCCCTACGGTGCACCCGACGAGGAGCACCGCGGCCACCACCACGTACACCCGCCGGGACGCCAGGGCCGAACCCGCCACGGGCCCCATCGACCTTGCCCGCCCCGCCCGCCCCAGCAGCACCACCGCCCCGGCCACCATCACCAGCCCGGCACCCAGCCCCACCCAGGCCCACCGCCCGGTGAACGAACTCCAGAGCCCCGCCAGCCCCACCAGGACCACGGCCCCCACCCCACCGGCCAGCGCCCGCCGCCCCGGCACCGTGTCCCCGACCGCCAGCCACGCCGCGATCACCAGCACCCCGCTCAGTACGAAGGTCTGGCGGTACGGGCTGCCGTTCGGCTCCGCGAAGGCGTGCCACGCCAGATGCGTGGGCCCCCACTGCATCGACACCAGCACCGCCACCACCAGCACCGGCCACCCCACCCGCACCCGCAACGCCACCCCCCGGTGGAACGGCAGCGCGAAAGCCAGCACCAGCACGGCCGAACTGACGTACATCGCGGGGGAGTTGAACCCGTACGTGCCCGGCAGCAGCCTCGCCAGCACATCCCCCCACCCGGCCGGCCGGAACGTCAGCCCCATCCCCGGATACGCGTGCCGCGTCCCCGCGAAGACGGTGAGCGGCACCGGCGCCGACACCCCGATCCCGAGCACCACCACCGCGCACGCCCGCGCCGCTGTCCGCAGCCGGGCGCGCACCGGACCCCCGTCGATCAGCAGCCGCACCCCCAGCACGAGCCCGGCGCCGATCGTCGCCATGTACGCCGTGTAGAAGTTCGCGGTCCACACCAGGGCGACCAGCGCCACCCCGCCTCCGAACCACACCCGCAACCGGCGCCCCGTGCGCACCCATTCCCCCACCACGCACAGCAGCGGGAAGCCGATCAGCCCGTCCAGCCACATCGGGTTGTACGAGGCCTCGATCACCGACCACCCGCACAGTGCGTACGCCGCCCCGAGCGCGCCCGCCAGCCACCAACGCCCGTATCCGTCAGCGGACTTGCGCGGTCGCAGCAGCATCAGCAGCCACGCCATCACCGCCGCCGCGACCGCGATCCGCGCCACCGAGGACACGTACACCGCGAGGTCGATCCGCTCGCGCGGGAAGAGCGCGACCAGCAGCGCGAACGGGCTCGACAGATACGTCCCGACGTCCGGCAGGAAGCTGGAGCCGTACCCCGACTGCCAGTTGACCAGCCAGCCGCCGTCCGCGCGCCCGTGCAGCACGTCCCAGAGATGGGTGTGGAAGGGGACGAACTGGGTGCCGAGGTCGTTCACGTTCCGGTTCATCGCCCCGAACGGCTGGCTGCCCGCCAGCGCGGAGCCCAGGCAGTGCGCGAAGGCGGCCACCCCGCCGGCCAGCAGCGCGGCCGCAGCGGCGGGACGCCCGCGCCGGGGCGCGGTCCGGTGCTCGGTCCCGGGGGCGGTTCCGGACGTGGCCCCGGACGTGGCCCGGTCCGCGCTCCGCGGCGCCGGAGACTTCTGGCGCGAAATGCCGATCATGGGTCCGACCGTAAACACGCGTACGGCCCTTTCACCAGCACCCCGCGATTCCGTTAACCGAATCGCCCTCCGCCCGTCACCCACCCCCTGAGAAAACGTCATCTGCCCGCGCTGCCATGGCACATGCTCATCTCCCTCGTCGTGCCCTGTTTCCACGAGGCGGACATCGTCCGGCGATTCCACTCCCATGTCGCACGGGAAATCGCCCCGCTCGCCCCCACCCACGAATTCGAATTCGTGTACGTGGACGACGGCAGCCGTGATGCGACGCTCGACCACCTCCGCGAGATAGCGGCCTCCGACCCGCGCGTCCGCTATGTGTCCTTCAGTCGTAATTTCGGCAAGGAGTCCGCCATGCTGGCGGGTCTGCGGCACGCCGACGGCGACGCCGTAGTGATCATGGACGCGGACCTCCAGCACCCGCCCGAACTCATCACCCGCATGATCGACCTCCATTCCCAGGGCCATGACCAGGTCGTCGCCCGCCGCACCCGCACCGGCGACCGCGTCACCCGCACCCTCACCGCCCGCGCCTACTACCGCCTCGTCAACCGCCTCGTCGATGTCGAACTCGTCGACGGCGTCGGCGACTTCCGCCTGCTGTCCCGCCGTGCCGTGGACGCCGTACTCCAGCTCACCGAATACAACCGCTTCTCGAAAGGCCTCTTCGCCTGGATCGGATTCCCCACCGCGACATTCGCGTACGAGAATCTCGTCCGCGAGCAGGGCCGCTCCAAATGGACCTTCGGAAAACTCCTCAACTACGGACTTGACGGCGTTCTTTCCTTCAACAACAAACCCCTGCGGGCCGCCCTCTATCTGGGACTCCTCCTCCTCACCTGCGCCATGGCGTACACCGCGTGGATCGTCGGTGACGCACTCGTCAACGGTGTGGAAACCCCCGGTTATGTGACGCTCCTCGTCGCCGTCACCGCGCTTTCCGGCGTACAGATGGTCATGGTCGGCGTGGTCGGCGAATACGTCGGCCGCATCTATTACGAGGCCAAACGCCGCCCGCACTTCCTGGTGAGCGAGACGAACACCAGCCCGCGCCCCGCCCCCGGCGCATCCCCGTATCGCGGCGACTCGTTGGTCGAATCAGTGGCCCGGACCACTCCGGCTGCCTAACATCAACTCCGCAAGGCCAGTTCGCCCGCCCGACGTAGCCCCGCCGACCTTCTCCGACCCGCACGACGCCGCACGATCACCGCCCCGGGAGGCACCCTTTGCACCGCCGCACGCGCACCCGCACCACGCTCCTCCTCTCCGCCGGACTGCTGGTCGCAGCCCCCCTCCTCACGGCGTGCGGCAACGACGCCCATCCCGGAGCGGCAGCCCTCGTGGGCGGCGAGCGCATCGAGGTGTCCTCCCTGCAGAGCCAGGTCAAGGACGTACGGGCGGCGCAGGCGAAGACCCCGCAGGCCGTCCAGCTGGTCAGCAACACCGGACAGCTGGGCCGCGCCAAGCTGCACGGCATGATCTTCGCCAGGGTCGTCGACCGCGCCGCCGCCGACGCCGGCCTGACGGTCACCCGCAAGGAGATCCAGGACGCGCGGGCCGCCGCCGTCGGCTACGAGGGCGGCGAGGACAAGGTCGCCGCGAAGCTGCTCGGCCAGGGCTTCGCCCCGGACCAGATCGAGCAGGCCCTGCGCCAGGAGATCCTGCTGAGCAAGCTGGCCGCCGCGAACCAGGCGGACCTGGCCAGCCCCGAGGGCCAGCAGAAGGTCACCGCCGTACTGGTCAAGGCCTCCAAGGCCCTGCACATCAACGTCAACCCGCGCTACGGCGCCTGGAACGACGAGCAGATCGGCCTCGCGGCGAAGCGGACCCCCTGGATCACCCAGAAGACCAAGAGCAAGGAGGCCCAGGCGGCGGACGAGGGCGGCGCCCCGCAGCCGCAGCAGTAGCCGCCTCCAGGGGGCGGCCGGATGGACCGGGTACGGGCGGTTCCGGCCCCCGGGTAACGTCGACCCGTGACCGAAACACCCGCCGCCCCCGGCCGTATCGTCCTGCTCACCGTCAGCCACCGGGTCGCCCCCGGCCTGCTCTCCTGGCCCGCCTGGCAGGCCCTGCGCGCGGCGGACCGGGTCGTGTGCGCCGACACCGAGCACCCCCAGCTCCCGTACCTCCACGAGGCGGGCGTCACGGTCGGGCACGGCACCCCCACCGCCGACGAACTCGTCGCCTTCTGCGCCGACGGCGACCGCACCGCCGTGGTCCTCACCGCCGGGGACGGCGCGAGCGAGACGCGCCTCACCGACGGCCTGGCCCGCCTCGCGGGCTCGAACCGGGTGCAGATGCCCGACCTGGAACTCCTCCCCGGCTCGTACGACCTGCCCGGCGCGCGCCTCCTCGACCTGGTCCACGTGATGGACCGGATCCGCCGCGAGTGCCCGTGGTCCTCCCAGCAGACCCACAAGGGCCTCGCCAAGTACGGCATCGAGGAGGCGTACGAACTCGTCGAGGCCATCGAGACCGAGGACCGCACCGAGCTCCGCGAGGAACTGGGCGACGTACTCCTCCAGGTCGTCTTCCACGCCCGCATCGCGCAGGAGGCCACCGGCGCGGGGGCGGAGGACGGGGACCGGAACGGGGACGGGGACGGCGAGGACGGCGAAGGGCCCTTCTCCATCGACGACGTCGCGGCCACCCTCATCGACAAGCTCATCCACCGCCACCCGCACGTCTTCGGCGACGAGACCGCCGAGACCCCCGCCGACGTCAAGGCCCACTGGCTCCGCACCAAGGCCATCGAGAAGCAGCGCGACTCGGTCACCGAGGGCATCCCCCTCGCCCAGCCCGCCCTGGCCCTCGCCGCGAAACTCTCCTCACGTGTACGCAGCGCGGGACTCGACGTGGCGCCCCCGGCGGGCGACGGTGGAATCGGCTACGAACTGCTGGCCCTTGCCTCCCGCGCGGAAGCGGAGGGCGTGGACCCGGAGACCGCACTGCGCGCCGCGTCCCGCGCCTACCGGGACGCGATCCTCGCTGCCGAGCGGGCGGGAGCTCAGTAGGCTGGCGGGTGGCCGTTCTAGTGTCGTAGGGGGCGTGTGTGGCAACGGAGTTGGGCGAGCTGGCGGACTGGCTGGCGCGGGCATCGGGACACGCCCTCTGGACCCTGGTCGAAGGCCGCGTGGGGCAGTTGATCGCGGACAGGTACGGGGCCGTCGAACTTAAGAACTTCCACCGGCGGTACGGCACGTCCCCGGAGCGGTGGCGTGCCTGGCTGTCCGACCTGGAAAAGGCCGACGGCGAAGTGGTCGAGCAGATCCGGCAGGCCCTGCGAGAGGAGGCGCCCGGACTCAAGCCCGGCGCGGCCCCGCAGCCCTCGCCCCCGGAGATCACCTCCATCAGCAACACCCTCTCGGGCCACACTTCCTATGGATCCGTGTTCCAGGTCGGCTACGCCGGAACCGTCGAGCACCACATCGCGGGCGACCACGTCGGCTTCCACAACAACACCATCAACGGCCAGGTCGTCGGCGTACAGAACGTCACCCACCCCACCCACCCGACGACCGGCCCCAGCACCGGCCCGCACGACTGGCGCCCTGTCCAGGACGTCACCGCCGCCGAGTTCGGCGTACGCCCCGCCCGCCGCGCCCCCGGCCTGACCCATGCCCCGCCGTACGTCGCGCGCGACTGCGACGCCGCCCTGGCCGACGGACTGGCGGACAACGGCTTCGTACTGCTCCTCACCAAACCGCTCTCCGGCACCTCGTACACCGCCTGGCACGCGGTGAACCAGCTGGACGGATACCAGCTGTACGCCCCCGAACCCGGCGCCGACCTGCGCCCGCTGCTGCGGAGCGAACCCGGAAAGTACGTCCTGTGGCTGGGCGAACTCGACGGCCACCTCGGCCAAGGCGGCCTGGAACCGGGCGTGTTGGCGCGGCTGAACGCCCTGGGGGCCGTGGTGCTCGCGACGATGGACATCGACGCGTACCGCGAGCGCCGCACCGACCGCGTGGTCACGCTCGCCCACACTGTCGAGGTCCCGCACCGGTGGAGCGCCGCCGAGCGCAAGCGAATGGCGCACTGCCACGACCCCCGCGTGCCCGAGGCCTGTGAGCTCGCCGAGACCGAGGGCATCGCCGCGTACCTCGCCTTCGGTCACTACCTCCGGGACGAATGGCAGCACCGGAGCACCCCCGGCGCCCACCCAACGGGCCACCGCCTGGTCCGGGTGGCCGTTGATCTGGTGCGCTGCGGTGTACGGGAGGCGGTCTCCTGGGACCTGCTGAAACGCCTGTACGCGTGGTTCGATGCCGAATCAGCGGCTCTGCAGGCAGAGCCGCTCGACGAAGCGCTCGCCTGGGCCACCCGCGACCACTTCGGTGTGCCCGGTCTGAGCCTGCTCGTCCAGGGCACCGCCCCGGGCACCTATCGGGCCCACGGCGCCCTCACCACCGACCTCCTGCCCGCACCGGACGAGGTGTGGCTCCGCATGATCGTAGAGGCGGCCCAGGAGAGCGGACTCGACCAGGTCGGCCTGGTGGACCGTTTCTCCAGCGTCCTGCGCCCGCGCGCGAAGGCGGGAGACCTGGACGCCATGATCATGCTCGCCAAGTTCCGGGAAGGTGCGGAAGACCCCGCGGAGGCGGAGCACTGGTACCGCAAGGCGGCGGACGCCGGAAGCGTCGAGGCGGCCGGAGCTCTGGGCGAGCTGCTGCTCGACCAAGGCTCCGACGAGGCGGGTGCGATCGGCTACCTGGAGTCCGCCGCGAGCGCGGGCAACCGGAGATCGGCAATCCTGCTGGGCAGGTTCCTGCGCGAGCGCGCCGACCACTGGCTGAGTGCGGCGGCGGAAGCGGGCAACGGTCACGCGGCACTCGAACTGGCCTGCCTCCACCTCGCTCGCGGCCGGATGGCCGACGGCGTACGAGAACTGACCGAGGCCGCCGAAAGCGGATACTGGCCCGCCGTCCAGACCCTCGCGGAGCTGCGTGCGGCGCTGAAGGGAAGCACGGCTCAGTAGGCTGACAACAGGGCCGTTCTAGTGCTGTAGGGGGCGCGCGTGGCAACGGAGTTGGATGTCCTGGCGCACAGGCTGGCGCGCGCCGCGAAGTCCGCCGAGCGGGACCTCGTCCGCAGGAAGCTGGAGAACGCGGCCGACGGAACGGGCACGACCCATGCCCTGACATTGCCGAGCATCGACGCCGGTGAAAAGCACGGCAACTGGCGGGACTGGCTGTCGGACCTCGAAGAGGCCAACCCCGACAGGATCGCGCAGGTACGCGGGATCCTCGACGCGCTCGACACCCAAGGCAGCCACGACACCGGCGATGCCCGGGACACCGCGCGGGAATGGCCCGAGAAGCCCTTCGGTGTCGACCTCCCCGACATCCACGTCCCCCCGTCCGTGACGCGTGCCGGCTACACCGTCCCCATCCACCACCAGGTCGAGGGCGACTACGTCGACCTCACCGGCAACGACCTCCACGGCGGCGACCTCATCGCCGTCCAGAACAACTACTCCCACACCTACTCCCACCCCACCCCGCCGCCCGCCCCGGAGGACTGGCGCCCGGTCGCCTCGGTCGCCCCCACCGAGTTCGGCGTACGCCTCGCCCGCCAGGTCCCCTCGATGCCCGCCATTCCTTCGTACGTCACGCGCGACCGCGACGCCGAACTCCTCGGCAAGCTCCAGCGCGGCGGCCTCGTCCTGCTCCTCGGCAAGCGGCTCTCCGGCATCTCGTACACCGCCTGGCACGCGGTGACCCAGCTCGACGGACACCGGATGTACGCCCCCGAACCGGGTGACGACCTGCGCGTCCTGCCCGGCACGCTCAGGACCCAGCTCGGCGTCTTCCGCCCGCTGGCCGTCGGGGCCGACGAACCACGGCCGGCCAAGTACGTCCTGTGGCTCGACGAACTGAGCGGGCATCGCGGTCAACGCGGCCTGACCCAGAACCTGGTGACCCAGCTGACGGCCCTCGGCGCGGTGGTGTTCGCGACCATGGACGCCGACGACTACTACAAGGACCGCACCGAACGCGTGCTGTCGATGGCGCAGACGGTCGAGCTCGACCGGCGCTGGAGCCGTCAGGAACTCGCGCGGGCGGGGGAGTCCCCGTACGACCCCCGGCTGAGCGAGGCGTGCGAGCAGTACGGAACCGAGGGCGTCCCGGCCCATCTGGCCTTCGGCCACCTCATGGACGAGGAGTGGCAGCGCCCGGGCAACCGCGACAAGCACCCCCGGGGCCGCCTCCTGGTCCAGGCGGCCGTGAACCTCTTCCGCTGCGGCGTACGGCACCCCGTACCGGAGGCCCTGCTCGTACGCCTGCACGAGAAGGCTCCGTCCAGGGACTGCGACCTCTCCCGGGAGTCCTTCGACGAGGCACTCGCCTGGGCAACCGCCGACCACTTCGGCGTCCCCGGCCTGAGCCTGCTCGTACCGGGCCCAAACCTCGGAACCTGGCGGGTGCACGGGGCGCTGACCGCCGAAGCGGAGCCGGTGTCCGCCGAGGTCTGGGAACACGTACTCGCCGAAGTGACGGACATGGATGGGGTCGACCGGGACGCTCTGGAGGCCGGGTACTGCGCATTCCTGCGCCCGCGCGCGGAAGCCGGAGACCTGACCGCCATGACCGCACTCGGAAGGTTCATGTCGGACATCACCGGGGCCATGGACTGGTACCGCAGGGCGGCCGACTCCGGGAGTGTGGAGGCCGCCGCCGAACTCGGCGCGCTGCTCGCCGAGGGGCCAGGTCATGAGCAGGAGGCGGTCAAGTACCTCGAAATGGCCGCGAAGGAGGGGGACAACGAGGCCGCCTGCACGCTGGGCCTCATCCTGCGCGACCAGGCCGAACAATGGCTCGGCGTCGCCGCGGACGCCGGCAACTCGGAGGCCGCCTACCGCCTCGGCAACATGCTGGTGGGCACCAGCAGCGTGGACGAAGCGCTGCGCCGCTACCGTCAGGCGGCCGAGGGAAACTACCGAGACGAGGCCGCCGCCAACCTGGGAGGCCTCCTCCTCGACGCGGGCGATCCGAAAGAGGCCGAGTACTGGTACCGCGTGGGCGTACTCGCCGGAGACACCAGGTCCATGCACAACCTGGCGATGCTGCTCAGCCGCCGCAAGGACAAGGCGTCCCGCGCGGAAGCCGTGCTCCTCTACCGGCTGGCCGCCGAGCAGAACCACCCGTACTCCAAGAACAACCTCGGCGCGCTGCTGATCAGAGAGGGAAACCGGAGCGAGGGCTGCGATCTCATCCGAGAGGACGCCGAGTCCGGCAGCGCCTACGGGGCCTACCAGTGGGGGCAGTTGCTCCTCCAGGACGGGAATTCGGCGGAGGCTCGCAGATGGCTCCGCAAGGCCGCCGCCGGGGGCCACTTCGCCGCACGTGCCGCCCTGGAGGGCCTTGAGGAGGTCAACGAGGCGTGAAGGCCACCGGCAGCACCCGGAGCCCCCGCATGATCAGCCCGCCGCGCCAGCGCAGTTCCTCCGGGGCCACCGCCAACTCCAGGTCCGGCAGCCTGCGCAGCAGAGTGGCCAGGGCGGTCTGGCCCTCCAGCCTGGCGAGCGGGGCGCCCAGGCAGTAGTGGATGCCGTGGCCGTAGCCCAGGTGCGGGTTGTCCTTGCGGGCGAGGTCGAGGACGTCCGGGCCGTCGAACTTCGCCGGGTCGCGGTCGGCGGCGGCCAGTACGACCAGCACCGGATCGCCGACGGCGATCGGCACGCCACCGATTTCCAGCGGCTGCGTCGCATAACGCCACGTGGCCATTTCCACCGGCCCGTCGAAACGGAGCAGTTCCTCGATACCCGTTTCGAGAAGGGCGGTTTCGCCGCGTTCGAGGCTTTCCTGGAGAAGGGCCTTCTGAGCGGGGTTCTTCATCAGGGCGAGTGCCCCGTTTCCGACCAGATTGATCGTGGTCTCGAAACCCGCGAAGAGAAGCACGAAACACATCGCGACGGCTTCTTCTTCGGTGAGGTGCTCACCGTGGTCGCTGGCCCGGATCAGACCGGAGATCAGGTCGTCCGCCGAGTCGTCGTCCCCCAGCGTCTCGCGCTTGCGGTGGATCAACTCGGCGAGGTAGTTGCGGATCTTCTTCACCGACCGGGCGACCCCGCCCCTCGGGCCGCCGCCGTGCCGGATCATCATGCCCGCCCAGTCGCGGAAGTCGTCCTGGTCCTCGCGGGGGACGCCCAGCAGATCGCAGATGGCGTAGATCGGCAGCGGGAACGCGTACTCGTGGATGAGATCGGCCTCGCCCTTTGCCGCGAACCGGTCCAGGAGGTCGTCGGCCAGCTCCTGCACCCGGGGCGCGAACTCCGCCACCCGGCGCGGGGTGAACGCCTTCGAGACGAGCCGCCGCAGCCGGGTGTGGTCGGGCGGGTCGATGTTGAGGAGATGCGTCATCAGATTGGCGCTGCGCTCCCCGGGGATACCGGTCTTGCTCTTGCCCGCCGCGTCCTCGGCATGGTGTGCCGGATTCTTGCTCAGCCGCTGGTCGGCGAGCGCCTGCCGAGCGTCGGCGTACCGGGTGACCAGCCATGCCTCGACCCCGCTGGGCAGAGTGGTCCGGTGGACGGGTGAGTTCTCCCGCAGCCAGGCGTACGAGGGATACGGATCGGTGGCGAACTCCCAGGTGAAGAGTTCGGGAGTGGGGTGCGGCGTGTTCACGCCACGACGTTACCGGGCGTGCTCACAAGGGGCCCGCCGAGCCGGTCCGCCGGGGCGGGGCGGCATATTCCGTAAGGCAGGAGTAATCGGCGGCGGGCCGTCCAGTTGACACTCCGTCAGCAATGTGACCTTCGCGTTATCTGCACTGCATTGACTTGTGACGGGTGTTCGAGTGCCGCTACCTTCACACGCGACTCGGCAGTTACGGCCGGAAGCCGAGTCATCGTCAGCTGAAAGGCAATCGCATGCGTACCGGGAACGGTCGGCACCGTCGTCCGCGTCAGGCACCCGCTCTCATCGTCGCGGCCGGGGTGACCGGATCCGCAATCGCGATTCCGCTCCTCGGGGCGACCAGCGCGGGAGCGGCCGAGGCGGGGACCTGGGACCGGGTCGCCGAGTGCGAGAGCGGCGGCATGTGGAGCGCCGACCTGGGCAACGGGTACTACGGCGGGCTCCAGTTCTCGCAGGAGAAGTGGGACCAGTACGGGGGCGGCGCGTACGCGTCGCGTCCCGACCTCGCCAGTCGTTCGCAGCAGATCAGGATCGCGGACAAGGTGCTGGCGGCCGAAGGGCCGCAGGCGTGGCCCAGTTGTGCCGTCATATCCGGGCTCGCGCCGGGCGGTGGGGCCGGCTCCGGTTCCGCTTCCGGCGGAGGGTCGGGTTCCGGCGGGGTGGACGCCGCCGATCCCGGTACGGGGTCCAAGGACCCGTCCGCACCCGCGGCGGGGTCCGCGCGACCCGGCACGCCGGACGGCGGGCAGAGCGCGCGGCCGGACGAGTCGACCGGCCCCGCGCAGTCGACCATCCCGGCCAAGCCCATCGAGCCGGCCCAGCCGGTCCAGCCGACCCCCAGCACCAGCGTGTCGCCGAGCACGGGCGCCGACGCGGGCACGGGCGCCACCCCGAGCACCGACCCGGCCACCGGCACCGACCCGGCCGCCACCCCCGGCACCGACCCGAGCGCCGACCCCTCGGTGCCCGGCACCATTCCGAGCACGCCCCTCCCCGGCACGCCCCTCCCGAGCACCCCCGCCCCCGGCACCCCCGCCCCCGACCCCACCGCCTCCGCCGGCGGCGACGCCGCCCGGGGCGACGGCAACGGCAGCGGCAAGCACCGGGGCACCCCCGCCCCCGAGAACTCCCTTCCCGGTACGGACGGTTCGGCGAGCCCCTCCGAGGGCCCCGCCACCGACCCCACCGCCCCGCCCGCGACGGACGACCGCGAGTCCGGACGGCACGCCTCCCGAGGGGGCGGCAAGTCCCCTGCGGGGCCCGTCGTCGAGGACACGTACACCGTGCGTCCCGGTGACAACCTCTGGCACATCGCCGACGAGGCGAAGCTGCCCGGCGGGTGGCCGGCGCTCTACGAGGCCAACCGGACCGAGCTGGGCGACGACCCGGACCTCATCCGCCCTGGCCAGCACCTCGAACTGGGCGAGAAATAGCCACCCGGCAACCCGGAAACCGTCACAAAACACGGGTAGTTCAGGGGTGAATGTCCGGTTCTGCGCGAGTGAGACATGAGTCTCTTCGCCCCAACTGGCGTGTCGCTGCCGGGAGCTCCTGCTGCGCCCCTTCTGACCTGCGTAAACGAGGGTTGGAGGAGGGCAAGGAGGGGTGAGATGTCCCCGATGTGCCTCTTTGAACATCGGGGACTCCTGTGTTTACGGTCGTCCTCGCTCGCCACCGGTGAGCACCGGTACCCGTCACGCCGAATCCTGCCGACGGGGCCCGGGAGCAGTCGTCGCGTAAAGCGCCGTAGGCAGGAGCGGGGGACCCAAGGTAAGTGCCGGGCCCGGACGTTGAGAGACGTACGGAAACGGCTAGGGGTGAAGTCGCCGAGCGGAACGCAGTCATGACGGATGCGGACCGGGAAAGCGACCGGGCGAACTCACAGCCCGAACCCGACAGCTCACCTCGAAGGCGTCGGTGAGGAGATATCCATGTCGCTTTTCAGCAAGGGCAAGCACCGCCGTCCGTCCAAGGCCACCCGCGTCGCCGCCTACGCCGGCGTCGCCGGTGTCGCGGTAGCCGCCCCGCTGATGGGGGCCTCCACGGCCTCCGCCGCCTCCGTCGACACCTGGGACGCCGTCGCCCAGTGCGAGTCGGGCGGCAACTGGTCCATCAACACCGGCAACGGCTACTACGGCGGTCTGCAGTTCTCGCAGTCCTCCTGGGCCGCCGCGGGCGGCACCCAGTACGCCCCGCGCGCCGACCAGGCCTCCAAGGGCCAGCAGATAGCCACCGCCGAGAAGCTGCTCGACATGCAGGGCCCGGGTGCCTGGGCCTGCGCGGGCGCCGGCAACCTGAGCAACGACGGTGTCGACCCGGGCGTCAGCACCGGCTCGGGCTCCGCCAAGCAGTCCGCCCCGAAGGTGGAGAAGAAGCGCGAAGAGGCGCCCGCTTCCCGCAGCGAGACCCGCCAGGCCCCCAAGGTCGAGGTCCCCAAGGTCGAGTCCAAGGCCGGCGGCCAGATCAAGAAGGGTGACGGCGAGTACAGGGTCAAGTCCGGCGACACTCTCTCGAAGATCGCCGAGGCCAAGGGCGTCAAGGGCGGCTGGCAGCACCTCGCAGACCTGAATGAGGACGTCGTTTCCAACGCCGACCTCATCTACCCGGGTCAGCAGCTCCACCTGAGCTGACCCCCGTGGGGGCGGCGGCCCACCCCCGCCGACCCCCATGCCGGACCCCGGCCAGGCGCGACTTCCCCCCGTACGCGCCCGGCCGGGGTCTTTTACGTCCACCGATACGCAGGGGTACGCACGCCTTACGTACAAAAGGTGAACGCAGGGATCACGGACAGTGAGAAGTCAGTAGGTCCTTCGTCCTGTATTACAGGCATTCGGGCATCTTTTCGTCCCACGGGACGGTCGATCGGCTGGCCGATGGCTCCGGTCCGGTTAGGCTCTTGTCGCAAGGCCGAAAGCGACCCTGCACCGTGCGCCCCCAGCGGCGCCTCCCCAAGCGTCACATCCCATAAGGAGATGCTCGTGCCGTCCATCGACGTCGTCGTAGCCCGGGAAATCCTGGACTCCCGAGGCAACCCCACGGTCGAGGTCGAGGTCGGCCTCGACGACGGCAGCACGGGTCGTGCTGCTGTCCCGTCCGGCGCCTCCACCGGTGCCTTCGAAGCCATCGAGCTTCGTGACGGTGACCCCAACCGCTACATGGGCAAGGGTGTCGAGAAGGCCGTCCTCGCCGTCATCGAGCAGATCGGCCCGGAGCTCGTCGGCTACGACGCGACCGAGCAGCGCCTGATCGACCAGGCGATGTTCGACCTCGACGCCACCGAGAACAAGGGCTCGCTGGGCGCCAACGCCATCCTGGGCGTCTCCCTCGCCGTCGCGCACGCCGCGTCCGAGGCCAGCGACCTGCCGCTGTTCCGCTACCTCGGCGGTCCGAACGCGCACCTGCTGCCCGTCCCGATGATGAACATCCTCAACGGTGGGTCGCACGCCGACTCCAACGTCGACATCCAGGAGTTCATGATCGCCCCGATCGGCGCGGAGTCCTTCTCCGAGGCCCTTCGCTGGGGTGCCGAGGTCTACCACACCCTCAAGAAGGTGCTGAAGACCAAGGGCCTGTCCACCGGCCTCGGTGACGAGGGCGGCTTCGCCCCGAACCTGGAGTCCAACCGCGCCGCGCTCGACCTCATCGTCGAGGCCATCAAGCAGGCCGGTTACATCCCCGGCGAGCAGATCGCGCTCGCGCTCGACGTCGCCGCCTCCGAGTTCTACAAGGACGGCAAGTACGAGTTCGAGGGCAAGTCCCGCTCGGCCGCCGAGATGACCGAGTACTACGAGGAGCTCGTCTCCGCGTACCCGATGGTCTCCATCGAGGACCCGCTGTACGAGGACGACTGGGCGGGCTGGGCGGTCCTCACCGGCAAGCTGGGCTCCAAGGTCCAGATCGTCGGCGACGACCTCTTCGTCACCAACCCGGAGCGCCTGGCCCGCGGCATCGAGGAGAACTCCGCGAACGCCCTGCTCGTCAAGGTCAACCAGATCGGCTCGCTCACCGAGACGCTGGACGCCGTCGAGCTCGCCCAGCGCAACGGCTTCAAGTGCATGATGAGCCACCGCAGCGGCGAGACCGAGGACGTCACCATCGCCGACCTCGCGGTCGCGGTGAACTGCGGCCAGATCAAGACCGGCGCCCCGGCCCGCTCGGACCGCGTCGCCAAGTACAACCAGCTGCTGCGCATCGAGGAGATCCTCGACGACGCCGCGGTGTACGCCGGCCGCTCGGCGTTCCCCCGCTTCAAGGGCTGAACCAGTCAAGGCCGGACCAGTCGAGGCTGAACCAGTCGAGGAGCGATCACCTCCAGAGCTGATCGCTCCTCGTAGCCCCGGCCGGCAGGCCAGTCGTCCCTACGTCCCCGGCCACGGTCCCGTACCGTGTCCGGGGACGTAGGCGCGTGACGGGGAGGCGGCAAGTGGCAGGCAAGGACCGGTTCTCCACGACGACCAGGCTGCGGCTGCTCGGCGAGCAGACCGCCGCCCGGGTCTACCGCTCCCAGACCCGCCGTCAGGCCCGCCGCTCCCGGCTCACCGGCCGGGCGGCCCTGCTGGTCCTGGTGATGTGCACGCTGGTGGTCGCCCTCGCGTACCCGATACGGCAGTACTTCTCCCAGCGCACCGAGATCGCCGAGACCGAGCAGGCCAAGAACGAGGCCGAGCGCCGGGTCGAGCAGCTGCGCGACGCCAAGGCCAGGCTCCAGGACGACGCGTACATCGTGCGGCTCTCCCGCGAGCACCTTCACTACGTGAAGCCCGGCGAGACCGGCTTCACGGTGTACGACCCCGAGGCGGGCGGCGCCACCCGCCGCCCCGGCGAGGGCGACGCGGCCGACCAGCCCTGGTACTCGAACGTGTGGGGCGGCGTCGACGAGGCCGACCGGCAGGAGCCGTAACCGGGCCCGGCACGCACCCACCCGCACCCGTACGGACCTCCCCGGCCCCTCGGGGGCAGCAGCAGAACCCGTAGAACCTCGCAGACACACGACAGAAGGCACGCATGGACACCCCGCCCCCGACCACGCCCCGCACCGAGCCCACCGAGAGGGACATCGAGGCGTTCAAGCTCCAGCTGGGCCGCCCGCCGCGCGGGCTGCGCGCCATCGCGCACCGCTGCCCCTGCGGCAACCCGGACGTGGTCGAGACGGCCCCTCGGCTGGAGGACGGCACGCCGTTTCCCACGCTGTACTACATGACCTGTCCCAGGGCGACGGGCGCGATCGGCACCCTTGAGGGCTCCGGCCTGATGAAGGAGATGCAGGCGCGGCTCGCCACCGACCCCGAGCTGGCGGACACCTACCGGGCCGCGCACGAGGACTACCTCAAGCGGCGCGACGCCATCGAGGAGCTGGTGGGCTTCCCGAGCGCCGGCGGGATGCCCGACCGGGTGAAGTGCCTGCACGTGCTGGTGGGCCACTCGCTGGTCGCAGGACCCGGCGTGAACCCGTTCGGCGACGAGGCCCTCGCGCTGCTGCCCGAGTGGTGGGCCAAGGGCGCGTGCGTGACGCCCTGCGCGGACGCGGAGGCCGCCAAGTGACCCGGGTCGCCGCCATCGACTGCGGTACGAACTCCATCCGCCTGCTGGTCGCCGACGCCGACCCGGCGACGGGTGAACTCGTCGACCTGGACCGGCGGATGACCATCGTCCGGCTCGGCCAGGGCGTGGACCGGACCGGGCGCCTGGCCCCGGAGGCGCTGGAGCGCACCTTCGCCGCCTGCCGCGAGTACGCGGAGATCATCAAGTCGCTCGGGGCCGAGAAGGTCCGCTTCGTGGCGACCTCCGCGTCCCGCGACGCGGAGAACCGCGACGAGTTCGTCAGCGGGGTGCTGGAGATCCTGGGCGTCGAGCCCGAGGTGATCACCGGGGACCAGGAGGCCGAGTTCTCCTTCACCGGTGCCACCAAGGAGCTGGCCGGCAGCGGTCAGGAGTACCTGGTCGTGGACATCGGCGGCGGCTCGACCGAGATCGTGGCGGGCCGGGAGTCCGTCGAGGCGGCTCGGTCCGTGGACATCGGCTGCGTACGGCTGACCGAGCGGCACGCGCCCGCGAGCCCCGCGTCCCCGTACGAGGTGGCCGCGATCCGTGCCGACATCGAGGCGGCGCTCGACCTGGCCGGGCAGAGCGTGCCGCTGGCCGGGGGCGGGCGCACCCTGGTGGGGCTCGCCGGTTCGGTGACCACGGTGGCCGCCATCGCGCTGGGGCTGCCCGAGTACGACACCCGGGCCATCCACCACTCCCGGATCCCGTACGCGAAGGTCCGCGCGATCACCGAGTCGCTGATCGCCGCCACCCACGACGAGAAGGCCGCGATCGGCCCGATGCACCCGGGCCGGGTGGACGTCATCGTGTCCGGGGCGCTGATCCTGCTGGCCCTCATGGAGCGGACCGGGGCGGCGGAAGTGGTGGTCTCGGAACACGACATTCTGGACGGGATCGGCTGGTCGATCGCCTGACCCGGAAGCTCACCAAACGAAGTTCGTGAAGTTCTTCACAAGGAAAAGGGGCCCGATGGGCCCCTTTTTTCGGTCCCAGGGCCGGTCGGACGGGCCGGACGGCCCTAGTGCGTGCATTTCGGACCGTTCCGGGCGTGTGACATATGTATGAAGCGGATAAGTGGTCCAGTGGACGCGAGAGGCCATCGGGCCTGCTGGGGAGGGGTTTTCAACGACTCCCGGGGTGGTGCGGTTCCCCGTCCGGTCATGACCTGAGTCACGTGGGCCGCGGAGTGTAACAGAGGGGTCCGCAGACCTTGTGAAGGGGCTCACGAGGTACCCCCTCGGACGGGGTGGATACTCGATTGCATGAGCACCACGGAGCGTCCCAGGATCCTCGTAGTAGGCGGTGGGTACGTAGGCCTGTACGCGGCACAGCGCATTCTCAAGAAGATGCGCTATGCGGAAGCGACCGTCACGGTCGTCGACCCGCGCTCGTACATGACCTACCAGCCCTTCCTGCCCGAAGCCGCCGCCGGCAACATCTCGCCGAGGCACGTCGTCGTACCACTGCGACGCGTCCTTCCCAAGGCCGAGGTGCTCACCGGTCGGGTCACCACCATCGATCAGGACCGCAAGGTCGCCACGATCTCGCCGCTCGTCGGCGAGGCCTACGAGCTGCCCTTCGACTACCTGGTCATCGCCATGGGCGCGGTCTCGCGCACCTTCCCGATCCCCGGCCTCGCCGAGCAGGGCATCGGCATGAAGGGCGTCGAAGAGGCCATCGGTCTGCGCAACCACGTCATCGAGCAGCTCGACAAGGCCGACTCGACGCACGACGAAGAGGTCCGCCGCCGGGCGCTCACCTTCGTCTTCGTCGGCGGTGGCTTCGCAGGCGCGGAGACCATCGGCGAGATCGAGGACATGGCCCGCGACGCGGCCAAGCAGTACAGCAACGTCTCGCGCGACGACATGCGCTTCGTGCTGGTCGACGCCGCCGACAAGATCCTTCCCGAGGTGGGCCCGGAGCTGGGCCGCTGGGGCAAGGAGCACCTGGAGAGCCGCGGCATCGAGATTCACCTCTCGACGTCGATGGACTCCTGCGTCGACGGCCACGTGGTGCTCAAGAACGGCCTTGAGGTCGACTCCAACACCATCGTGTGGACCGCCGGCGTCAAGCCGAACCCGGCCCTGGCCCGCTTCGGCCTGCCGCTCGGCCCGCGCGGTCACGTCGACACCCAGGCCACCCTCCAGGTGCAGGGCAGCGACTACATCTGGGCCGCGGGCGACAACGCCCAGGTTCCGGACCTGGTCGGCCGCAAGGCCGGCAACCCGAACGCCTGGTGCCCGCCGAACGCCCAGCACGCGCTGCGCCAGTCCAAGGTCCTCGCCGACAACGTGGTCTCCGGCATGCGGGGCTTCCCGCAGAAGGAGTACAGCCACGCCAACAAGGGCGCGGTCGCGGGTCTCGGCCTGCACAAGGGCGTCGCGATGATCGTCATGGGCAAGATGAAGATCAAGCTCAAGGGCCGTCTCGCCTGGTACGCCCACCGCGGCTACCACGGCATGGCGATGCCGACGTTCAACCGCAAGATCCGCGTGCTGGCCGACTGGACGCTGGGGATGTTCCTCAAGCGCGAGGTCGTCTCGCTCGGCGCCATGGAGACTCCCCGCGAGGAGTTCTACGAGGCCGCCAAGCCCGCTCCGGCTCCGGTCGACGCGGTGAAGGTCCCGGCCGCCGCCGAGCCCAAGAAGGCCGAGGTCAAGGCGTCCTGACGCCCGGCCGGCCACACCCGCAGTAACCCTTCCGAAGGGGCCGTCCGCCATCCGTGGTGCGGACGGCCCCTTCGGCATACCCCCGCAGATGTGCATGTAACGGCCATGTATTTTGCCTTCTCGTTGCCGGAATCCGGGATGCGGGGGCCGCCCGCCGGTGTTATTCGAGAGGTACGTCGATACGACACGGAGGTGTGCACCATGGCCGATGCCGCGCAGCGGCTGACCACTCTTGCCGAGGAACTCCTCTCCACCCCGCTCCCGGTCCGCATCCGCGCCTGGGACGGCAGCGAAGCCGGACCGCCCGGCGCCCCCGTCCTGGCCGTGCGCGACCGCAGGGCGGTGCGCCGGCTGCTGTGGAAGCCCGGCGAACTGGGCCTCGCCCGCGCCTGGGTGGCCGGTGAGCTCGACATCGAGGGGGACCTCTACGAGGCCCTGGACCGGCTCGCCGGTCTGATCTGGGAACACGACGGCGACGACGGGCAGAAGTCCGTGCACCCGGTCCGCGACCCCAAGCTGCGGGCCGCCGCCCGCGAACTGCTCAAGCTGGGCGGGCCGCTCCCGCCGCCGCCCCCGCCCGCCGAGGAACTGCGCCGCCACACCGGACCGCTGCACACCAAGCGCCGGGACAAGGAATCCATCAGTCACCACTACGACGTGGGCAACGACTTCTACTCCCTGGTCCTCGGCCCCTCCATGGTCTATTCCTGCGCCTATTTCGCCGACCCGACCGCCACCCTCGAAGACGCCCAGCACGACAAGCTCGACCTGATCGCCCGCAAGCTGGACCTGAAGCCCGGACAGCGCCTGCTGGACGTGGGCTGCGGCTGGGGCTCGATGGCCATCCACGCCGCCCGCACCTACGGCGTGCACGTCACCGGGGTCACCCTCTCCACCGAACAGGCCGCGTACGCCCGCAAGCGCATCGCCGAGGAAGGGCTCACCGACCGCATCGAGATCCGCGTCCAGGACTACCGCGACGTCCGTGACGGGCCGTACGACGCGATCTCCTCGATCGGCATGGCCGAGCACGTCGGTGCCGTCCAGTACGCCGAGTACGCCGCCGACCTCTACGCGCTCCTCAAGCCGGGCGGCAGGCTGCTCAACCACCAGATCGCCCGCCGGCCGGTCGCCGACGAAGGGGCCTACCAGGTCGACGAGTTCATCGACAGATACGTCTTCCCGGACGGCGAACTGGCCCCCGTGGGACGGACCGTGGAACAGCTGGAGGAGGCCGGGTTCGAGGTCCGCGACCTGGAGTCCATCCGCGAGCACTACGCGCTGACCCTGCGCCACTGGGTCGCCCGCCTGGAGAAGAACTGGGACGCCGCCGTCCGCACGGTCACCCCCGGCAGGGCACGCGTCTGGCGCCTCTACATGGCCGCCTCCGCGCTCTCCTTCGAGCGCAACAGGATCGGCGTCAACCAGGTGCTGGCGGTGCGCCCGGAGCGCTCCGGCGCCTCGGGGATGCCGCTGCGCGCCCGTGTGTGGGGTGAGTGACCACCTGAGGGAGAACGCCGGGCTCCGCTCCTGACGCGGATAGGTTCGGAAGTTGCGGAACTCCGTGCTCCGAGGGCCCAGAGGCCCCGAGCGCGGAGTTCTCCGTATTTCTCGCCCTGCGGGGCACTTTCTGTACACGTCAGGAAAGAGGGGATCGACGTGCAGCAGCACCGGAAGCACGCGCGGACGAAGCGGATGTGGCTGTGGGGAACGGGAGCCGCCGTGGTGGCGCTCGCCGTGCCGGTCACCGCCTTCGCGGGCGGGGCCGACGAGGCGGCGGCAGTGACGACGACCGCGACGTTCAACGACCCGGCGGGCGACAGCGCGGCCCAGAGCCGGATCCGGGACCATGTGAAGGGCCTCATCGAGGGCGCCCCGGCAGGATCCACCATCACCGCCGGGCTCTACTCCTTCACCGACACCCAGGTCTCCGGCGCCCTCGCGGACGCCAAGCAGCGCGGCGTCAACGTGAAGATCGTCATCGACAACGCGGCGACCGGCGACGGCGGCCAGTACAACGCCCTCAAGACCGCGCTCGGCACCGACCAGTCCAAGGGCTCCTTCGTCACCAACTGCGGTGTCAACCGGGGCTGCATCGGCTCGCGCGAGCTGGTCGCGGGCTCGGGCGACGGCTCGATCAACCACAACAAGTTCTGGCTGTTCTCCGAGTCCGGCGGCACCAAGAACGTCGTCGTCCAGGCCTCGGCCAACATGACGAGCCTCCAGCGCACCGACCTGTTCAACAACGCGGTCACCCTCGTCGACGCCGGGCTCTACGGCGTCTACCAGGACTACTTCGCCGATCTGGCGACCCGGAAGGTGAACAACGACTACTACAAGACCCCCTCGGCGGGCGCGTACAAGACCTACTTCTTCCCCCGCAAGGAAGCCGCGGGCAAGAAGTGGAACGACGACGCCTCCACCGACACCGTCTCCCTGATCCTCGGCAACGTCGACTGCAAGGCCGGCACCGAGGTGCGCGTCGCCGCCAACCTCTTCTCCCGCCGCGAGGTGGCCGAGAAGCTGGTGTCGATGACGGGCGCGGGCTGCAAGGTGATCATGGCCAACGACGGCGGTACGGCGATGAGCCCGGACGTCTCCAGGATCCTGGCGGGCAAGCTCACCGAGCGCGTCGAGTGCGCGGAGGCCCGCCCCGGCAAGAACCCGGTCGGCCTGCACTCCAAGTACATCCTGGTGAACGGCAGTTACGAGGGCAGGGCCGGCCGCAAGCTGGTCTTCACCGGCAGCCACAACTACAGCTACGCGGCGCTGCGCGCCAACGACGAGACGCTGCTGAAGATCGACAACGCGGCGCTCTACGACCAGTTCAAGGAGAACCACGCGAAGATCATGAGCTACTGCAAGGGCTCCTGACCCGGGCACGTACGGAGCTCGTACGGGAGCACATACGGAGCACGTACGAAGGCGGCCCCCGCGACGTGTGCACGTCGCGGGGGCCGCCCCTGTCCCTGACTGTCCTGCCCGTCCTGGCGTCCCGGGCTACTCGGCCTTGATGGCGGCGAGCATGTTCAGCCTGGCGGCGCTGCGGGCCGGCCACATGGCGGCCAGTACGCCGACCACGCCCGCCAGCACCAGGAAGATGCCGATCCGGTCCCACGGGACGACCAGGGAGTAGCCGACCACCTGGTCCTTGACGGTCTGGCCGATGGCCCAGGCCAGGAACGTACCGAGGACCACACCGACCACCGCGCCGAACACCGAGATCACCACGGCCTCCAGGCGGATCATGGTCTTGACCTTGGTGCGGGCCAGACCGATCGCCCGCAGCATGCCGATCTCCTGCTGGCGCTCGAAGACGGACATCGCCAGGGTGTTGACGACGCCGAGCACGGCGATGATCAGGGCCATCGCGAGCAGCCCGTACATGATGTTGAGCATCTGGTTGACGACGCCGCCGAACTCGTTGCGGATGTCGTCGCTGTCCATGATGACGATCGCCGGGTTCTTGCCGAGGGAGTCCACCAGGGACTGCGCGTTGGCCGCGTTCGCGCCGCCGTCCATGGCGACGTACGCCGAGTAGATGAGCGGCTCGGGGGTGTGCCGGCTCAGGCCCTTGGCGTCGACCATGATGCCGGAGATGAACTCGTTCTTGGCGTAGATGCCGCCGACGGTGAACTTGGCCTTCGTGCCGTCCTCGTAGGCCAGGTCCAGCTTCTGGCCGACCCGGTAGCCCTCCTCCGTGGCGGTCTTCTCGTCGACGCCTACCTCACCGCGGTCCAGACCGCCCAGCGAACCCTTGACGACCGGGAGGTTCAGGACCTTCTGCACGTCACCGGGGGTGACGCCGACCGCGTTCTGGTAGGAGTCGCCCGGGCCCTTCAGGGAGCCGAACTGCTGCGGGGAGGAGGCGGTGACGCCCTTCGCCTTGGCGAGCGCCTCGATGACGGTCTTGTCCATGGAGGACTTGTTGGCCATCGAGACCATGTAGTCGGCCTTGACCACGTCGGTGGTCTGCCGGTCGATGGCCTGGCCCATGGTCACGCCGAGCACGGTGAGACCGGTGACCAGGGTGAGGCCGATGGCCAGCGCGGAGGCGGTGGCGCCGGTGCGGCGCGGGTTGCGGACCGAGTTCAGCCCGGCCAGCTTGCCGGAGACCTTGAACACCCGGTGCAGCAGCGGCCGCACCAGGGCGATCACCGGCCGCGACAGCAGCGGAATCAGGATGATGATGCCGATCAGCGCGAGGAAGGCGCCGCCGCCGATGAGTATCCGGCCGGTCTCCTTGCCCATGGCCGCGCCGCCGACGACGGTGGCCGCGCCGAGGGCGGTGACGAGGGCGCCGATGACGTTCCGTACCACCAGGGACTTCACGGACGGGGTGGCGTGCACGCTGCTCATCGCGGCGACCGGCGGGATCTTCGCGGCCCGGCGGGCGGGCAGCCAGGCGGCGAACATCGTGATCAGCACGCCGACGGCGAGGGAGGCGAGCACCGGGGTCAGACCGATGACCAGCGGACCGGACGGCAGCTGGGCGTCCATGGCGTCCATCACCGGGCCCAGGCCCGAGGCCATGCCCAGGCCGAGCGCGAAGCCGATCACCGAGGCGATCAGTCCGACGATGCCGGCCTCGGCCAGGATCGAGCGGGTGATCTGCTTGCGGGAGGCGCCCACGGCGCGCATCAGCGCGAGTTCCTTGGTGCGCTGGGCGACCAGCATGGTGAAGGTGTTGGAGATCAGGAAGACGCCGACGAACAGGGCGATCCCGGCGAAGCCCAGCAGAACCTGGGTGAGGGTCTTGGTGCCTTCGGTGACCATCCTCTCCTCCTCGGCGGCGAGCTGCGTGCCGGTCCGCACCTCGGCTTCCTTGGACACCAGCGGCTCGATCGCCTGCTGGAGCGCGGCCTGGTCGGTGCCGGCCTTGGCGGTGACGGTGGCCGAGGCGAAGTAGCCGGGCTTGAGGAAGAGGTCCTGGGCGGTCTTCGTGTCGAACAGCACCAGGCTGCCACCGGAGTTGACGGCGCCCTGGTCGGTGGTGAAGACACCGCTGAGGGTGTACTCCTTCACCGGCCGGTTGGTGGCGACGCGGATCTTGTCGCCGACCTTGTAGCCGCCCTTCTCGGCGGTCTTGGTGTCGAGGGCGATCTCCCCGGCGTTCGCCGGGCCGTTGCCGCCGGTGAAGGCGTAGCGCCAGTCCTTGCCGTCCTTGCCGGGGGCGAAGTTCCCGCCCTTGTTGGACCAGCCCTGGGCGATCAGCTTGCCCTCGCGGTTCGCGGCGCCCGCGAAGCCGTCGACGGCGCCGGTGACGTGCTCCGCGCCGGGCAGGGCGGCGATCTTGTCGAGCTGGGCCTGGCTGATGCCGGGCCGCTGCTCGGCGGCGTCCGCGGGGGTGCCGTAGTCGGTGATGCCGACGGCCACCTTGTCGAGCCCCTTGCTCGACTGCTGGCGGAAGGCGTTGTGGAGGGTGTCGCTGAAGATCAGGGTGCCGGAGACGAAGGCGACGCCGAGCATCACGGCGAGCACGGTCATCAGCAGCCTGGCCTTGTGCGCGAGCACATTGCGCAGGGCGGTGCGGAACATGGGAGTTACGTCCTGGAGGGTCGGGAAGCCTGGATGGGGGAGGGGCCGGAGCGCTGCGGCGCACGGGGCCCCGGAAAGCCGGAGCGGGAGGTCAGCTCGTACGGCCCTTGGTGTCGAAGTCCTTCATCCGGTCGAGTACGCCGTCGGCGGTCGGGTGCAGCATCTCGTCGACGATGCGGCCGTCGGCCAGGAAGATGACGCGGTCCGCGTAGGAGGCGGCGACCGGGTCGTGCGTGACCATGACAACGGTCTGGCCCAGCTCCCGTACCGAATTGCGCAGGAAGCCCAGCACCTCGGCGCCCGAGCGCGAGTCCAGGTTTCCGGTCGGCTCGTCGCCGAACATGATCTCCGGGCGGCTGGCCAGGGCACGCGCCACGGCGACGCGCTGCTGCTGGCCGCCGGACAGCTCGGAGGGGCGGTGCTTGAGCCGGCCGGAGAGGCCGACCATCTCGATGACCTTGTCCAGCCAGGCCTGGTCGGGCTTGCGGCCCGCGATGTCCATCGGCAGCGTGATGTTCTCCAGCGCGTTCAGCGTCGGCAGCAGGTTGAACGCCTGGAAGATGAAGCCGATCTTGTCCCGGCGCAGCTGGGTCAGCTGCTTGTCCTTGAGGGCGCCGAGCTCGGTCTCGCCGATCCGCACCGAACCGGAGGAGAAGGAGTCGAGGCCGGCGACGCAGTGCATCAGCGTCGACTTGCCGGAGCCCGACGGGCCCATGATCGCCGTGAACTCGCCCTGCCGGAAGTCCACCGAGACCCGGTCCAGCGCGACGACCTGCGTCTCACCGTGCCCGTAGACCTTGGACAGCTCGGTGGCGCGGGCCGCCACCGCTACGGCGCGGTGCTGCTGCATGGCGTGGGGGAACGTGGTCACAGTGGTGCTCCTGTCGGGACGCTTGGGGGGACGTTTCCCATCCTCACCTCGCTTTTACGTCCGCGAGTCAGTCCGCGTGCCCGTTCCCCGGCCCCTCTCGGGTCTGACCCGGGCAGGCCTCCGTCCTCCTTGAGTATGACGGCGACCCCGAGAGCGGGGCAGGGCTCCGGAGCGGGGGCGCCCGTGGCCGGCGGGAAGGGCGAAAGGACGGTCCGACCCGAGCGGAAGAGGGCTACTTTCCGTCAATCCCGTACACGCACCGACAGCGGACGGTACGGCTCCGCACCTGGTCGGGCATGCGACGGAGGTTCCGTCCACTGTGTGACGGTCCATCAAGCGCCCATAAAATAAGACAGCATTGGGGCGATGTACCGCTGTTCGGGGGATGCCTGCGGATAGGCTCTGAGCCATTGTCGCGGCCGCGCGCCCTGCCCGGATGGTGGAATGCAGACACGGCGAGCTTAAACCTCGCTGCCCCTCGGGGGCGTACCGGTTCGAGTCCGGTTCCGGGCACATTCGCGCCTGAAGCGGAGCGCGCCGGCCCCTCTTCTCCTTGTCCTCTCCTCCGCATCGATCACTGCGATCGGGGAAAGATCCTCCTCTGGTACAGGGGTGGTTTCTTTGCGACCCCATTACTCTTGAGTCAAGGCCGCATACGGTGGCCATGGAGGAGTGAAATGAGGAGCAGCAACCCGGTCTTCTCGCGACGGGGGTTCAGCCGCGACAACGGCTCCGCGGGCTTCAACGCGCAGCAGCCGCAGGCCGGGGGCCCCGCCGTCGGAACCGCGGGCAACCCGTACGCCCAGGGCAACCCCTACGCCCAGGACGCCACGAACCCGTACGCGACGAACCCGTACGCACAGCAGGACCAGTACGGCGCCCCCGTGGCGCCCCCGCGCGGCAGCGTCATGACCATGGACGACGTGGTCAGCCGTACGGCGATCACGCTCGGCACCGTGATCGCGGGCGCGACTGTCGCCTGGGTCACACAGATGGGCCTCGGCCTGGCCATCGGCGCCGCGCTCGTGGCGATGGTGCTCGGCCTGATCCAGTCGTTCAAGCGCAAGCCGATGCCGCCGCTGATCCTGGCGTACGCGGCATTCGAGGGACTCTTCCTCGGTGCGCTCAGCAACTACGTCAACACCTTCATCGCGCCGGGCGCGGCGATGCAGGCGGTACTGGGCACGATGGCGGTCTTCGTCACCATGCTCGTGCTGTACAAGACCCGGATCATCCGGGTCACCGCCCGCTTCACCCGCTTCGTGATCATCGCCGCGATCAGCTTCATGGTGCTCACCGCCGTGAACCTGCTGTTCATGGTGTTCGCGGGCGGTGACGGCCTCGGCTTCCGCAGCGGTGGCCTGGGCATCCTGTTCGGCGTGGTCGGCGTGCTGCTCGGCGCGTTCTTCCTGGCGCTGGACTTCAAGCAGGTCGAGGACGGCGTCGCCTACGGCGCCCCCCGCGAGGAGTCCTGGATGGCGGCCTTCGGCCTCACCATGACCCTGGTGTGGATCTACCTCGAAATGCTGCGTCTCGTCTCGATCCTGAGCGGCGACGACTAGCAGCACCCCGCTCCCGCCCGCCGGGAGCGAAGCGAAACGAAGGGCCCGCAGACCGTCTCGTACGGACTGCGGGCCCTTTTCGATGTCGATGTCGGGGTGGGGGTCGGGATCGCTCGGGGACCGGGGTCGTGGGGGGAACGGGGTCAGAGGAACTTGCGGGCGGCTCGCCTCAGGTCGTACTCGTGGATGATCGCCTTGGCGTGACCATGAGCGAGGTTGTGCTCGCTGCGGAGCCAGCTCACCTTTTCCTCGAAGCGGAAGAGGGAGGGACCGTCATCGACAGTGCGCAGCCAGTCGGACACTTCACGACCGGTGCAGTGGGGGATGCGGGAGAGCAGGTTGCGGTGGGTCTCTTCGGAGAAGACTTGGGACATCGGCGCCTCCGGAGGCATTGCGCTTGCTGGTCCTTCACGCCACCGTGCCTGAGGGTTGGCCTGTTGGCAACAGTCCGCGGCAGGCGCGTAGGGTCGCGATGTGCTGGATACGACACCCCTGTTGACCGCCGTGGAGCGGCTCGCCGACCGCCTGCGGACCACCCCCGAGAGCCGGCTGAGGCAAGGTGCGGCGGCCGAGGGACTGGCGCTGGCCAGGGAACTCGCGCTGCGCGCCCAGCGCCTGGAGTTCCCCGGCCGGGACCCGCTGCCGATGCCGGACGCGGGCATGTTCGTCGTCGCCGACCAACTCGCGGTCGCCGGACGGGATTTGGCAATGATCATGGGAACGGCCCCGTCCGGTGAACTGGACGAGGCCGTGGCGCTGGTGGAGGCGGCCGGGGCGAGGATCGCGAGGATCTAGCCGATCCGGCCGCGGGACCCGGACAGGGCTTCGGGACCCCGGACGGGGCTCCGGGACCCCTAGTCGGGCATCGAGGCGATGACGCGGTCCGCGAGGATGTAGACGTTCTCCTCGCCGCAGGAGAAGGTCAGCGCGTACGCCCCGGAGAGGCTGGAGCCGCCGAGCAGCACCGGCGGGTTGCCGTCGCGCAGGGCCTGGCCCAGCAGCTCCGCGGTGTCGCGGTGGCCGGGGGTCATGCCCAGCGTCGTACCGTCCGTGAAGACGTACATGTCGAGGGTGCCGAGCGGGCCGGGGCGGATGTCGGAGAGGACCACCCGGGCCTCCGCGAGCTCCTCCAGGCGACGCAGCGTGGACTCGTCGTCACCGGCGATGGCCGTGGGCCTGCGGACCGGTACGAAGTCGGGGTGCGAGGGGTGCCGGCGGCGGGCGGCGGCCAGCTCGGCGGAGTCCTCGGGGAAGTCCTCGGCGGCCTCGGCCGCGTCCTCGGCGTCGACCCGGGCCTGGGCGGCCTGGAGCATCCGCTGGAGCTCGCTGTCGTCCATGCCCTCGAACTCGAAGAACTCGGCGGGCTCCGGGCCGAGATAGGTGAAGCCGTCCTGCTCGGCGGCGGTGAAGCCGGTCAGCAGGGACGGGGCGTCGGCGGCGTCGCGGGCCTCCTGTGCGGCCCAGAACGCCCGCGCCTCGGCGAGCTCCCGCTCCCGCTCCTCGGCCAGGGCCTCGGTGACGGCTGCCCGTATCTCGGCGGCCGGCGTGAGCTGCGTCTCGCCGCTGCGGGTCTGGTGGGGGAGAGCGGCGAGCGCTGCCCGATCACGCTGCTCGGCGGCCTCCGCGCGGTCGGCCGCACGGTCGGCGCGCAGGGCGGCGACCTCCTTGCGGAGGCCGGCGACGGTGTGCAGGGCGGCGCCGCCGACGGCTGCGGTGGCAGCGGTGGCGAGCAGCAGGGCAACAGACATGGCGCTCACTGACGTACTCCTGAATTCATTGCGATCCCCTGACCGACATCGGTCCCCCGACCGATCCCCCGGACTTCCTACCTCAGCTTCCCGTGTACGTCTGCTCACCGGCAGTGCATTACGTCATGAAATGGACAGGTCTTTGGACCTGGTATTTCGTCCGTAAACCGCTGTGACCTGCGATGACCCACCTCCCCCAGGTGAGAGGTCACATCCTGGGGGAGATTGGGTCACGACTGGGACGCGAAGCGTGTGACGGGGCGCGTGGGGGAGCGGAAGGGTGGGTGCTCCCCGGGTGCGCTCAGACGATTGTGCGCTTCGGGCGCCGTGCGCGCGCGGTGATCGGGGGGATTCGTGAGGCGTCACACATTGAGGGCGAACGCGGGCGTGTGCGGGGGCCGGTGGGACAGGGTGGGTCCGGCGTGCACCGGCGTCACCCGGTGTGATCCGCCGGACCCGGTGGGTCAGCTGAGGCGCTCGATGACCATGGCCATGCCCTGGCCGCCGCCGACGCACATCGTCTCCAGGCCGAACTGCTTGTCGTGGAACTGGAGGCTGTTGATGAGGGTGCCCGTGATACGGGCGCCGGTCATGCCGAAGGGGTGGCCGACGGCGATCGCGCCACCGTTGACGTTGACCTTGTCCAGGTCCAGGCCGAGGTCCTGGTACGAGGGGATCACCTGGGCGGCGAAGGCCTCGTTGAGCTCGGCGAGGTCGATGTCGCCGATGGTCAGCCCGGCGCGCTTGAGTGCCTGCTTGCTCGCCTCGACCGGCCCGTAACCCATGATCTCGGGGGACAGTCCGGAGACACCGGTGGACACGATCCGGGCCAGCGGGGTGAGGCCCAGCTCCCGGGCCTTGGTGTCGGACATGATCACCAGGGCGGCGGCGCCGTCGTTGAGCGGGCAGCAGTTGCCGGCGGTGACCAGGCCGTCGGGGCGGAAGACCGGCTTCAGGCCTGCGACGCCTTCCAGCGTCACGCCCGCGCGGGGGCCGTCGTCCTTGCTGACGACCGTGCCGTCCGGGGTGGTGACCGGGGTGATCTCGCGCTCCCAGAACCCGTTCTTGAGGGCTTCCTCGGCGAGGTTCTGCGAGCGGACACCGAAGGCGTCCATGTCGGCGCGGGTCACGCCCTTGAGGCGGGCCAGGTTCTCGGCGGTCTGCCCCATGGAGATGTACGCGTCCGGCACGAGGCCGTCCTCGCGGGGGTCGTGCCAGTCGGTGCCCTCGCGCTCGGCGTTGGCGGCGGTGCGGGCCTCGGCCTCGGCGAAGAGGGGGTTGTGCGTGTCCGGGAGGGAGTCCGAGTTGCCCTTGGTGAAGCGCGACACCATCTCCACCCCGGCGGAGATGAACACGTCGCCCTCGCCGGCCTTGATGGCGTGCATGGCCATGCGGGAGGTCTGGAGCGAGGAGGAACAGTAGCGGGTGACGGTGCAGCCCGGGAGGTGGTCCATGCCCATCGTCACGGCGACGATGCGGCCGAGGTTGTTGCCCTGCTCGCCGCCGGGGAGGCCGCAGCCGAGCATCAGGTCGTCGATGTCGCGGGGGTCGAGCTCGGGGACCTTGGCGAGGGCGGCCTGGATGATGGTCGCGGTGAGGTCGTCGGCGCGGAGGTCCTTGAGGGAGCCCTTGAAGGCGCGGCCGATGGGGGAGCGGGCGGTCGAGACGATGACGGCTTCGGGCATCGGGGGCTCCTGGGGTGCGCGGGTGGTGAAGTGGGCGGTCCTCTTTCGAAGTTACCGGGCCGTACCGGGGGTGGTCACCGGGTGGGTGGTGTGACGCGGGCCGCACTTCTAAGCGGTTGCTCAGGGGTGGGGGAGGTGGCGGGCCCGGCCACGGCCGGTGGTCATGTGCGGGTGCGATGTGGCTGGCCGCGCAGTTCCCCGCGCCCCTGAGTACTCGTAGTCAACGCGCGCCGGGAACTGTGCGGCGCTGGACACGAGTACCTGGGGGCGCGGGGAACTGCGCGAGCAACCACCCACCGGCCCGCGCGTGCGGACCCCTGACCCCGCGGCCAGCGGTCTAGGGAAGGGGCGGGGAGGGGCACAGTCCGCCGCAGGCGCGACACGCTCGCCAGCTCGCACTGCCAGCGCCACGCGGCGGCAGCCGCAAATCCAGCGCAGCGGGAAGGGGCGGGGAGGGGCATCGCCCGCCGCAGGCGCGGCGCCGCACGAGGCTTGGGGTGCCGCGCGGCGGCGGCCGGATGCCTCGCACGCCGCTCGGCGAGTTCGGCCCGGCAGGATCCCTAGTGCGCCGCGTCCTGCGTCCTCGCCGGGTCCGGAGCCGTCGGGATCCGCCTCCGGCGGCGGTGTTTGAGGAGGGCCCAGGGGGCGCGGGCGCCCGTGACCTCTGTGCCCGCTTCGGCCGCCGCCTTGGTCGCGGCGCGTGCCACCGGCAGCATTCCCTCGTCCCGCGAGCCGTCCAGACGGTCGGATTCCGGCCATAGACCGAGCGCCGCGCACAGCGTGGGCAGAACCGCCATGGCCGCCGTGGAATAGCCCTCCGCCGAGGGATGGTAATTGTCCGGACCGAACAACTCCCGCGGATTGGCGGCGAATTCGGGACCCAGGAGGTCGCCCAGCGAAACCGTCCGGCCGCCCTGTTCCACCACCCCGATCGTCTGCGCCGCCGCCAGCTGCCGCGAGACCCGGCGGGCCAGCCACCGCAGCGGCTGGTAGACGGGCTCGATCGTGCCCAGGTCGGGGCAGGTGCCCACGACGACCTCCGCGCCCGCCGTACGCAGCCTCCGTACCGCCGCGGACAGATGCCGTACCGACTGCGTCGGAGGCATCCGGTGCGTCACGTCGTTCGCGCCGATCATGATCACGCATACGTCCGGGGGCCGGAGCGGATCCCGCACGAGGAGCGAGACCTGGCGGTCCAGGTCGTCGGACATGGCCCCGGGCAGCGCCACGTTCCGCAGCTCGACCGGCCGTTCGGCCACCGCCGCGAGCCCCGACGCGAGCAGGGCGCCCGGCGTGTGGCCCGCTCGCCGTACGCCCTGACCTGCGGCGGTCGAGTCCCCGAGGACGGCGAGCCGCAGCGCGGGCAGGTCCGAGCAGCGCCCTGCGAAGGCGGTGCCGTACAGACCGTCCGCGGGCGGTGCGATCGGCGCCACCCCGCCGCCCACCGCACGTTTCGCCAGCTGCACCTCCGCAATCACCAGTCCCACCGTCGCGGCCCCGATCAGCCCGATGCCACCGCCGCCGTACGCCGCGCCCGCGGCGATTCGCCGTGCCACCCTCGCCCTCGACACAGTCGCAGCCACCTCCTCGAAGAACCATGCGCAGGAACATCCGTACGGTTGCCGGTCCGTACATCTGCTAACTGCCCGGTAGGGGGTGTTGCTCAATCTCACCCGAAGGTGAATACGGACGGACGGGGGGCGGTCTAGTCTGGCCGCACCATCACGGAGACCCCGGAGAAGACGTGCGATTTCACGACTCGATGATCAGCCTCGTAGGCAACACCCCGCTGGTGAAGCTGAACCGAGTGACGGCAGGCATTCAGGCGACAGTCCTTGCGAAGGTCGAATACTTCAACCCCGGCGGGTCCGTGAAGGACCGGATCGCCGTCCGCATGATCGAGGCCGCCGAACAGAGCGGTGCGCTCCAGCCCGGCGGCACCATCGTCGAGCCGACCTCCGGCAACACCGGCGTCGGACTCGCGATCGTGGCCCAGCAGAAGGGCTACAAGTGCATCTTCGTCTGTCCCGACAAGGTGTCGCTCGACAAGATCAACGTGCTGCGGGCGTACGGCGCGGAGGTCGTGGTCTGCCCGACCGCCGTCGACCCCGAGCACCCCGACTCGTACTACAACGTCTCCGACCGGCTGGTCCGCGAGACCCCCGGTGCCTGGAAGCCCGACCAGTACAGCAACCCGAACAACCCGCGCTCGCACTACGAGACGACGGGCCCGGAGCTGTGGGACCAGACGGACGGGAAGATCACCCATTTCGTCGCAGGCGTCGGCACCGGAGGCACCATCTCCGGCACCGGCCGCTACCTCAAGGAGATCAGCGGCGGCAAGGTCACCGTCATCGGCGCCGACCCGGAGGGCTCGGTCTACTCCGGCGGCTCCGGCCGGCCGTACCTCGTCGAGGGCGTCGGTGAGGACTTCTGGCCGACCGCGTACGACAAGACCGTCACGGACGAGATCGTCGCGGTCTCCGACAAGGACTCCTTCCAGATGACGCGGCGGCTCGCCAAGGAGGAGGGCCTCCTCGTCGGCGGCTCCTGCGGAATGGCGGTCGTGGGCGCGCTGCGGGTGGCGGAGCGGCTCGGCCCGGACGACGTGGTCGTCGTCCTGCTCCCGGACAGCGGGCGCGGCTACATGAGCAAGATCTTCAACGACGAGTGGATGGCCGACTACGGCTTCCTGGAGGACGCGGGCCCCTCCGCGCGCGTCGGCGACGTGCTCCAGTACAAGGAGGGCGGCGCGATGCCGCACCTGGTGCACATGCACCCGGAGGAGACCGTCGGCGAGGCCATCGACGTGCTGCGCGAGTACGGCGTCTCGCAGATGCCGATCGTGAAGCCGGGCGCCGGGCACCCGGACGTGATGGCCGCCGAGGTCATCGGCTCGGTCGTCGAAAGGGAGCTGCTGGACGCACTGTTCGCCCAGCGCGCCTCGCTGAGCGACCCGCTGGAGAAGCACATGTCCGACCCGCTGCCGCAGGTCGGTTCCGGCGAGCCGGTCGAGGACCTGATGGTCGTCCTCGGCGGCAAGGGCGGGGCGGACGCGGCGATCGTGCTGGTCGAGGGCAAGCCGACCGGGGTGGTGAGCAGGCAGGACCTGCTGGCCTTCCTCGCGAAGGGCTGATGACCGGTCACGGCTGCGGCCGCTGATGCCGTACGGGCCCGGACCGGCCGTCGGGGCTCAGGCTTTGGCCTGAGCCTCACGGGACGGTTCGGGCCTGTGTGCGACCGGACTTCGTACGAACGGTACGAGCACGTCATGCCGTCGCAGCACTCGCTTAACACGGCTGCGGCACAGTGGTCCTTGTCGGCGTCACGGACAACCGGAGCGGCTCCCGGGCCTTCGTGGACGTCGGAACACGGCATCCGGCCCTGACCCGGGCCGTGTTCCTGGCGGGGACCGTCGTCGTCCCGCCCCCTGGGCAGCCGGGGGTGCGTCGGTCCCCGCGCCAGACACCTGCGGCGGCCGGGCGCCCGGTGCTAGAGGTCCCACTCGGAGGTCTTCGCGCGGTCGCGGTCCCCGTGGAGCCACCTCCACCCCCTGGACGCGTGCACCGCGTTCACGCCGAAGATGCCCACCCAGCTGACCAGCAGCCCCGGCAGCCCGGCGTTGACCACGGCGATCGCGGACAGCGGGACGGCGAGGATCAGCGAGATGATGGCGAAGCCGAAGCGTTCGCCGAAGCCGCCGTCGCCGGACGGGGCCCTGGCCGGGCTGGACGCGCCCCTCGCCACGACGAGCTGCTGTTCGGCCAGCTGCCGGCGGACGCGGCGGTCGACCGTGGTGTCGAGGCGCTGCTCGACCTTCTCCAGGAACGATTCGACGAGGGCCGCCTCGTAGTCCGCCCCGAGTTCCCTGCGGGCGTTCACCGTGGCGTCCAGGTCCTTCTTCAGCTCGGCGTCGCGAGCGCGGCCTGATGCTTCCATGCCTTCGACGTTACGGAGCGGGAGCGCCCTTGGCAGTGGGGGAAGCCCCCGTATTCGGCTGCGGAATACCCCCGCCGCCCCCTGCGGTGTTCCCCGGAATGTGTGCGGTGTTCCTCCTTGCCAGCAGCCAGTACAGGAGTGCGGGCACCGCCAGGCCGATGATCCAGGAGATGTCCGCGCCGCCCAGCGGAGCCACAAGCGGGCCCGTGTAGAAGTGCGTGACCAGGAAGGGGAGCTGGGCCAGGACGCCGAGCACGTACACCGACAGCGCGTCCCACCGCCAGGCACCGTACCGGCCTCCGGGGTCCGACAGCGCCTCGATGTCGTAGCGCTCGCGCGAGATCAGGTAGAAGTCGACCAGGTTGATCGCCGACCACGGGGTGAAGAAGGTCAGCAGGAAGAGCAGGAAGTCCTTGAACGAGGTCAGGAAGCTGTCCTTGCCGAGGAGCGCGACCACCGTGCCCGCGACCATGATCCCCGCGATGTACGCCGACCTGGCGCGCGGCGACAGCGTCCGCTGCCCCCGGAAGCCGCTGATGCTGGTCACCATCGACATGAAGCCGCCGTAGGTGTTGAGCACGTTGATCGTCAGCTTGCCCAGCGCGATCACGAAGTACAGGAAGGACGCGATCAGGCCCGCGCCGCCGAGCCCGACCACGTACGACACCTGGCTCTTCATGAACGCGCCGCCCGAGGTGGCCGCCACCAGGACACCGAAGGTCATCGACCACTGTGACCCGATCCCGGAGCCCGCCAGGGTCCACCAGAAAGTGGCCTTGCCGGAGGTGCTGCGCGGCAGGTAGCGGGAGTAGTCCGCGACGTACGGGCCGAAGGCGAGCTGCCAGGAGGCCGAGAGGGAGACGGCCAGCAGGAACATCGGCAGGTCGAAGCCGGGGTCCGTGGTGAGGACCGCGCCCAGGTCGATGTCGCCCAGCAGGCGGATGCCCAGGTAGACGAAGGCCAGGGCGCAGATCACGCTGGCGACCCGGCCCAGCGCGTGGATCACCCGGTAGCCGACCGCCGCCATCACCGCCGTGATCACCGCGAAGACGATGATGCCGGTGGTGTCGCCGAGGTGGGTCAGCTCGCCGACCGCCTGGCCCGCCAGGACACTGCCGCTCGCGAAGAAGCCGACGTACATCACGATGACCAGCAGGAGCGGCACGACCGCCCCCTTGACGCCGAACTGGGCGCGGGACTGGATCATTTGGGGCAGGCCCAGCTTCGGGCCCTGTGCCGAGTGCAGGGCCATGACGGCGCCGCCGAGGACGTTGCCGAGGAGGAGACCGATGATCGACCAGAGCGGGCCGCCGCCGAAGACGACGGCCAGCGCGCCGGTGACCACGGCGGTGATCTGGAGGTTCGCGCCGAGCCAGAGGGTGAACTGGGAGAAGGCGGTGCCGTGGCGTTCCCCGTCCGGGACGACGTCGATCGAGCGCCGCTCGACGAGTGAAGCAGCCGGTACGTCAGCCGGTGAGCCAGCCATGTGTGTGCCCCTCCCATGCAGTCTGTATATGGTCATGCAGGGTTCTGGGTGACTGAATAGATGTCAATGGGTCGGCTGAAAATCGTGGAGGCGGGGTCGGTTATGGAGGGTTCGAGTGGGAAATCGGACGTGGATTCCGGTACGGACCGGGAGGCGGGGCGGACCGCCGGACAGGCTGCCGGACGGGCTACCGGACGGGCTGCCGGGTCGGCCGCCGCGCGGCTCCAGCAGCTCTTCGAGGGGCGGCGGCTCACCCCGACCCAGCGGCGGATCGCGCACAGCATGGTGCGGCGGGCGGGTGACGTGCCGTTCCTGTCGAGCGTGGAGCTGGCCGAGCTCGCGGGGGTCAGCCAGCCGTCGGTGACCCGGTTCGCCGTCGCGCTCGGCTTCGACGGGTACCCGGCACTGCGCAAGCACCTGCGGGAGGTCGCGCCCGCCGGAGCGGCGGCGGGCGCCTCGGCCTCGTACAACGAGTACCAGCAGGCGGTCCTCGGCGAGATGGAGAACCTGCGGCACCTCGCCGAGCTGCTCGCCGACCCGGCCCCGGTCGAGCGTGCCGGTCAACTCCTCGCCCGGTCACAGGTGTTGCCGGTGCTCGGGCTGCGGGCCGCGTCCTCGCAGGCGCGTGGCTTCGCCTACTTCGCGGCCAAGGTGCACCCGGACGTACGGCTGCTCGACGAGGGCGGCTCCATGCTGGCCGACCGGATCGACGCGGCCCGGCGGGCGGGCGCCGAGGTGCTGCTGTGCTTCGCGCTGCCGCGCCATCCGCGCGAGGTGGTGGAGGCGCTGGCGTACGCGCGTGAGCAGGGGCTGACCGTCATCACGGTCGCCGATTCCGCGTTCGCGCCGGTGGCCGCCCACAGTGACCTGCTGATCCCGGCCGCGGTCGGCACCGGGCTGGCCTTCGACACCGCGTGCGCGCCGATGCTGCTGGGGCGGGTGCTGCTGGAGGCGATGTGCGACGGGCTGCCGGACGCGCAGGCGCGGCTGGAGGAGTTCGACGTACGGGCCGGGGTGCGCGGGCTCTTCGTCGAGTAGCCGCAGGAGTGGAGTGGAGTGGAGTGGAGTGGCGGGGCGGAGGCGCGGTGCCGGGGATGCGCCTCCGCCCCCGGTGGCGGCTCAGACCTCCAACTCGCTCTCGATGCGCTTGAGTTGGTGACGGGCCATCGCGAGGTTCGCGCGGTCCTTGTCGAGCGCCAGGTAGAGGAACAGGCCGTTGGTGCCCCGGCCCTTGAGCAGCCGGATCAGGTGGTACTGGCTGCCGAGCGTGATCAGGATGTCCTCGATCTCGTCGTTCATGCCGAGGTGCTCCAGGGTGCGGACCTTGGCCCGCACCACGTCGGTGTTGCCCGCGGAGGCGACCGTGAGGTCGAGCTCCTTGCTGCCGCCCGCGGTGCCCAGCGCCATGCCGCTGGTGTAGTCGACGAGGGCGACGCCGAGGGTGCCCTCGATGGTCATTGCCTCTTTGAGAGCGGCTTCGGTGTTGGCCATGAGTGGTCGCACTTCCTTCTGTCGGTTGGGTGGGACGAGTTCAGGTGGTGGCGGTCGTGGTGGTCGAGGCGGTCGTGTCCGGTGCGGAGGGGTCCGTACGGTCGACGAGTTCGCCGATCCGGGCACCCGCCCGCCGGGCTTCGAGGTGCAGCCGGCCCACGTTGATCCGGGGCTCGGCGAGCAGGGTCAGTACGGCCGAGGCGCCCGCCGCGTAGGTGGCGACGTAACCCTCCTCGCCCCGTACCAGCAGCTCCTTGAAGCCGCCCTGGCCGGTGGCGTCGGCCAGCCGCACCGAGACGCCGAGTGCGGCGGCGGTGAGGGCGGCGATGCCCTCCGCCTCGACGGGGCCCGCGTCCTCGGCGAGGACGAGACCGTCGACGCTGGCGGCCAGCACCCCGGTCAGCTGGGGGAGCCGGGCCCTCAACCGCCGCAGTTCCTCAAGGACGTCGGGGTCCGGCGGCCTCGGCGCGGGCACCGTCCGCCTGCGCTCCGGGCGGGGCCGGTCGACGGCGGCACGGACCGTGAGGGTGCGCAGAGCTCTTTTCACAGTGCCTCCAGGGCGTTGCGGAGCCGGCGCAGCAGGGCGACGTCCGGGTCCTCGGTGACCTGGCCGACCCATTCCGGTACGGCGACGGGGGCGGGCAGCGGTGCCTCGCGCGGGGTCGCCACCGCACCGGCCGCCGCCAGGCGCCGTACGTCGATCAAGGTGTGGAAGGCGGGCCTGCCGAGGGCCCGGGCGATGTCGGCGGGGGTGCGCACCCCGTCCGCGAGGTCGAGCACGTCCTGCTGGCGGCGGGTGATGTGGGCGTCCGAAGTGCCGCGTACGACGGGGGAGTTGTCGGTGTCGGGGTAGGGCCACAGCTCGTCCAGGAGTTCGCGGCGGCGCTGGCACTCGCGGGCCACCAGGCGGGCGGAGACCGGGCGTACCGGGCCCATCCAGTGCGCCACGCCGTGCCGGAAGCGGGTCGGGCCGCTGCCCGGTGCGAGGGCGAAGAACGCGGCGTCGAACAGGGCTCCCAGATGGGCGAGTTCGAGCTCGCCGCCCGCGAGGCGCCCGCTGTCGACCAGGAAGCGGCCCACCCGGCCGTGCGGTCCGGCCCGGTCGAAGGCCTCCTGCCAGCCCTCGCGAGGCAGCCGGTTGGTGAGCAGCACCTCCAGGCCGGGTGCGGCCGGGCTCTCGGCGTGCACCACCTGTCCTTCGTCGAGGTAGAGGGTGCCGTGGTCACGCAGCAGGGCGCCGGTGGCGCGCTCGTCGGCGAGGCGAACGAGCATGGGGGACAGGGCACTTGGTGCGTCCGCGGTCGCGGTGCGTGCGGTCGTTGCGCCGGTCGTCGTGGTCGCGGTCATCCCAGTACCAGCCGTTCTGCGAGGTCGGCGAGGCGCAGTCGGGCGAGGGCGAGGTTGCCCAGTTCCCGGTCGAGCCAGAGGTGGAGGAAGACGCTGCTGTCGAAGGAGGTCTCCACGTACCGCAGCAGGTGGTAGTCGGTGCGGGTGGTGATGATGACGTCCTCGACGGGGAGCCCCTTGGCCTGGCTCTGGCTCTGGCCCCCGCCCTCCCCGCTGTGCGCGGGACCGGCTCCGGGGCCGGGGGCGAAGGTGCCGTGCTCGGCGGCCATCCTGGCCAGCTCGGCGGACTCGGCGGCGGCCGTCTCGCTGTCACCGCCGGCGGCCTCCCCGGCGGTGCCGAGCGCGAGTCCGCTGGTCCAGTCGACGAGGGCCGCCCCGCGTGCACCGGGCAACTCCATCGCTTCGACCAGGCATGCATCGATTCCCGACACGCGGAACTCCCCTCTCCCCAGGCCCCACCGGGGGCGGCGCGATGGGCCAGAGATTACGCAACCGGCATGCGCTTGAGGGGAGTTCTGGCATATTCCAACGGAACACCCGTGCGGCTGGCTAGGGTGTCCGCACCGCCGCTCCGGGGCAATTCTCCGGCCACGAAGCGCGCGCGGGATTGGGCGGGGTTAGAAGCGCTCGCGAAGCCCCCCGCCCGCCTCCGCGACGATCTCCCGCATGCTCTGCGCCGCCCGCGCGAGGACGAACCGCACCCCGGTCGGGGTCGCGTCGAAGCCGTAAAGGGCAGGCCGGGGAAGGGAGTTGTACGCGTAGTGCGCCGCCATCGCGTATGCCCCGACGTCCAGCACCGCCACGTGATCGTCGGCCTCCAGGGCAGGCAGCGCACGGTTCTCGGCGAGCAGGTCGCCCGAGAAGCAGGCGGGCCCGGCGATGTCCTGCGGAACGGCCGGTCCCGGCTTGGGCCGGCCCTTCTCGTCGTACGCGGCGACCCTCAGCGGCCACACCTCCGGCAGGTACACACTGCGGGTCGCGACCTGAACTCCCGCGTGGGTCACGGCGATCGGCCGCCCGCCGGACGTCTTCACGTACTCCACCCGGGTCAGCAGCGTGCCGTGCTTGGCGACGAGGGCGCGCCCGAACTCGGTGACCAGCCCGTACCGCCCGTCGAACAGCCCCGGCACCTCGCGGGCGAGCAGCGCGGCGTACTCCGCGAACGACGGGGTGTGCGTGTCGGAGGCGAAATTGACCGGCAGCCCGCCCCCGATGTCGATCGTGTCGACCCGCCGCTCTCCCGCCAACTCATTGATCTCCTCGGCCAGTTCATAGGTGGCACGCACCCCCGCCGCCATCCGCTCCAGCGGAACGCCCTGCGACCCGGTGTGGGTGTGCAGTCGGGTCAGCCAGGGCCGCTCCTGATACGCCCGGACCACCCATTCACGGGCCCCCGGGTCCAGGAGCGCGACGCCGAACTTCGAGGTGGCGGTGGAGGTGGAGGTCGCCGCGATGCTCCCCGCCCCGACCTGCGGATTGACCCGAATGCCGAGCGGGGAACGGGTCGGCGCTGACCGGACGAGAGCGTCGATACGGGCCAGCTCCTGGGCGGAGTCGGCGTTCACGGCGATCCCGAGGGCGAGTGCCTCGCGCAGTTCTGCGGGGGTCTTGGCGGGCGAGTCGAAGACGGTGTGGGCGGGCAGCACCCCCGCGGTCCGCGCGAGCGCCAGCTCACCGGGGCTCGCCACTTCCGCGCCGATCTGCCCGTCCTCGTACAGCATCCGCAGCAGCGGTACGAGCGGTGCGGCCTTGACGGCGAAGGTGTGCAGGACGGGAGTGCCGGGCGCCGTGACCTGAGCGAAGGCGTCCCGCAGGGCTTGGGCCCCCGCCCGGATCCCGGCGAGGTCGAGGAGCCCGACGACGGGACTCCCCGCCCCGGTCAGCCCCTGCTCCACCGCCGCCCGCACGGCCTGCTCCCGCCGGACGACGGCCTCGGGGACGGGGGAGGGGACACCGGAGTCGTGCGCATCGGATGTGGTCATCCCCCCAGCCAAGCAGGCGTGAGGCGCCGACACCGGCAATTCCCACACCCCCCGCCCCCTTGGGCGGCGGGGCCGCACCCACCCCCTAGCCCCCTTGGGCGGCGGGGCCGCACCCACCCCCGAGCCCCCTTGGGCGGCGGGGCCGCCCCCCGGGGGCGGAACGGGCGGGCAAGGGGGCGGCCCCCGGCGGAGCCGAACCCCCCGACCCCGCCCCACCTGCGCCCCGGCCCCCACCCCGGGACCCGCCCCGCCCCTCACCCCCCAAAACGCCACCGCGTCTGGCTGAACGGGGTGCCCTTGCCGAAGCCGAAGACGGTTTTCGGGGGGACCTCGAAGACCACCGCGCGGCCCTCGCCATGGCCGAAGTGGCCGTCGGCGACGTCGAAGTGCCAGTCGCTGCCGTACTTGGTCTCCCAGGCCTCGGCGAGTACCTGGAGGCGGGCGTCGTCCGTGACGCGGGTCGCCGTGCCTTCGTAGACGAGGTCGAAGCCCTCGTTCCAGCGGTTGTTTCCGGTGGTCAGGACCAGGTGGGGATTGGCGGCCAGGTTCTTCGCCTTGCGTTCGCCCGGGCCGGTGCAGAAGTGCAGCCGGCCGTCCAGCCACACGGCGGGCAGCGGCGTCACATGGGGCCGGCCGTCGCTCCGTACCGTCGAGATCCAGAAGAGCTCGGCCGAACGGAGGATCTCCTCGGCCCGGGACCAGGGTGCCGCGACCGCCTTCTCCTCGCTGTAGTCGGTGCTGAGGGTCGTGTCAGGTGTCTGCGTCATGCCATGAGGACTCCCCGGAGGGGCGGAAATCATCGGTGCGGCGGGGTGCGAGTGCCGTCGGGCCCGCCCGGGGTGTTGACTGGATCTATTCATCTCGCCAGGATGTGAATAACAAATCAACGGCTCTGCCCCAGGAGGCACTCCATGTCAGGACCCCGACCCGTACGAGCCCCGCGCGGTACGGAGCTCAGCGCCCTGGGATGGCAGCAGGAGGCCGCCCTGCGCATGCTCCAGAACAACCTCGACCCCGAGGTCGCCGAGCACCCCGACAAGCTCGTCGTCTACGGCGGCACCGGCAAGGCGGCCCGCGACTGGCGCTCCTTCGACGCCATGGTGCGGACCCTGAAGACGCTCAAGCAGGACGAGACGATGCTCGTCCAGTCCGGGCGTCCGGTCGGCGTCATGCAGACCCACGAGTGGGCGCCGCGCGTGCTCATCGCCAACTCCAACCTGGTGGGCGACTGGGCGAACTGGGAGGAGTTCCGCCGCCTGGAGCAGCTCGGACTCACCATGTACGGGCAGATGACCGCCGGTTCGTGGATCTACATCGGTACGCAGGGAATCCTCCAGGGGACGTACGAGACCTTCGCCGCCGTCGCCGCGAAGAGGTTCAACGGCACCCTCGCCGGGACCATCACCCTCACCGCCGGGCTCGGCGGCATGGGCGGCGCCCAGCCGCTCGCCGTGACGATGAACGACGGCGTCGCGATCTGTATCGACGTCGACCCGCGCGCCATCGAGCGCCGGATCGAGCACAAGTACCTGGACGTGAAGGCCGACTCCCTGGAACACGCACTCCAGCTCGCCGTCGAGGCCCGTGACCAGCGCAAGCCGCTCTCCATCGGCCTGCTCGGCAACGCCGCCGAACTGCTGCCCCGGATGCTCGCCGAGGGCGCGCCCGTCGACATCGTCACCGACCAGACCTCCGCCCACGACCCGCTCGCCTACCTCCCCGTCGGCATCGGCTTCGACGACATGGCGGACGCGGCGGCCAAGGACCCGGCCGGGTTCACCACCCGCGCCCGCGAGTCCATGGCCAAGCACGTCGAAGCCATGGTCGGCTTCATGGACGCCGGTGCCGAGGTCTTCGACTACGGCAACTCCATCCGCGGCGAGGCCCAACTCGCGGGCTACAGCCGGGCGTTCGACTTCCCCGGCTTCGTCCCCGCGTACATCCGCCCGCTCTTCTGCGAGGGCAGGGGCCCGTTCCGCTGGGCCGCGCTGTCCGGCGAGGCGTCCGACATCCACAAGACGGACCGCGAGCTGCTCAAGCTCTTCCCCGAGAACGAATCCCTGCACCGCTGGATCAAGATGGCCGGCGAGCGCGTCCACTTCCAGGGCCTGCCCGCCCGGATCTGCTGGCTCGGCCAGGGCGAGCGCGACAAGGCGGGCGAGCTCTTCAACAACATGGTGGCCGACGGCACCCTCGCCGCCCCGCTCGCCATCGGCCGCGACCACCTCGACTGCGGCTCGGTGGCCTCCCCGTACCGCGAGACCGAGGCCATGCGCGACGGCTCCGACGCCATCGCCGACTGGCCGCTGCTCAACGCCATGGTCAACGTCGCCTCCGGCGCCTCCTGGGTCTCCATCCACCACGGCGGCGGCGTCGGCATGGGCCGCTCGATCCACGCGGGCCAGGTGTCCGTCGCCGACGGCACCAAGCTCGCGGGCGAGAAGATCCGCCGCGTGCTGACGAACGACCCCGGCATGGGCGTCATCCGGCACGTCGACGCCGGTTACGAGGAGGCGGAGGCCACCGCCGACGCCCAGGGTGTCCGCGTCCCGATGCGCGAGGGCGACAGCAGCGAGGGCGACAGCAGCAAGGGCGACGACGCGTGAGCGACAGCTTCCACAGCATGTGGGCGGAGCTGCTGCCGATCGGCCGCAGCTCCGCCACCGGCGGGTACCGCAGGTACGCCTGGACGGCCGCCGACGCCGACTGCCGCGCCTGGTTCAAGGCACAGGCCGAGTCCAGGGGCCTGACCTACGAGCTCGACCGCAACGGCAACCAGTGGGCCTGGCAGGGCGACCCCCTCGCCGGGGACGCCGTCGTCATCGGCTCGCACCTCGACTCGGTGCCGGACGGCGGCGCCTTCGACGGCCCGCTCGGCGTCGTCTCCTCCTTCGCCGCGCTCGACGAACTCCGCCACAGGGGAGTGGAGTTCGCCAGACCGGTCGCCATCACCAACTTCGGCGACGAGGAGGGCGCCCGGTTCGGCCTCGCCTGCGTCGGCTCGCGGCTGGCCGCCGGCCAGCTCACCCCCGAGAAGGCCTGCGAGCTCCGCGACGGCGACGGCATCACGCTGCCGCAGGCGATGGAGGCGGCCGGCTACGACCCGGCCGCCATCGGCCCGGACCCCGAGCGTCTCGCCCGTATCGGCGCCTTCGTCGAGCTCCACGTCGAGCAGGGCCGCGCCCTCGACCTCACCGGCGACCCGGTCGGCCTCGCCTCCGCGATCTGGCCGCACGGCCGCTGGCGGTACGACTTCCACGGCGAGGCCAACCACGCGGGCACCACCCGCCTCGTGGACCGCCGCGACCCCATGCTCACCTACGCGGAGACCGTCCTCGCCGCCCGCCGCGAGGCCGAACTCGCGGGCGCCGTCGCCACGTTCGGCAAGATCAGCGTCGAGCCGAACGGCGTCAACGCGATCCCGTCGCTGGTCAGGGGCTGGCTCGACTCCCGGGCCGCCGACCAGTCCACCCTGGACAAGGTGATCGCGGGCATCGAGACCGCCGCCCAGGAAGCCGCCTCCCGGTCCGGCATCGACCTCAAGGTCGTACGGGAGTCCTTCACCCCGGTCGTCGAGTTCGAGCACGCCCTGCGCGACGAACTCGCCCGGCTGCTGGGGGAGAACATCCCCGTCCTGGGCACGGGCGCGGGACACGACGCGGGAATCCTCTCCGCGTCCGTCCCGACCGCCATGCTGTTCGTACGCAACCCCACCGGCGTCTCGCACTCCCCGGCGGAGTACGCAGCCGAGGACGACTGCGTCGCCGGGGTGCGCGCACTCGCCGACGTCACCGAAGGGCTCGCCTGCGCATGACACGTACGACGACGTACTGGATGGAACACGCCTGGCTCGACCCGGTCGTCGAGCCCGGCGTCGCGGTGGACGTCGCGGACGGCCGGATCACCGCGGTGCGCAAGGGAGTTGTGGCCCCGCCGCCGGACTCCGTCGCGCTGCGCGGACTGACCCTCCCCGGCCTCGCCAACACCCACTCGCACGCCTTCCACCGGGCGCTGCGCGGAGCCGTCCAGGTCGGCTCGGGCACCTTCTGGACCTGGCGCGAGGTCATGTACTCCGTCGCCTCCCGCCTCACCCCGGACTCGTACCACGCACTCGCCCGCGCGGTGTACGCGGAGATGGCGCTCACCGGGATCACGGCGGTCGGCGAATTCCACTACGTGCACCACGCCCCGGGCGGCAAGCCCTACGCCCACCCCAACGCCATGGGCGAGGCCCTGATCGCGGCGGCCCATGACGCGGGCATCCGCCTGACCCTCCTCGACACCGCCTACCTCTCCTCCGGCTTCGGCGAACCCCCCAACTCCCACCAGCTCCGCTTCTCGGACGGTACGGCCGAGGCGTGGGCGGAGCGGGTGTCGTCGGGCCTGACCGATTCCGCGTACGTACGGCACGGAGCGGCCATCCACTCGGTACGGGCGGTCCCGGCGGCGGAACTGGCCACCGTCGCCAAATGGGCCCAGGACCGTCAGGCCCCCCTGCACGTCCACCTCTCGGAACAGACCGCCGAGAACGACGCCTGCCGGGCCGCCCACGGCTGCACCCCCACCCAGCTCCTCGCCGACCACGGCGTGCTGGGCCCGCACACCACCGGCGTCCACAACACCCACCTCACCCCCGGGGACATCGCCCTGCTCGGCGAATCGGGCACCGGCACCTGCATGTGCCCCACCACGGAACGCGACCTCGCGGACGGCATCGGCCCCGCCGTCGCCCTCCAGCGGGCGGGCTCCCCGCTCTCCCTCGGCAGCGACAGCCACGCGGTCGTCGACCTCTTCGAGGAAGCCCGCGCCATGGAGCTGAACGAACGCCTCCGCTCCCGCACCCGGGGCCACTGGACGGCGGCGGCACTGCTGCGCGCCGCCTCCGCCGACGGCCACGCCGCCCTCGGCCGGCCGGACGCGGGCACCATCGAGCCCGGCGCCCTCGCCGACCTCACGACGATCGCCCTGGACACGGTCCGCACGGCGGGCCCGGTCCCGATACTGGGCGCCGAAACGGCCGTCTTCGCCGCCTCCGGCGCGGACGTCCGCCACACGGTCGTCGGCGGCCGGGAGGTCGTCAGGGACGGCGTGCACCTGTCCGTACCGGACGTGGGGGCCGAACTGGCGCGGACGGTGGCCGCGTTGAGGGCATGACGGCCCCCCTCCGCCCGCCCCGAACCTCCCCACCCCCACCAGGAGCGACCATGACCACCACCCTCCTCACCCACATCGGCAGCCTCGTCACCAACGACCCCTCCCTCGGCGCGGGCGGCCCCCTCGGCCTGGTCGAGGACGCGGCCGTCGTCATCGACGGCGACCGGGTCGCCTGGGTCGGCGAGGCGGCCCACGCGCCCGACGCGGACACCAGGGTCGACGCGGGCGGCCGGGCCGTCGTCCCGGGGTTCGTCGACTCGCACTCGCACCTCGTCTTCGGCGGCGACCGCACGGCCGAGTTCAACGCCCGGATGTCCGGCCGGCCGTACCAGGCGGGCGGGATCAGGACCACCGTCGCCGCCACCCGCGCGGCCGACGACAAGGCGCTCGGCGACAACGTGGCCCGCTACCTGGCCGAGGCCCTCCGCCAGGGCACCACCACCCTGGAGACCAAGTCCGGGTACGGGTTGACCGTCGAGGACGAGGCGCGGGCGCTGCGCATCGCGGCCGAGCACACCGACGAGGTGACGTACCTCGGCGCGCACATCGTGTCCCCCGACTACGCCGACGACCCCGCCGGGTACGTCGACCTGGTCACCGGCGAGATGCTCGACGCCTGCGCCCCGTACGCCCGCTGGATCGACGTGTTCTGCGAGAAGGGGGCGTTCGACGGGGACCAGGCCCGGACGATCCTCACCGCGGGCAAGGCCAGGGGGCTGCATCCGCGCATCCACGCCAACCAGCTCTCCTACGGGCCCGGGGTCCAGCTCGCCGTGGAGGTGGACGCCGCGTCCGCCGACCACTGCACCCACCTCACGGACGCCGACGTGGACGCGCTCGCCCACAGCGCGACCGTGGCGACGCTGCTGCCCGGCGCCGAGTTCTCCACCCGGGCCCAGTGGCCGGACGCGCGGCGGCTGCTCGACGCCGGGGCGACCGTCGCGCTGTCGACGGACTGCAACCCGGGGTCGTCGTTCACGTCCTCGATGCCGTTCTGCATCGCACTCGCGGTACGGGACATGGGCATGACCCCCGACGAGGCGATCTGGTCCGCCACGGCGGGCGGCGCACGGGCCCTGAGGCGTACGGACATCGGACGTATCGCGCCCGGAGCGCGCGCCGACCTCGCGCTGCTCGACGCCCCCAGCCACGTACACCTGGCCTACCGGCCGGGCGTTCCGCTGGTGTCGGAAGTCTGGCGGAGCGGCGTGCGTACGGTGTGAACCGCTGGGTAGGCGGAGCTCCGTACAACGCGGTATCAACGCGGTGAAGGACTGCCCCGGATACGGCCTGGGGCAGCCCTTCACATACGGCGGTGACAACGGCGACAGCCGGGGAAGGAGTCACTCCTCCACGGTCAGGCCCTTGCGGAGCTTGACCAGCGTGCGCGACAGCAGGCGCGAGACGTGCATCTGCGAGATGCCCAGCTCGTCGCCGATCTCCGACTGCGTCATGTTGGCGACGAAGCGCAGCGAGAGGATCTGGCGGTCGCGGGTCGGGAGCCCGGCGATCAGCGGCTTGAGCGACTCGACGTACTCGATGCCCTCGATGCCGTGGTCCTCGTAGCCGATGCGGTCGGCCAGCGCGCCCTCGGAGTCGTCCTCCTCGGGCTGGGCGTCCAGCGAGCTCGCCGTGTAGGCGTTGCTCGCGGCCATGCCCTCGACGACCTCTTCCTTGCTGATGTCCAGGCGCTCGGCCAGCTCCGCGACGGTCGGGGAGCGGTCCAGCTGCTGGGCCAGCTCGTCACCGGCCTTCGCCAGGTCCAGGCGGAGTTCCTGGAGGCGGCGCGGGACGCGCACCGACCACGAGGTGTCGCGGAAGAAGCGCTTGATCTCGCCGATGATCGTCGGCATCGCGAAGGTCGGGAACTCGACGCCGCGGCTGAGCTCGAAGCGGTCGATCGCCTTGATCAGGCCGATCGTGCCGACCTGGATGATGTCCTCCATCGGTTCGCTGCGGGTGCGGAACCGGGAGGCGGCGAACTTGACCAGGGCGAGGTTCAGCTCGACCAGGGTGTTGCGGACGTACGCGTGCTCGTGCGTTCCCTCTTCGAGGGATTCGAGGCGCTCGAAGAGCGTCTTCGACAGGGCCCTGGCATCCAGCGGCCCCACCTCGTCGTACGGCGGAATCTCAGGGAGGCCGGTGAGGCCGGGAGGCCGCTCCGACTGCTCCGACAGCTCCGTCTGCGTGGCTGCGGTCCTCTGCTGAGGTACGCGGCCGGCGGCGCCGGTTCCGGTCTCGATCTGCTCGGGCGGGGGTGTCGACGCCGCGACCTGTTTGGAGTGGGTACGCGTTTCGTCGAGCCGGGGTGACATGGTCTCCTCCATCGTTCTCGGCATATGGCTGCCGATGCCGATACGTGTTTCCTGCGGTGAAGCGGCGCCTCCAAAGCCGGTGGTGGGCGGGCGGTGGTCGGATCTGTCTCTACTAGGCCTACCCGCTCGCCGCACGGACGTGCAAGTGCCTTATGTCCGAATAAGCCCAGTTCAGGGCGTTGTTCGACTACCCGTGCGTGTGAAGAAGGCGTAGTCTTCTGCTGCTGTCGAGGGCATTCCTCGCTGCCTTGACGCGTCCCTGAGGTGCGGCTACGGGTGGCGGGGGGCAGGCCCGGGGCAGCACTTGTACACACAGAATCACGACGGCGAAATGGGACGGGCATGGACCGCGGGACGGTCGGCAGCGCGAACCGGGGCCGGCTTCAGGTCGAAGTGCGGACCGAGGGCCTCAGTGAAATCGTGACGCCGGCAGGTGAGCTGGATCACCACACGGCCGAACTGCTCAGGGAACCCCTGGAGCAGGCGGTCGAGGGCGGGCGGACACGCCTCGTCATCGACTGCTCACTGCTCGAATTCTGCGACTCCACCGGGCTGAACGTGCTGCTCGGCGCCCGCCTCAAGGCGGAGGCGGCCGGCGGTGCGGTCCATCTGGTGGGCATGCAGCCCGTGGTCGCCAGGGTCTTCGAGATCACCGGGGCGGAAGCGGTCTTCACCGTCCACGACACGCTCGAAACCGCCCTCCGCGACTGACCCCCTCCTCCTCCCGGTGCGCATCCCGCGCACACGCGCGTGTCGCGACCCGTACCGAATAGTGGGTGTTCTCACGGATCGGTCGGGCAGGAGGAAACTCAGACCCTGCAAACGACGACTTGGTGAATCGGTGAGGTGAAACGCTGATGAGCACCACCCGGCAGCATCCGCCGGGCGACCTCGGCCCCGAGCCGGACGGCATCATCTCCGCCTCCGCCTCCGCCTCCGACGAGCCCCCGTCGGTGTCCGCCGCGCCCCAGACCCGTACCGCCCCGGCGGCCGGGGCGGAGGTCGGCTTCGTGGCGGACGAGGGTGCGGGTGGAAGCGCGGGTACGAGTACGGCGGGTACGAGTGCGAGTGAGGCTGTCGGCGCCGTTTCCGGCGGCGAGCACCCGGTGCTCGCCGCCGCCCGGGCCGCGGGCCAGATCCGCTCCCTCCCGTTGAACGGTGCCAGCGGCATCGTCCCGCTCGCCCGCGACTTCACCCGGCAGGCGCTGTACGACTGGGGCTGGCTGCCCGCGTCCACCGCCGACCGCCGTGCCGCCGCCGAGGACGTCCTGCTCGTCGTCTCCGAGCTCGTCACCAACGCGTGCCTGCACGCCGAGGGTCCCGACAGCCTGCGCGTCGCCAGCGACGGCAAAGTACTCCGCCTGGAGGTCACCGACCGCAGCGGCGGCGAACCCGCGCCGCGCACCCCGCACCGGGCGGGCCGGCCCGGCGGGCACGGCATGTTCATCGTGCAGCGGCTCTGCCTGGACTGGGGGGTCCTCAGGGCGCCACAGGACGAAGGTGCAGGTGCCGGTACGGACACGGACGCCGCTGAGGTTGTCGGCAAGACGGTCTGGGCGGAACTCGCCGCACCCGCTTAGCAGTTGGTGTTGAGGCTGTTGTGAGAGAGCACGTCGATACGGCGTGCTCTTTGTCTTCCCCTCCCAAGGTCCCCGGCGTACCTTGAGCGCCCAATCTGATGCGCCGTCAGTAACTTGGCCGGTCATGCCCGGCCCCGTTGCCCCGGCGGCGCTCCGGCGCACGAGGGGATCACAAGGTGTCGTACCAGAAGCGGACAACTCTCGCACTGGCGGCGGCGGTTGCGGGCTCGGTGGTGCTGCTCACCGCCCCCGCCGCCCAGGCCGACGTCGTCGACGTCAACTACCAGTGCAAGACCCCGATCGGGAACAAGGGTGCGGTCTCCCCGATCGACATCAAGGCGGTCAAGGGCGGCAGCGGCTACACCCTCACCATGTCCTTCCAGAAGGGGGTCTCCTCCAGCCCCATCGAGCTCGGCAAGGGCGCGATGAAGCCGAGCGCGGTCATCAAGCTGGGCGGCGCCGAGAGCGGCACCGTCGCGGTCGCCGGACCCACCAACTCCGAGGCCCTGCCCGCCAATACGCCCATCAAGATCAGTGACCTGTCGGGCACCTACACCCCGAAGAAGAGCGGCAAGGTCACCTTCACCGCCTCGATCCTCACCATCAAGGCCATGGGCACCACCACCACCTGTACTCCCTCCAACAGCCCCAAGCCCTCGCTGGAGCTCGACGTGAAGGGCTCCGGCGGCGGATCGGGCGGGGGCGACGGCGGCTCCGACGCGTCCGGCGGCACATCGCAGAGCGGGCCCTCCGGCAGCGGCGAGCTCCCGAGGACCGGACCGCTGGACTCCGCCGCCGCGCTCGGCGCGCTCGGCGGCACCGTACTGCTGTCCGGCGCGGCCGGTGTGCTCTGGCTGACCAGGCGCAACCAGCGCGCCGGGCACACCCAGCGGTCCGCGGGCTGAGCCGGTCCGCCCCTGATGCGTGTGCGCCGCCGCCGAGACCGCCGCCGGGCCCCGCTCCGTACCGCGGCAACCCTCCTGGGGTTACTGCTGCTGTACGGAGCCGGACCCGTGCCCGCCGCCCTGGCGGCCGCCGACCCCTGGACGGCGGGCCCTGCCTCCGGCGGCGGCACCCGGCCCGACCGGGACGGACGGCCCTACTTCTACCTCCAGGGCGCACCCGGCACGGTCTTCGCCGACAAGCTCTCCGTCACCAACCCCGGCCACGAGACCGCCACCGTGCAGCTGCGCACCGAGGACGCCGAGGGCGCCTGGATCGCCCTGGCGTCGGCACGCGTGAAGGTGCCGCCGCGCACCCGGGCGGACGTCCCCTTCACGGTGACCGTCCCCGCCGCCGCACCGCCGGGCGACCACCCCGGGGCCATCGTGGCCTCGGCGGCGGACGGCCGCGAACAGCGCGTCGCCGTCCAACTCCGAGTCAGCGGGCCCACGTTGGCCGCGCTCTCGGTGGAGGACGTCGAGATCGGCGAGGACGGCATCCGGTACGCCCTGGTCAACCGGGGCAACACGACGCTCGCCCCGCGCGTCGCCGTCCGCGCCGAGGGCGTCTTCGGCGAACTGCTGCGCCGCGACCCCCGTCCGGTACGGGAGCTGGACCCCGGCCGCCGCGTCGAACTCGCCGAGCCCTGGCCGGACGGCGACGCCCCCGCCCTCGACCGGGCCGACGCCAGGCTCACCGTCACCGCGGGCGGCGGCATCCACGAGGAGGCCACGGCCACCGCGCACTTCGTGGGAACGGGACCCCTGCTCGGCACGGCGGCGGCGGTGCTGCTCGTGGGGGCGGGCGGGGCGCTGTGGATCGTACGACGCAGGAGGGGTGGCGAGGAGGGTGAACCGAATGAGGGCTAGCCGACAGCGCATCGCGGCTGTACTGACAACGGCGTTACTCCTTCTGGGAGTTGGCGGCATCGCGCCCGTGCTCGCCGTGCCCGGCGGGGATGCGGTCGCGGTCGAGGCGGCGGCCGAGCCCGTCGTCACGCTCTCCAAGGGAGAGGCGGGCAAGGGTGGTGACATCACGGTCAAGGGCACCGGCTGGCGGGCCGGTGCCCTGCTCATGCTGCTGATCTGCGGCGAGTCCTCGCCCGCCACCGGCGTGCTCGGCGGCACCAACTCCTGCGCCAACGCCGAAGGCCGCGCCGTCACCACCGACGCCAAGGGCGGCTTCAGCCGCAAGCTGGCGGTCGCCGAACCGCCCAAACCGTGCCCGTGCGTCGTCCATGTGGCGACGGTGACCGGCCAACAGGCAGCCGTGGACGCCGAGTTCAGGGTGGCGGGGCACCCCGTCGCACCGCTGCCGAAGCCCGCGCCGAACGCCGGGCGGCTCGCGGTCACCGACCCTACGGTACGGCTCGAAGGGGCGGGCTCCCTGCTCACCTGGTTCGGCGCCCCGCAGGCCCGCAGGATCGTCGTCCGGTTCGGCAACCTCGGCTCCGCCCCCGTCACCGACCCCCTCTTCCAAGTGGGCACCTCCCACGGCGTGTTCGCGCCCGTCTGGGAGGAACGCCAGTGGCGCGGCACGATCGCCCCCGGCAAACAGGCCGAGGTCGCGCTCGACGTCCAGCTCCCGGCGGGCGCCCACGGCGACTACCTGGTCTCGGTGAAGTACGGCACCAAGGTCCTCGCCGCCCAGCCGTGGGGCGTGGACCGGCCGTGGGGCGTGGTCCTGTTCTGGGTGCTGCTGGGGATCGTGGTGCCGGCGGGAGTGTTCCGGATCGGCATGGCGGTGGTGGACCGGGTACGGCCGGGCTCGAACGGGGCCCGAGCCGGGGCCGGGCGCCGCTCGCCCCGCCGGGAGGCCCGCCATCGCACCGTACGACGGGACGAGGCCGATCCGCGCCCGGTCGCGGGCGTTCCGGCGACGGCGGCCACGGCTGAGGCGGCCGCTGCTGCGGCGACCACCACCGCCACCCCCCTGCCCTGGTTCACCCCGGACACCAGCCCCGGGGCGACGACCACGCAACTGCCCACCCAACTGCCCACGCACGCACAGGTTTCCGCACCGAAACCGCACGAGAACACCGACCCCCCTACGTCGAGAGGCAATTCGTGAACACGCAACGGAGGATGGGCGCGGCAGGGACCGCGCTGATGCTCGCAGGTGCGGGAATCCTGCTGGGCGCCGGGCCCGCGCAGGCCGCCGAGGTGTCGTACAGGACGGAGTGCATCCCTCCGCCCATCTCCGGTCTCCCCGCGGTCCAGGGCACCACCAAGGTGTCGCTGACCGCGCCCGCCACCGCGAAGGTCGGCGACGAGATCGAGGTGGTCCTCAAGACGGTCGAGGCCGCGTCCAAGAACCCGGACGTCCTCAACCTCGACAAGGACACCGTCAAGCCGACCGGCACTATCAAGATCGGCGGCGCGGCGACCGGCGAGCTGAAGATGGAGGGCCCCCGCCAGAACCCGCCCATCCCCAAGAACAGCCCCATGGTCCTGCCCGACATGAAGGGCAAGCTCAAGCTGGAGAAGGCGGGCGAGATCACGCTCACCCCCGGCGCGTACAACATCAATGTCAGCAAGCCGATGTCCACCGACACCAAGTGCACGCCCAAGGAAGAGGTGAAGCCCGCCGCGACCATCAAGGTCACGGACGGCGGCGGCGGAACCACCGGCGGCACGACGGCGGGCGGCACCACGGCCGGAGGTACGACCGCCGGAGGGACGACGGCCGGTGGCACCACCGCGGGCGGTACGACGACCACGGGCGGCTCCGCTGCGGGCGGCAGCGACTCCGGCGGGTCCGACTCCGGCGGGTCCGCCACCGGTGGCGGCGGCGACGGCGGCAAGACCGACTTCCCCGGCAAGGAGGTCGCGGTCGAGTACGCCTGCAAGTCCCCGGGCCCGGCGAGCATCAAGACCAGGATCACGGTCGGTGCGAAGAAGGACGGCGGCAGCTACAGCCTCACCGTCGCCACCGCCAAGGGCGTCATGAACAGCCCCGCCGCCCTCCCGGCCGGTGCTCTCAAGCCCTCCATGCAGCTCACCCTGGGCGGCGCGGACAAGGGCAGCGCGAACGTCGCGGGCCCCGGCAACAAGGACCCCCTGGAGCAGGGCAAGCCGGTCGACCTCCCCGAGATGACCGGCACCTACAAGCCCGGCGCCAGCGGCAGGACGACCCTCGCCCCCGGCACCCTCAACATCGACGTCTCCCTCGGCGGCCAGAAGATCGCCATCCCCTGCACCGTCAACGGCGCGGCCCCCGTCTCGCTGGAACTCGACACCTCGGCCCAGCCGGGCGGCGCGAGCGGCGGCAGCACGACGGGCTCCGCGGGCGGCGGCGACTCCGGCGCGGGCGGCACGGGCGGCACGGGCGGTGCTGCGGGCGGCGACCTCGCCGACACCGGTGCCGAGGACAACGACGCCCTCCAGGCACTCGCCCTGGTGGCCGGCACCGTCATCCTCCTCGGCGGCGCCGTCTTCACCTTCACCCCTTGGCGGCGCCTGCGCGGCGGCTCGCGCTAGTACGACGAAGGGCCCGCCGCACCGAACCGGTGCGACGGGCCCTCCCGTACGTTCAGCCGCGTACGGCCGGGGACGGGAACGCGATCAGTGGATCTCGCCCATCATCGTCTGGACCTTCTTGCGGTACGACCAGACCGCGAAGCCCGCGAGCACCGCGAGCGAGGCCTCCGCCGCGATGATGCCGAGCCCGTTCAGGCTCACACCGCCCAGCGACAGCAGACCGGTGAGGCAGTCGCCCGCCGTGACGGCGAGGAACCAGACACCCATCATCTGCGAGGCGTACTTCTGCGGGGCCATCTTCGTGGTGACCGAGAGGCCGACCGGGGAGAGGCACAGCTCACCGATGGTCTGGATCATGTAGATCGAGACGAGCCACATCGGGGAGACCTTGTCGCCGCCGCCCGCCATGTTCATCGGGACGATGAAGACGAAGAACGAGGCGCCGACCAGGACGATGCCCATCGCGAACTTCACGATGGTGTTCGGCTCCTGGTTCTTGCGCGCCAGCCACAGCCACAGCCAGGCGAAGACCGGAGCCAGCGCCATCACGTACAGCGGGTTGAGCGACTGGTACCAGGTGGCCGGGAAGCCCAGGCCGAAGACGGTCGACTCGGTCTTGGAGGAGGCGAACAGGGCGAGCGTGGAGCCGCCCTGGTCGTAGATCATCCAGAAGACGGCGGCCGCGACGAAGAACCAGATGTACGCGCTCATCTTGGACTGCTCGGGAGCGGTCAGCTGCTTGTCGCGCTTGATGCGCGTCAGCACGGCGACCGGGATCAGCAGACCGGCGAGGGTGATCGGGACGAGCGCCCAGTTCAGCGTGAAGACGCCGATGGAGACGATGACCGCGTAGAAGACCACGACGGCGGCGGCGATGCCACCGGCCTTCAGCAGCAGGCCCTTGCGCTCGTCGGCGCTCAGCGGGTTCGGGACCACGCTGGACTTCGGGCTCATGCTCTTGCCGCCGAGCAGGAACTGGACCAGGCCCAGACCCATGCCGACCGCGGCGAGGAGGAAGCCGAAGTGCCAGTTGACCTTCTCGCCGACCGTACCGACCACGAACGGGGCGATGAACGCACCGAGGTTGATGCCGATGTAGAAGAGCGTGAAGCCACCGTCACGGCGCGGGTCGTTCGGCCCGTCGTAGAGGTGGCCGACCATCGTCGAGATGTTGGCCTTGAGCAGACCCGAGCCGACCGCGACCAGGATCAGACCCGCGAAGAACGCGATCTGGCCGGGCAGCGCCAGGCAGAGGTGACCCGCCATGATCACGCACGCGGCGACGGTGACGGTCTTGCGGGCGCCCCAGACACGGTCGCCGAACCAGCCGCCGGGCATGGCCATGAGGTAGACCATCGCGACGTAGACGGAGTAGATGGCGGTGGCCGTGGCCATCGTCATCGCAAGGCCGCCGCCCTGGCTGCCGGTGGCGGCGTCGGCGCCGCCGGAGACCAGGTAGAGCACCAAGAGTGCGCGCATGCCGTAGTAGGAGAAACGCTCCCACATCTCGGTCATGAACAGTGTGGCCAGTCCGCGGGGGTGGCCGAAGAAGGCGGTGTCCCCGGCAACTGCCCCGGGGGTTTCCTTCGTCAGGCTGGACGCCATGGTCGATCCTTGCTTGCTCGGGACGCGTCCGCGTGAGGTCACGGGGTACGCGCCCGGTGGGGGGCGGCCGGCACCGGTGCGGGGTACCGCACCGGGATCCACGCCCCGCGAAACGCATCGTCGCGCGCGGGGCCCGGCCCATAGGTCATTCACTGGCGTGCGGACCGGCGATTACCACTGCCGAACCACACAAAAAGAGACCCTCAGCAGTCATTGCTGCCAAAGGCCCCCGAATACTGCAACAAACGTGCTCGCCACCTTACGACACGACAGTGCGGCATATGGAAGGACTTGAGAGATGGATCACAGGTGACAATGGAACCAACTCAGCACATTCAAAGGTCCTGCACAGGAATGAGTGCTTGAGTCGCAGGCGCTCTGCCGTCCTTGTTGATCATGCTTGGCCCGCCCGCCGCGCCGACTAACATTCCCTGCATGACCCGTGTACTGCTCGCCGAGGACGACGCATCCATTTCGGAGCCACTGGCCCGCGCACTGCGTCGGGAGGGTTACGAGGTCGAGGTCCGCGAGGACGGACCGACCGCCCTGGACGCCGGGCTTCAGGGAGGCATCGACCTCGTCGTGCTCGACCTGGGACTCCCCGGCATGGACGGCCTGGAGGTCGCCCGCCGACTGCGCGCCGACGGCCTCACCGTGCCGATCCTGGTGCTCACCGCGCGCGCCGACGAGGTGGACACCGTCGTCGGGCTCGACGCCGGAGCCGACGACTACGTCACCAAGCCCTTCCGCCTCGCCGAACTCCTCGCCCGCGTACGGGCCCTGCTGCGGCGCGGCTCCACCGAGCCGACCCCGGCCCCGGCCACCCACGGCGTACGGATCGACGTCGAGTCGCACCGCGCCTGGATGGGCGAGGAGGAACTCCAGCTCACGGCCAAGGAGTTCGACCTCCTCCGCGTACTGGTCAGGGACGCGGGCCGGGTCGTCACCCGCGACCAGCTGATGCGCGAGGTCTGGGACACCACCTGGTGGTCCTCCACCAAGACCCTCGACATGCACATCTCCTGGCTCCGCAAGAAGCTCGGCGACGACGCCGCCAACCCCCGCTACATCGCCACGGTCCGAGGCGTAGGCTTCCGCTTCGAAAAAAGCTAACCCCCTCGTGCGGCGGAGCCGCACCCGTTGCCCCGCCCCCTTGCGCGGCGGGGCCGCACGCCGAGCCCCCTTGGGCGGCGGGGCCGCCCCCCGGGGGCGGAACGGGCGGGCAAGGGGGCGGCCCCCGCCGGAGCCGAACCCCCCGACCCCGCCCCACCCCCGCCACGGCCCCACCCCCACAACAAGTGGCTCACCCCAGACCCCCACCATGCATGCTTGACCCATGCGCCGCCGCCTGATCAACTCCACCCTCGCCGTAGTCCTGGTAGTGATCGCCGTCTTCGGCGTATCCCTGGTCATCGTCGAGACCCGCACCATCAGCAACAGCGCCCAGGAGTCCGTCGACTCCGAAGCCCTCCGCCTGGTCAGCGTCGTAGAGAGCCGCCTGGGCGGCGACGGCGCCGGCGACGTCAGCCGCGAAGTCCTGGTCAAGCAGATCGGCGACCACCGCTACGCCCGCATCGAGATCCCCGGCCGCGCCCCCATCGAGATCGGCACCCGCCCCACCGACGGCGTCATCGAGAGCCGCGCCACCGGCGGCCGCGGCGAGTCCGTCACCGTCCAGGAGTCCCGCTCCACCGTCACCCGCGAGGTCGGCCGCACCCTCCTGATCATCGGCGCGGTCGCACTCCTCGCCGTCGTGGCGGCCGTACTCCTCGCCGTACGACAGGCGAACCGCCTCGCCTCCCCCCTCACCGACCTCGCCGAAACCGCCGAACGCCTCGGCTCCGGCGACCCCCGCCCCCGCCACAAGAGGTACGGCGTCCCCGAGCTCGACCGGGTCGCCGACGTACTCGACTCCTCCGCCGAACGCATCGGCCGCATGCTCACCGCCGAGCGCCGCCTCGCCGCCGACGCCTCGCACCAGCTCCGTACCCCCCTCACCGCACTCTCCATGCGGCTGGAGGAGATCACGCTCACCGACGAGCTGGAGACGGTCAAGGAGGAGGCGACCATCGCCCTCACCCAGGTCGAGCGCCTCACCGACGTCGTGGAACGCCTCCTCACCAACTCCCGCGACCCGCGCACCGGATCGGCCGTCGCCTTCGACCTCGACGAGGTGCTCAAGCAGCAGATCGAGGAGTGGCGGCCCGCCTACCGCAGCGCCGGGCGGGCGATCGTACGGTCGGGAAAGAAGAACCTGCGCGCCGTCGGCACCCCCGGCGCCGTGGCCCAGGTGCTCGCCGCACTCATCGAGAACTCCCTCATGCACGGCGGCGGCACCGTCGCCCTGCGCTCCCGGGTCACCGGCAACCAGGCCGTCATCGAGGTCACGGACGAGGGCCCGGGCGTCCCGGTCGAGCTCGGCGCCCGCATCTTCGAGCGCACCATCAGCGGCCGCAACTCCACCGGCATCGGCCTCGCCGTCGCCCGTGACCTCGCCGAGGCGGACGGCGGCCGGCTGGAACTGCTCCAGCAGAAACCCGCGATCTTCGCCCTCTTCCTGAGCACCGTGGTGCCGGACAGCAGGTCGGAGACGGAGACGAAAACAGTCAGGTGAGCCGACTGGGCACCGGAGCGGACCCGGACCCGGACCCGGACTCGGACCCGGACCCGGACTCGGACGCCGACTTCGTCGCGGCCTCCGCCTGCTCGACCGCGGCCTTGGCCGGCAGCGCCCGGAACACCCACGTCCGGTACGACCAGAACCGGAACAGGGTCGCCACCCCGATCCCGAACACCTTGAAGAAGTTGTTCTGCAGCGGGGTGTTCCAGTCGAACCAGTACGTCGCCGCGTACAGCACCCCGGTCTCGATGACCGCGCCGATCACGCTGAACAGCAGGAAGAGCGTCATCTCCCTGGCCCGCCCGCTCTTGTCGCGCTCGCGGTAGGTGAAGTACCGGAAGCCGACGTAGTTGAAGAGGATCGCGATCCCCGTCGCGATCAGGCCGGCCCGCACCAACGGGAGGTCGGTGGTGCGCCACAGCAGGTTGGACGCGGCAATGTTGACCAGCAGCCCGAGCCCCCCGACCGCTCCGAACTTGGCGACCTCGCGTGCGAGCTGCTCCAGCCGGGTGCGCAGCGTCGTTCCGCCAGGCTCGCTCATGATGTCCGTCGACCCCGTTCGGTTGATGTCGTCAACCCAGCCATGCTAACGGTCACCCTCCCGGCCGAGCGGGGAGACGTGCGCCCTCCGCTTGTGGAACGGGTCTCGCCCGGACACTGCGGCCGGATCCCGTCACACCCACCCCCTGTAGGTTCGTACGAACACCCGGAGGCCCGGGGTGGTGTGTGCCTACGGATGGCCTGGAATACCCTGTCCGAGTGACGTTCCCGGTAGTCGGCATGGTCGGTGGCGGTCAGCTCGCCCGAATGACCCACGAGGCGGGCATCCCCCTCGGCATCAAGTTCAAGCTCCTCTCGGACACCCCCCAGGACTCGGCGGCCCAAGTGGTCAGCGACGTCGTCATCGGCGACTATCGCGACCTGGACACGCTGCGCGCCTTCGCGCGCGGCTGCGACGTGATCACCTTCGATCACGAGCACGTCCCCACCGAACACCTGCGAGCCCTGGAAGCGGACGGCATCCCCGTCCGCCCGGGGCCCGACGCGCTGGTGCACGCCCAGGACAAGGGGGTGATGCGCACGAAGCTCACCGAGATCGGGGCGCCCTGCCCCCGGCACCGCATCGTGAGCGACCCGGCGGACGTGACCGCCTTCGCCGCCGAGGGCGACGGGTTCCCCGTCATCCTCAAGACGGTGCGCGGCGGGTACGACGGCAAGGGCGTCTGGTTCGTACGCTCCGAGGCCGACGCGCACGACCCCTTCCGCGCCGGGGTCCCGGTCCTCGCCGAGGAGAAGGTCGACTTCGTCCGCGAGCTGGCCGCCAACATCGTGCGCTCCCCGCACGGCCAGGCCGTCGCGTACCCCGTCGTCGAGTCGCAGCAGGTCGACGGCGTCTGCGACACGGTCATCGCCCCGGCGCCCCACCTCTCCGAGGCCCTCTCCGGCGAGGCCCAGCAGCTCGCCATCCGGATCGCCGTCGAGCTGGACGTCGTGGGCCACCTCGCCGTCGAGCTCTTCGAGACGAGGGACGGCCGCATCCTGGTCAACGAGCTCGCGATGCGCCCGCACAACTCCGGCCACTGGACCCAGGACGGCGCGATCACCTCGCAGTTCGCCAACCACGTCCGCGCCGTCCTCGACCTCCCGCTGGGCGACCCGCGCCCGAGGTCCACCTGGACGGTCATGTGCAACGTGCTCGGCGGCGACTACCCCGACATGTACAAGCCGTACCTCCACGTCATGGCGCGCGACCCGCAGGCGAAGATCCACATGTACGGAAAGGACGTGAAGCCCGGCCGCAAGGTCGGCCACGTCAACACCTACGGCGACGACCTCGACGACGTGCTGGACCGCGCCCGTCACGCCGCCGGCTACCTCCGAGGAACGATCACCGAATGACTGCTCCCGCCCCCCTCGTCGGCATCGTCATGGGCTCGGACTCCGACTGGCCCGTCATGGAGGCCGCCGCCACCGCGCTCGCCGAGTTCGAGATCCCGTACGAGGTCGACGTCGTCTCCGCACACCGGATGCCGCACGAGATGATCGCGTACGGCGAGGAGGCGGCGGGCCGCGGCCTCAAGGCGGTCATCGCGGGCGCGGGCGGCGCGGCACACCTCCCGGGCATGCTGGCCTCGGTGACCCCGCTCCCCGTCATCGGCGTTCCGGTACCCCTCAAGTACCTCGACGGCATGGACTCCCTGCTCTCCATCGTGCAGATGCCGGCCGGCGTCCCGGTCGCCACGGTCTCCGTCGCCGGCGCCCGCAACGCGGGCCTGCTCGCGGCCCGCATGCTGGCCGCCTTCGACCCCTCCCTCCTGGCCCGCATGCAGGAGTTCCAGCAGGACCTGAACGCCCAGGCCACCGAGAAGGGCAAGCGCCTGCGCACGAAGGCCATGGGCGGCCAGGACCACTTCGGCTTCGGGAAGTGACCGCGATGACCACCCACGCCTCGGACCACCTGGACGCGGCCCTGGCCCTCCTCGCCGACTTCCCCGTCGTCGACGGCCACAACGACCTCCCCTGGGCCCTGCGCGAGCAGGTCCGCTACGACCTCGACCGCCTCGACATCGCCGCGGACCAGTCCGCCCACCTGCACACGGACCTGGCGCGGATGAAGACGGGCCGCGTCGGCGCCCAGTTCTGGTCGGTCTACGTACGTACGGACATGACCGGCGACGAGGCGGTGAGCGCCACCCTCGAACAGGTCGACGTGGTCGCCCAGCTGATCGCCCGCTACCCCGGTCACCTGGTCCGCGCGCTCACGGCCGACGACATGGAGTCGGCCCGCAGGGACGGCCGCATCGCCTCCCTGATGGGTGCCGAGGGCGGCCACTCCATCAACAACTCCCTGGCCACGCTGCGCGCGCTGCACACCCTGGGCGTCCGCTACATGACCCTGACCCACAACGACAACATCGCCTGGGCGGACTCGGCCACGGACGAGCCCGGCGTCGGCGGCCTCTCCGCCTTCGGCCGCGAGGTCGTACGCGAGATGAACCGCGTGGGCATGCTGGTGGACCTCTCCCACGTGGCCGCCTCCACCATGCGCGCGGCCCTGGAGACGACCGAGGCGCCGGTCATCTTCTCCCACTCCTCGGCCCGCGCGGTCTGCGACCACCCCCGCAACATCCCGGACGACGTCCTGGCCGCCCTGCCCGCCAACGGCGGCGTGGCGATGGCCACCTTCGTCCCCAAGTTCATCCTCCCGGAAGCCGTCTCCTGGACGCTCCGCGCGGACGAGAACATGCGCGCCCACGGCCTCCACCACCTGGACACCACCGCCGAGGGCATGAAGGTCCAGCACGCCTTCGAGGCCGCCAACCCCCGCCCGATGGCCACCCCCGCCACGGTCGCCGACCACCTCGACCACATGCGCGAGGTCGCCGGCATCGACCACATCGGCATCGGCGGCGACTACGACGGCACGGCGTTCACCCCGGCGGGCCTGGAGGACGTCGCGGGCTACCCCAACCTCATCGCCGAACTCATCTCCCGCAACTGGTCCACCCAGGACCTGGCCAAACTCACCTGGCAGAACGCGGTCCGCACCCTCCGAGACACCGAATCGGTCGCCCGCAACCTCCAGCAGCACAGGACCCCGTCCAACGCCACCCTGGAACAACTCGACGGCTGAGAGTGGGGGAGCTCCCATTTGCATAGGCACTGGAGCGGCTCCAGGAAGCGGGCCCGGCTTTGCGTCGCCCCACCGTGGGCACATTGGACCACAGCCGGTTTCGCAACATACGGGAGCTCCGGCCGCGCAGCGGGGGCACGGTCAGCATCCGGATGCTGTTCGTCTTTGACCCGGTGCGGCGAGCCGTCTTTCTCGTTGCGGGCAACAAGGCGAGCGGGCGGCAGTGGGCATCCTGGTATCCGAAGGCGATCAAGGAAGCCGATGCCAAGTACAGCGCCTACTTGGAAGCGTTGAAGGAGGAGGGCGAAGCATGAAGCTCGGCGGCATGGACGATCTCGCAGCAGACATCACGCCGGAGAAGCGCGAACGGATCGACGCCATCAAGCGCGAGATGGTCGATGCGGAGCGCGGGCATGAGCTGGCTGCGCTCCGGAAGGCGCAAGGTATGACCCAGGCGCAGGCGGCGAAAGCCATGGGGGTGACGCAGGGGCGCATCAGCCAGATCGAACGTGGAGGCGTGCGGCTGGACACCTCAACGATGGCTTCCTATCTCGAAGCCATCGGTGGCGAGCTGACGATACTGGCCACAGTGGGCAACGTATCTGTGCGTCTCTGATGCCTGGACCAGGGGCTTCTTTTGAGCGCGGCAAGAAGGGGGCGCCCGATGGGCGCCCCCTTGGCCTGGTTGCCTGAATCGACTACTTCGGCAGGTTGCGCGCCATCACGATGCGCTGGATCTGGTTCGTGCCCTCGTACAGCTGCGTGATCTTGGCGTCGCGCATCATCCGCTCGACCGGGTAGTCCCGCGTGTAGCCGTAGCCGCCCAGGAGCTGGATGGCGTCCAGGGTGATCTCCATGGCGGCGTCCGAGGCGTAGCACTTGGCGGCGGCGCCGAAGAAGGTCAGGTCCTCCTTGTCGGCGCCGGCGGAGACGCGCTCCGAGCGGGCGGCGGCGGAGTAGGTGAGCTGGCGGGCCGCTTCCAGCTTCATCGCCATGTCGGCCAGCATGAACTGGACGCCCTGGAAGTCGCCGATCGGCTTGCCGAACTGCTTGCGCTCCTGGACGTAGCCCTTGGCGTAGTCCAGGGCGCCCTGGGCGATGCCGACGGCCTGGGCCGCGATGGTGACGCGGGTGTGGTCCAGGGTCTTCATCGCGGTGGCGAAGCCGGTGCCCTCCTCGCCGATCATGCGGTCGGCGGGGATGCGGACGTTGTCGAGGTAGACCTCGCGGGTGGGGGAGCCCTTGATGCCGAGCTTCTTCTCCGGGGCGCCGAAGGAGACGCCCTCGTCGGACTTCTCGACGACGAAGGCCGAGATGCCCTTCGAGCGCTTCTCCGGGTCGGTGACCGCCATGACCGTGTAGTACTCGGACTCGCCCGCGTTGGTGATCCAGCGCTTCACGCCGTTGAGGACCCAGAAGTCGCCGTCGCGGACCGCGCGCGTCTTCATGCCCGCGGCGTCCGAGCCCGCGTCCGGCTCCGAGAGGCAGTACGAGAACATCGCGTCGCCCTTGGCGAGGGGGGCGAGGTACTTCTTCTTGAGGTCTTCGCTGCCCGAGAGGATGACCGGGAGCGAGCCCAGCTTGTTGACGGCGGGGATCAGGGAGGAGGACGCGCAGACGCGGGCCACCTCCTCGATCACGATGACCGTGGCGAGCGCGTCCGCGCCCGCGCCGCCGTACGCCTCGGGGACGTGCACCGCCTGGAGGTCGGAGGCGATGAGCGCGTCCAGGGCCTCCTGGGGGAAGCGGGCGTTCTCGTCCACCTCGGCGGCGTGCGGGGCGATCTTCGCCTCGGCCAGCGCGCGCACCGTTTCGCGGAGCAGGTCGTGCTCTTCGGACGTGCGGTACAGGTCGAAATCGGGCGAACCTGCCAAGGTCACTCACTCCCAAGGGTGCGGACTGCGATGCTAACTACCGTTAAGTAACCCTGATTTTAGGCGTTCGGGCCGATCAGGGATACGTGAGTTTGCCGACAGCTCCCGGCCGGCGTCCGGTCGGGCTGAATTTGCCCCTACAAGCACCCGGATATGCTCGGGCGCGTTGTCCCGCGCCGAAGTCCGGCGCTGTCCCGCCCGTATCACTAGGAGCACCACATGGCCCTCAGGATCACCGTGATCGGCACCGGCTACCTCGGCGCCACCCACGCAGCGGCCATGGCGGAACTGGGGTTCGAGGTGCTCGGGCTCGACGTCGTACCCGAGAAGATCGAGATGCTGTCGGCCGGGCGGGCGCCGATGTACGAGCCGGGACTCGAAGAGCTGCTGGCCAAGCACGTGGAAGGGCTGCCGGGGGCGAGCGGGCGGCTGCGTTTCACGAGCGACTGGGCGGAGGTCGGGGCGTTCGGCGATGTGCACTTCCTGTGCACCAACACCCCGCAGAAGCACGGCGAGTACGCCAGCGACATGAGCTACGTGAACAGTGCCTTCAACTCCCTGGCGCCCGTCCTGAAGAGCGACGCGCTGGTGGTCGGCAAGTCGACCGTGCCGGTGGGGACGGCGGCGCGGCTCAAGGAGCTGCTGGCGGAGAAGGCGCCCGAGGGCGTCGAGCTGGCCTGGAACCCGGAGTTCCTGCGCGAGGGCTTCGCCGTCCAGGACACCCTCCACCCGGACCGGATCGTGGTCGGCGTGGAGAGCGAGCGCGCCGAGAAGATCCTGCGCGAGGTGTACGCGGCGCCGCTGGCGGAGGGCTCGCCGTTCGTGGTGACGGACTTCCCGACCGCGGAGCTGGTGAAGACCGCCGCGAACTCCTTCCTCGCCACGAAGATCTCCTTCATCAACGCCATGGCCGAGGTCTGCGAGGCCGCCGACGGGGACGTGGCGAAGCTGGCGGAGGCGATCGGGCACGACGACCGGATCGGGAAGAAGTTCCTGCGGGCCGGGATCGGCTTCGGCGGCGGGTGCCTGCCGAAGGACATCCGGGCGTTCATGGCGCGCGCCGGTGAGCTGGGTGCCGACCAGGCGCTGACATTCCTCCGCGAGGTCGACTCCATCAACATGCGCCGCCGCGGCCACATGGTCGAGCTGGCCCGCGAGGCGCTCGGCGAGGGCGGCTTCCTGGGCAGGCGGGTCGCCGTGCTCGGTGCCACCTTCAAGCCCGACTCGGACGACGTACGCGACTCGCCCGCGCTGAACGTCGCAGGTCAGATCCACCTCCAGGGCGGTCAGGTGACCGTGTACGACCCCAAGGGAATGGCCAACGCCCGGCGCGTCTTCCCCACCCTCGGGTACGCCGATTCCGCGCTCGACGCGGTGCGCGGCGCGGACGTGGTGCTGCACCTCACCGAGTGGACCGAGTTCCGCGAGCTGGACCCGGCGGAGCTGGGCAAGGCCGTCGCGAACCGGCTGATCCTCGACGGGCGCAATGCGCTGGACTCGGCGAAGTGGCGCGAGGCCGGATGGACGTTCCGGGCGATGGGCCGTCCGAAGGCCTGATTCCGGTTCCGGGAAAGGGGTGGCTCAGCCGTCCATTTCCTCGATGCGGGCCGTGGAGGGGCCCCTGCGCTGCTGGGCCGTGCGGGCGGTGAACTCCACGTCGCGCAGCACCCGCTGGAGGTTGCCCCAGGTGAGCCTGGCCAGGTCGGCCTCCGGCCAGCCCCGGTCCAGGAGTTCGGCGATCAGCAGCGGATAGCCCGCCGTGTCCGCCAGCCCGGCGGGGCGGCCGGCGCCCGTGTCGTACGTACCGGAGAGACCGACGCAGTCCGGGCCCGCCAGCGAGCGGACGTGGTCGAGGTGGTCGGCGACGCTGCGCAGTGAGGGGCCGGTGCGGTCGGCGGCGAAGGGCACCATGCACAGGCCGCCGTTCTCGCGCAGCGCCGTCAGTACGTCGTCGGGGACGTTCGCCGGGTGTTCCCTGAGGGCCAGCGCTCCGGAGCGGCCGAAGACCACCGGGGCCCTGGACACGGCGAGGGCCGCGCGGGCCGTCTCGACGGTGGCGCCGCTGAGGTCGGCGAGCATGCCGATCCGGTTCATCTCCCGTACGACTTCCTGCCCGAACCTGGTCAGCCCGGTGGGCGGCGCCCAGTCGGTGCCGGTCAGGGTGACGCTCCGTACGCCCAGGGCGTGCAGGGAGCGCAGGGCGCCCAGCGAGTCGCCCAGCGCGGTGGCCTCGGCCGGGCCGAGCAGCGAGGCGATCCTGCCGCAGGACCTGGCGTCGCCGATCTCGCCCGCGCTCAGCGCGAGCCGCAGGCCCTCGGGGTGGCTGCGGACCAGGGCGAGTACGCGGTCGATCTGTTCCAGGGTGGTGGCGACGGCGCAGGCGGCGTCGCCGTGCGCGGTTCCGCCGGTGTGCAGCGACCAGAACTGTGCGCCGACGCCGCCCGAGCGCAGCCGGGGGAGGTCGGTGTCGAGGCTGCTCTCGCCCAGCTCTATGTCGGACCAGGGGACGGAGCGCAGCGCCCAGGCGAGGCCGTTGTGGCCGTCGGCGACGGGGTGCGCGGCGAGCAGGGCGCGGGCCTGGTCGAGGAGGCCCGGGGGAGGGGCGGTCGCGTCGTGCACCGGCTCCGGGGCGAGCTCGCCCGCGGCGGGGGAGGCGTGCGGGTCGTCCTGCAGCAGTGCCATGAGGGGGGCTCCGGTTCCGCGACGGCAGACGGCTGTACGGGCAGTACGGGCAGTACGGCAACCGTGGCACGGGAGCGGCGGGGGTTCACGGCGGGTGTGGCGTTCGGGGGTACGGGCGCGGGTACGGCGGGGCAGGGTCCGGCCGAGCCCCGGCGGCGGTCAGTCGTTGAGGCCGTCGGCCGCCCGGCGGTCGCGGAGCTCCTTGATGGCGCGGCGGCGGGCGAGGCGGTGGGTGCGCCGGATCTGGGCCTCCTGGTAGCGCCGCTGGTCGCGTTCCGTCTCGGGGAGCACCGGCGGTACGGGCCGGGTCTTGCCGTCCGCGTCGACGGCGGCGAACACGAGGTACGCGGAGCCGACCTGCTGGGCGGGCGTCGACTCGTTCCACCGCTCGGCCAGCACCCGTACCCCGATCTCCATCGAGGAGCGGCCGGTCCAGTTGCACTGGGCCTTGACGTGCACCAGGTCGCCGACCTGCACCGGCTCCAGGAAGACCATCTCGTCCATGGAGGCGGTGACGGCCGGGCCGCCGGAGTGCCGGCCGGCCACCGCGCCCGCCGCGTCATCCACCAGCTTCATGATCACGCCACCGTGCACGGTGCCGAGCAGATTCGTTTCCGCAGCGGTCATGATGTGGCTCAGCGTGGTGCGGGAAGCGGAGGTGGGCTTGCCCGGAATGAGTTCTTCCGGGGCCTGGGCCTGATCTGTCATGCCCTCTACTTTATGCGCGTGCACATTGCATCAGCTCTGCAACAGCCAGGCCCCGATTCCCCACCTGGCCTTCTGACCACCCCCGCGCAGACGGCACACTGAATGAATGAGCGACTGGCCCAGTGCACGAAACGACGACCGCGGCGACCGGTACGGCCGAGGCAGCGCAGGCGCGCAGCCCGAGGGCCCCCGGGTGATGCGGCATGTGCAGCGCGGCCAGGCCCCGCGGCCCGCACCCCAGCGTCCGTCCGCCCCGCCGCACGGCGTCCCGCCGCAGCAGTCGCAGGGCTACGACGACGACTACCCGGTGTGGGACGGCGGCGGCGCGCAGCAGGGCAGCCGCAACGACGGCTACAACACCGGCCAGGTCTACGGCGGCAGCGGCAACGGCAACCGCTCCGGCGGCCCGCAGGGCCCCGGCGGTGGCGGCGGACGCGGCCCGCGCCTCGCCCCCAACTGGGGACGCCGCATCAAGATCGGCGCGATCACCGTCGTCTCGGTGCTGGCCGTCACCTCCGTCGCCACCTACTTCTGGGCCGACTCCAAGGTCCGCCGCGAGGTCGACCTCTCCAAGGTGATCGACCGGCCCGAAGAGGGCGACTGCACGACGTACCTGATCGTCGGCTCCGACAGCCGCGAGGGCATGACGGCCGAGGAGAAGAAGAAGCTGCACACCGGCTCCGCCGAGGGCAAGCGCACCGACTCGATGATGATCCTGGCGTCCTGCTCCAGCGGGAACACCATGGTCTCGCTGCCCCGCGACTCCGACGTGGAGATCCCGTCCTTCGTCGGCTCCCAGTCCGGCAAGCGCTTCGAGAACAAGCACCGCCGGGTCAAGCTGAACGCCGCGTACGCCGAGGACGGCCCCGAGCTCCTCGTCCGTACCGTCGAGCACAACACCGGACTGCGCATCGACCACTACGCCGAGATCGGCTTCGCCGGTTTCGCGAACATCGTGGACGCGCTGGGCGGCGTCGAGCTGGACATCCCCCAGGCGTTCAAGGACAAGAAGTCCGGCGCCGACTTCCAGGCCGGCAAGCAGACCCTCAACGGCGAGCAGGCCCTGGCCTTCGTCCGCACCCGGTACGCCTTCAAGGACTCGGACTTCGCGCGCACCAAGAACCAGCAGAAGTTCCTGTCGGCGCTCGCCTCGCAGGCGGCGACGCCGGGCACCATCCTCAACCCGTTCGCCCTGTACCCGACGCTGGGTGCGGGCCTGGACACCCTGATCGTCGACAAGGACATGGGGCTGTTCGACCTGGCCGAGATGTTCTTCGCGATGAAGGGCGTCCAGGGCGGCGAGGGCAAGTCGATGAACATGCCGAAGTCCGGCATCCGGAACGGCAACGTGATCTGGGACAAGGAGAAGATGCGGCAGCTGGTCAAGCAGATCAAGAACGACGAGCCGGTGACGGTCACCGCGGACTGACCACCGAGGGGGCCCGGGCCGGGACCGGGGCCGGGGCCAGGGCCGGTCCCGGGCCCTCCGGAGTTTCCTGGGCCTACGGGCAGGTGACCTGGTCGCCCGTGGCCGTGCCGAACTCACCCTGATACGGGTTCTCCGCCCTGACCGGGGTGACCGCACGGTAGTCGGCCCCCGCCGTCACGCGCATCAGGCTGCCCTGCCCGGGCACCGCCTTCAGCCCGCAGCCCGGCAGCGCCGCCGCCAGTGTCTTGGCGGAGCGGTCCCACCGGGGGTCGTACGTCACCAGGGTGCGGGTCAGATCGCGGCGCGCCCCGTTCCCCGGTACGCCCGAGGTCCGGAAGCCGGTGGCGCGCAACGCCTTGTCGACGCGCCCCGCCAGCCCCGCCGTACGCGTGCCGTTGTCGACCTGGACGCGGACCTGCTGCGGGGCGACGTCCACCAGGGTCGCCCGGGGCTTCTTCGGCCGGGGCACGGTCAGCGGCCGGTCCTCGCGCAGCGCCTGGAAGAGCTTCTTCGACTTGGCCGCGTCCCACTTCAGGGTCGAGCCGATGCCCTTCACCGGGAAGCTCATCTGCCCGATCGGCACCGACGTGAACTCCGACGACGCCGGGGAGAAGCCCCGCATCGCCCGCGCGAGCGCGAACATCTCGTCCGTACCGAAACCGCTGTCCGCCCGTACGGACCCCAGCAGCGTCCCCGCCACCTCCCGGAACTTCACCGGGTTGAGCAGCGCCCCGCTGTCCGTCGCGCGGGCGATGAAGGCCGCCAGGAAGCGCTGCTGGCGCTGCATCCGCCCCAGGTCGGAGGCCCCGTCGATGTGCCGGGAGCGTACGTACTGGAGGGCCTCGCCGCCGCCGAGACGGTGCGTGCCGGGCGGGAGGTCGAGGCCGGTGTAGCTGTCCTTGAGCGGGGCGGCCGTGCAGATCTCGACGCCGCCGAGCACGTCCACCGTCTTCATGAAGCTGGTGAAGTCGACCTCCAGATAGTGGTCGATCTTGACGCCCGTCATGTGCTCGACGGTGCGGGTGGTGAGGGCCGGGCCGCCCTCCGCGTACGCCGCGTTCAGCTTGACCGGGTGTGCCTTGTGGTGGTCGCCGGTCGTCTCGTCGGTGTGCTCGGGCAGCTCCGCGTAACTGTCCCGGGGGAGGCTGACGATGCTGGCACGGTCCCGGTCCTCGGAGACGTGCACGACCATGACCGTGTCGGTGCAGTGGCAGGGGGCGCCGCCGAGCCGGTACTTCTTCTTCTCCTCGGCCGTGATCCTGTCGCGGCCGTCGGTGCCGACCAGCAGGAAGTTCATGCCGTGCCCGCCCTCGGGCCTGTTCTTCATGTCCTTGAACGGGTCGACCCGGCTGATCTGGGTGTTCATGCCGGTCAGCACCGCGTGCCCGATGCCTCCCGCGGCCAGGACGAGCACCGACAGGGTGGTCGCGGCCCGCATTCCCCAGCGCGGCCGCTCGTCCTGCCTGCGCCCCCTGGCCGGTGCCCCGTGCGGGTCCCGGGACTGCTTCGGCCGTCGGCGGCCCTTTCGCGGGCGCGGTGCTGGCGGACGGGGCGGCACGGGCACGGGGGACACCTCCGCAAGGCACAGGACGGGGATCGGGTGCACCGTATGCCGATACGATCTGCAGCCCGCGGCAGCGCCACGGCCGCCGCGCGAGGCTGTCCCCCGTTCGCGGTAACGTGAGCCGGTGTGAACGACATACCCGCCGCCGCCCCCGCTGTCTCCGTGATCATGCCGGTGCTCAACGAGGAGCGGCACCTGCGCAGCTCGGTCCGTCACATCCTGGAGCAGGAGTACGACGGCGAGATGGAGGTGGTGATCGCGCTCGGCCCGTCCACGGACCGCACCGACGAGATCGCCGCGGAGCTGGTACGGGAGACCGCGTCTCATCCCCGGGCCCGGGTGTACACCGTTCCCAACCCCACCGGCCGTACCCCCGCAGCCCTGAACGCCGCGATCAAGGCCTCCCGCCACCCGGTCGTCGTCCGCGTCGACGGCCACGGCATGCTCTCGGCCGACTACATCGCCACCGCCGTCCGCCTCCTGGCGGAGACCGGCGCGATGAACGTCGGCGGCATCATGAACGCCGAGGGCGAGACCCCCTGGGAAGAGGCCGTCGCCGCCGCGATGACCTCGAAGATCGGCGTGGGCAACGCCGCCTTCCACACCGGCGGCGAGGCCCAGCAGGCCGAGACCGTCTTCCTCGGGGTGTTCCGCCGCGAGGCCCTGGAGCGGCAGGGCGGCTACAACGAGGAGTTCATCCGCGCCCAGGACTGGGAGCTGAACTTCCGCATCCGCGAGGCCGGCGGCCTGATCTGGTTCTCGCCCGAGCTGAAGGTCCAGTACCGCCCGCGCCCGTCCGTGAAGGCGCTCGCCAAGCAGTACAAGGACTACGGCCGCTGGCGGCACGTCGTCGCCCGCTACCACCCCGGCTCGATCAACCTCCGCTACCTCGCCCCGCCGGCCGCCGTCTGCGCGATCGCGGCGGGCACCCTGGCCGGCGCCCTGGTCACCCCGTGGGGCTTCGTCGTCCCGGCCGGCTATCTGGCCGCGATCACCGCGGGCTCCCTGCCGGCGGGCAGGGGCCTGTCGCTGAAGGCGCGCGCCCGGATCCCCGTCGCGCTCGCCACCATGCACATGTCGTGGGGGTACGGCTTCCTGACCTCGCCGAAGTCCCTCGCGAAGCGCGTCATCGCGAGCCGCAGGCCCGCCGTGCAGGGTGCGGGCGTGTAGCCGTCCGTTTCATACGTACGAGAGAAAAGAGAAGGGGCCCGGGACGCGAAGTCCAGGGCCCCTTCTCCTTGCGCGGACGGGATCAGTCCTTGCCGTTCCACTGGTACACGCTGTACACGTCCATGCAGCCCTTGTCGTTGCCCTTGACCGCCTCGGCGGATTCCGGGACGTCGCCCGCCTTCGGCACCTCGGCCTTCGGGTAGGAGGAGCCCGTGCGCCAGTCGGCGCCGACGGTCAGGGTGACGCCCGAGGCGTCCGTGGACCTGCTGATCGCCGAGGACGGCAGGCCGAGCGCCTTGGCGACCGCCTGGGCGTCGCCCTCCAGTTCGGCGCTGGGGAAGCTGACCGTCGTGCGTTCGACGTGCGGGCCGCCCTTGACGGCCGAGGCCCGGGTGTAGCCCTTGCCGGACAGGATCTGCGCGACGGCGGAAGCCCGGCCCGGCGTGGAGGCCCGGGTGTCGCTGCCGGTGCCGTTCTGCACGGTGACCGCCAGCTCCCCGGGGGTGGCCGAAGGTTTCTTCGCGGGCTTCTCGGCCGGCTTCTTCGCGTTCTTGCCGTCGGACTTCCCGCCGTTCTTGTCGAACGGGATGTCGTCCTGGAGCAGCTTGAGGACCTTGGGGGAGTCCTTCGGGTCCACGATGTAGTGGGCGAGGGGGTTCCGCGGGTCCGCGATCGTCGGCAGCGAGGTCATGGTGATGCTGTCCGAGGGGACGTCCTTGAGCTCCATCGCCAGGTCGAAGAGCTTCTTGGGCGTGCCGATCTCGTCGGAGACCTGGAGGGCCTTCGTCGCGGTCTCGGCGAGCGAGGTGATCCGGCCGACGTTGGTGAACGCGTCCTCGGCCTGGAGCTCGCGCATCATCGAGTTCATGTACATGTGCTGCGCCTTCGCGCGGCCCTTATCGCTTCCGAACGCGTGCCGGGTGCGTAGCCACTGGAGAGCCTGCTCACCCTGGATCTTGTGCGAGCCCTTGGCCAGCTTGAGGCCCGAGCCGCCCTTCTCCGTCCTCGTCGGCCTGTCCCACACACCCTGGTTGAGGCAGACCTCGACACCGCCGACGGCGTCCGACATCTGCACCACACCGGAGAAGTCGATCATCAGCCAGTGGTCGATGTAGACGTTGGTGAGCTTCTGCCAGGTGTCCAGGACACAGCTCGGACCGCCGCGCGCCAGCGTCTGGTTGATGATCGCGCTTCCCGCGGGGGTGACCTTCTGGGTCTTCTCGTCCTTGCACTCGGGGATGTTCACCCGGGTGTCGCGCGGGATGCTCACCACCGAGGCGTGCTTGCGGTCGGCGGAGACGTGCAGCAGCTTCTGGACGTCGGCGAGCGGCGGGTTCTTAGTCAGGTCCTTGCCACCGCCCAGCTTCACGTTCTTCGGATCGGCGCGGCTGTCGGAGCCGATCAGCAGGATGTTCAGCGGGGTCTGCCCGGCCGCGTTCGCCTTGGGCTTGTCCGGGCCGCTGCCGTTGCTCCGGGCACTGCTGCGCAGATTGCTGTTGAGGTGTTCGTAATAGAGGTAACCGGCGCCGGCCGTGCCGAGGATCAGCACGGCCAGGGATATCGCGGTCCAGCGCAGGATGCCCTTGCCCTTGTTCCGGCCACCGCCGCGCCCGCGCCGCCGGGAGCCGCCCCGGCGGTGCCCCCCGCCGTCGCCCCCGCCGTCGGCGGTCACCGCTGTCGTTCTGTCCGCCGGATCCGTGTCCCCGCGCGCGCCGTCCTCGTAGAGACTCTCGTCCCAGCCGAGACTGCCCGCGCGGGTTCCCTCCCCGTGCACACTGCTGCTGCCCACCGGGCCCCCACCCACTCCCACTCAGATTCTGTTCTCTGCCCGGTGACCGGCGGTCACTTGGCGCATACCGACTTGTCGGCGTTGGCCCGCTGGATTCCCTCCGGCACCTTCGCCGGTCCGCCGATCGGCTGACCGGCGGCCTTGAAGTCCGAGCCCAGCGTGAGCGTCATCGGTACGCGCTCGCCCGCCTGCTGCCCGGTCGGCTTCATCGCCGAGGAGGGCAGCCCCATCATCGCCGCCAGCGCACGCGCCTGGTCGGCCTGGTTCTCGCCGTACTCCAGCGTGGTCTTCGGGATGTCGGGCCCCGGCGAGTTACCGCCGTTGGTCGCCAGCTTGACGCCCTTGGTCAACTGGAGCCAGGACAGTGTCTCCTGGGCGGCACCACTGGGACCGCCCCCGTTGAAGACATTGACCCGTACGTCGTCGGCGGCGGCCTTGGCGCCCTTCAGCAGGGCGTCCTGCTTGGCGCTGGCCTGTGCCTTCTGCTCCTTCTCCTTCTTCTTCACCTCGGTCAGCGAGGTGTCCGACCGCAGCAACGCGAAGAGCGGGTCGGCCTTCTCGCTGTTGACGACCACGGTGGCCTTCTTGCCCACCGGCTCGTCGGGGTTGTCGAGCACCGGCAGCGTCGTGAAGGTGATGTTCTTCGGGTCGACCTTGGCGACCTCCTCGGCCAGCGACTTCAGCTTGAGGATGCTGCCGATGCCGGAGTCGACGGTCATCGCCTGGGTGGCCGCGTCCGCCAGGTCGTAGAGCTTGGTCGGGTTGGTCAGCGTCTCGCTGGACTTCATCTTGCGGATCATCGAGCCCAGGAACTGCTGCTGGGTCTCGATCCGGCTGAGGTCGGAGCCGCTGCCGAAGCTGTGCCGGGTGCGTACGAAGGCCAGCGCCTGCTCACCCTGGAGGGTGTGCGTGCCCTTGGCCAGCTTGAGGTGCGAGTCCTTGTCGTCGACGTCCCTGGCGACACAGACGTCGACGCCGCCGACCGCGGTGCTCAGCGTCTTCACCGCGTTGAAGTCGACCATCATGAAGTGGTCGACGGTCAGCCCGGTGATCTCCTTCACCGTGCGCATGGTGCAGCCGGGGTCGCGCCCCGACTGGCCCAGGCTGGTGTTGAAGCGCTCCTTGGGGCTGCCCGGGACGACCTTCTCCGAGCCGTCCTCCTGCTTGGTGGGGCAGTCCGGGATACGGGTCTTCAGGTCGCGCGGGATGGAGAGCGCGGTCGCGTTCGTCCGGTCCTTGGAGACGTGGAAGAGGATCGTGGTGTCGGCGTGGCCGGGGCTGTTCTTGTCGCCGTAGCCCTCGTTGCCGTCACCGGTGCGCTTGTCGGTGCCGATGACCAGGATGTTGACGGCCTGGTCCTTCTTGAAGCCGCCCGAACCGCCGGAGACGTCCACCGACTTCAGGTTGCCGTTGAAGTGCTCGTACAGCGCCCACGCGCCGACCGAGCCCGCGACCAGGACGACGCCCATGACGATGCCGGTCGTCCTCAGGGCGCGCTTGCGCGGCTTGGCCTGCTTGCGCTTGCGGCGGCCCGCTTGCTGCGCGCCGCCGCTGCTGCCGTTGCCGCCCGGAACGCCGCCCGGGGAGCCGCCCGGACCGCTGTCCGGGCCCTGGCCGCGGCGACTTCGCTGGGGCGGCACCTCGCGCCGGGGTGCCGCTGTGTCCCGGCCCCGCTGCTGGCGGGCGTCACGGCTGCGTCCGCGACGGCTGCCCGGTGGCTGCCCCGCGTTTCTTGAGGACCCTGCGGAATGATCCAGTCGCAGTTCGTAGTTGCCGGTGTGCGGGTTGAGAACCCACTGGTCGGCGGGGTCGATCTCGTCCGCCCCGCCTCGGCTGTGCGCGTCCACGGTTGCCTGAGTCCTCCGTCGGTCCCACGCGAGGCGCCTCCCCCCAGGCGGCTCTTCTTACGGTCCAGTCGTGTGTGCGAGACCCGATGAGCGGCTCGTTGCACTGGATCGCGTCACACTATCTGTCCAGATCAGCGCCTAGCGACGTCAGTGACAAATTCCACGCCCCTTACAACCGGGCAATCCATCCAAAACGCAACGGGGAACGTCCCCGGTTTGGGAATCGCTTTACTCGCACATGCCCGTGGCGGCGTTTGTACCGGCGAAAGTCGGGGTCGGCGACGGGGTGGCAGGACCCTCGTCGTCGGGCTTCCCGTCCTCGCCCGCCCTCTCGGCGGAGGGGTTTTTGCCTGGTTCGTCCCCCGGCTTCAGGGACTTGGCGGGCGCCACCGTCACGGGGGTGTCCTCGCGGAGCTGCTTGAAGAGCGTCGCCGCCTGCGGCTGGACGAGCTCGTCGCGGTTGCTGTCGTACCGGTAGGCACGCCGGGGCACCGTCATGAACTGGATCTTGTCCGACGGCACGTCCCTGGCACTGCTCACCAGGTCGTACAGATCGCGCAGCGAGGCCAGACCGGGGTCCGTGGTCAGGGACTTGGTCGCCGCGTCGAGCACCGGGTAGAGCTTCGTCGGGTTCAGCAGGACGCCGTTGCTCTGCATCTTGTTGACGAGCGAGGCGAGGAACTGCTGCTGGCGGTCCATCCGTTCGGTGTCACTGCCGCCGCCGATCGACTTCCTGGCGCGTACGTAGCCCAGCGCCTGCTCCCCGTTGAGGGTCTGCGGGCCCGCCGGGAGCCGCAGGTGCGCGTCCCGGTCGTTGATCGGCTCCTTGAGGCAGACGTCGACGCCGTCGACCGCGTCCACCATGTCCTTGAAGCCCTGGAAGTCGACCACCATGTGGTGGTCGAGGCGCACCCCGGTCATCTTCTCGACGGTACGGATCGTGCAGGCCGTGCCGCCCATCTCGAACGCCCAGTTGAACTGCGCGAACATCGCCCGGGTGCGCGTCCCGTCCGACTTCGTACAGGCGGGGATGTCCACCATCAGGTCGCGGGGGAGGGACACGGCGGTCGTGCTGGAGCGGTCGGCGGCCAGGTGCAGCAGGATCGTGGTGTCCGAGCGCTGGGTGCCCTCGTCGCGGCCGTACTTGGAGTTGCCGCCCGCGCGGGAGTCGGAGCCGATCAGCAGGATGTTCTGCGCGTTCTGCGCGACCGGGGCCTGGGTGGGACGTTCCTTCTCCCAGGTGCGGAGCTCGGCGGCGGCACTGGTGTCCGTCGTGATGTTGCCGTCCAGCTTCTGGTAGAAGTACCAGCCCGTCCCGGCCGCCCCGAGCACCACCAGGGCAGCTCCTGCGGCGGACCAGCGGATCCAGTGGCGACGGGGGCGGGGCGGGGAGTCGGCGGTGGACTCGGCGGGGTCGTCCGGGGCGGCGGACCCGGTGGACTCGGCGGAGCCCTCCGGGACGGCCGGTTCGGGGGAGTCGGCCGGGTCGCCGCCCCCGGGAGTTCCGTCCTTGGCGCTGCTGGCTCCCGACGCGCTCTCCGGTGGTCCGGCCGCGGCTGCGGCCGCTGCCGACTCGTCCGGTTCGGGGGGCGTGCCAGCAGTGTCGGTCACGTCTGCGTCCATCCTCGTACGGAGTCGGCGGCACGCTGGGCCGTCGATCGCAGGAGTAGACGGCTGAAACCAGCGCTTGGTTGTGCGTGCAACCGATCATGTACCGGGGCCGCTCCCGCGCCCGCGAGGCCGCGCCCCGGTTCACCGGATGGACGGCCCCCGGCGGCGTATCTCCCCTACGACCCGGCGGGACCGCCCACCGTGTGCGTGACGCGCTCGCTCCCGACGCGCGCGGCGAGGCCCTCGGCGGACAGCTCGCCGAGGTTGCGGCACAGCACGATCGAGCCACCCGAGACCAGCGGGGCGTACAGACCGGAGGACAGTCCCTCCCAGGTGTCGTACGAGAGTCCCGACAGCACGCGGGACCCGGGGCCAAGACCGAGCGCCACCGCGTCCTCGTGCGCCCGCTCCACCAGCTCGGCCGCCGTCAGCTCGCTGCCGCCGACGCTCAGCGCGGCGTCCTCCGGGTCGACGGGGGCGTAGGGAGCGAACCGGTCGCCCTGGGAGGGGACTTCGACCGCGTAGTCGGCGAAGCCCTCCGGCGGCCGCGGTACGAACCGGCCGCCCAGCGGACGCAGCGCCAGCGCGATCCGCTCGCCCCGCCCCGCCCGCGCCGTCTCCAGCGAGTCCGGCCCGCTGACCACCACGTCCGCGGCCTCCGGCTTGCCCCGTACGTCGGCCGCCACGCCCACCGAGGAACAGGCGAGCAGCCAGACCGCGGTCTGCCAGTGCGCCGGCAGGTACAGCGCGAGCCGGTCGCCGGGCCCCGCGGAGAGGTCGCCCTGAAGGAGGTTGGCGGTCTTGGCCACCCAATTGGCGAAGGTGGCGACGGACAGTTCGACGCGCTCGCCGGTCGCGTCGTCGTAGAAGGTGACGAGGGGACGGCCGGGGTCCGTGGCGAGTGCGGAACGCAGCAGGTCGGCAGGGGTGCGGTCGGTGGTGTTCATCCGAGGAGCGTACGCCCGGGGGTACCTCGGCGGCGGGCGCCGGGGGAGCGCGGGAGGCACCCGTCCGGCAGACAGGGCGTCAATTCACCGATGGACAGATTTATATGACTATGTCCAAGATTCAGGGCATGCGTGCACTCGTTGCTTCCTCGATCGCTTTCGCCTGCGCGTCCGTCATCGCGCTCCCGCTGATCCTGCCCGACGGTGTGGGTGCCGGGGCGGGTTCCGACAACGCGGGCCGGGGCGGCGCGCGGGCCGCGGACCTGCCGGGGTCCACCCGGTCGCTGCCGCTCTCGCCGCTGGGCGGGCGGAGTGCGGACCGGGCGCTGAGGGCGGCGCCCGCGGCTGCGGGTCCGGGTGCGGCTCTGGGCGTCAACTCCCGGGATGTGGCGCCGTTCTCGCTGGTCGGAGTCGTCTGGGACGATCCGCGTGCGGTACTGGAAGGACGGGTCCAGGTACGTACGAGAGCCGTCGGCGCCCGGACCTGGTCCGGCTGGCAGGACCTGGCGACCGGCCACGCCGACCACGGCGCCGACCCCTCGGCGGCCGAGGCCAACACCGGCCGTACCCACGGCGCGACGGCCCCGCTGTGGGTCGGCCCCTCGGACGGGGTCCAGGCACGGGTCCAGCGCCGTACGGAGGACGAAGCGGCACCCGGCGAGGCCGCCCCGCTGCCCCGGGGACTGCGCATCGACCTCGTCGACCCCGGCGCCGAACCGGGCCGGGGCTCCCTGCGCGCCGCGCCCGCCGCCGGTCTGGAGGTCCCGGAGCTCACCGTCGAGGAGACCCGGGCCCAAGCGGAAGCGGAGTACGGCGGTCCGAGGCGGTTCATCGGGGCCCGGCCGCGCATCATCACGCGCCGGGCCTGGGGCGCGGACGAGAAGCTGAAGGAGAAGGGCAATGTGTACACGAAGACGATCAAGGTCGCCTTCGTGCATCACAGTGCGTCTGGAAATGGGTACAGCTGTTCGCAGTCCGCCTCACTACTGCGCAGTATTTACCGCTACCACGTCAAGAGCAGTGGTTGGCGTGACTTCGGCTACAACTTTGCCGTCGACAAGTGCGGCAACGTCTACGAAGGGCGTGCCGGAGGTGTGGCCAAGGCGGTCCTCGGGGCGCACACTCTCGGTTTCAACACCAACAGCATGGGCATCGCCGTTCTCGGGACGTACACCCATTCAGCCCCGCCCGCCGCAGCGGTGAAAGCCGTCGCCAGACTCGCCGCCTGGAAGCTGGGACTGCACGGAGCCAACCCGAGAGCCACCACCTACCTCACCTCAGGGGGCAGCAACCTCTACAAGAAGGGCAGGAACGTCCGGCTCAACGTCATCTCGGGCCACCGGGACGGCTTCGCCACCGAGTGCCCCGGCGGGCACCTGTACCGGAAACTCGGGACCGCCAGAGGGGCCGCCGCCCGACTCCAGGGCCGCTGACGGGACCGCAACGTACACGCTGCGCCCCGTCACTCACCGCGCGGGGCTCCGACCAGGACGCACTCGAACAGTCTGCATACACTGGCCGCCCACTATCCGGCCGGCCCCAGCAGGAAGCAGAGACGACAAGGTGACTGAAGCGATCCTCCTGGTCGGGGGCAAGGGAACCCGGCTGCGGCCGCTCACGGTGAACACCCCCAAGCCCATGGTCCCGGCCGCCGGCGTGCCCTTCCTGACCCACCAGCTGGCCCGCGCGAGAGCGGCCGGAGTCGAACACATCGTCCTCGCCACCTCCTACCTCGCCGAGGTCTTCGAGCCGTACTTCGGCGACGGCTCCGCACTGGGTCTGCACCTCGAATACGTCACCGAGGACGAGCCGCTGGGCACCGGCGGCGCCATCCGCAACGTCGCCTCCCGGCTGCACTCGGGACCCGACGAACCCGTCCTGATCTTCAACGGCGACATCCTCACCGGCCTGGACATCGAGGCCCTCGTCACCACCCACCGCGACTCGGGCGCCGACGTCTCCCTCCACCTCACCCGGGTCGAGGACCCCCGCGCCTTCGGCCTGGTCCCGACGGACGGCACGGGGCGGGTCACGGCCTTCCTCGAAAAGCCGCAGACCCCCGAGGAAATCGTCACCGACCAGATCAACGCGGGCGCGTACGTCTTCCGCCGCTCGGTCATCGACACCATCCCGGCCGGCCGCCCGGTCTCCGTGGAACGCGAGACCTTCCCCGACCTGCTCTCCTCCGGCGCCCACCTCCAGGGCATGGTCGACTCCACCTACTGGCTGGACCTCGGCACCCCGCAGGCGTTCGTCCGCGGCTCCGCCGACCTGGTGCAGGGCCGCGCGCCGTCCCCGGCGGTCCCCGGCCGCTGCGGCGACCGCCTCGTGATGCCGGGCGCGACCGTCGCCCCGGACGCGAAGCTCACCGGCGGTACGACGGTGGGCGCCGACGCCGTGATCGGCGAGGGCAGCCGGATCGAGGGCAGCACGATCCTCGCGGGCGCGGTGGTCGAGGCGGGCGCGGTGATCACGGACTCACTGGTCGGCGCGGGCGCCAGGATCGGCGCCCGGACGGTGCTGTCGGGCGCGGTGATCGGCGACGGCGCGGTGATCGGCGCGGACAACGAGCTCCGCGAGGGAGTACGGGTGTGGTGCGACGCGGTACTCCCGGCAGCCTCGCTCCGCTTCTCCTCGGACCAGTAGGTATTCAGAGGTGTGAGATCCGCCCCGGAGCACGGCGAGGGCCGTGCCGGGGCGGAGTCAGCCCGGTGAGCAGGATCAGCCGGACGGCCCGGTGGCGCTGGCCCTCGTAGGGGGCCAGCAGCTCCAGCATGTCGTCGTCGGTCGCCCCGCGCCGCCCCGTCAGGGCGTACCCGACGATCCCCGGCAGGTGCAGATCGCCCACCGTCAGGGCGTCGGGTGCGCCGTTGCTGCGCTGGAGGGTCTCGGCGGAGGTCCACGGCCCGATCCCGGGAACCGCCTCCAGCCGCGCCTTCGCCCTCTCGTACGGCATCCCCGCCGCCTCCTCCAGCCGGGCGGCGACCCGTGCCGCCCGGACGACGGTGTCGGCACGCTTGGCGTCGACGTTCGCCCGGTGCCACTCCCAGGACGGAATCAGCGCCCACCCCCGGGCGTCCGGCATGACGAACAGCCCCTCCGGCACCCCGGGCCCCTCGGGCACCGGCGCGGGCTCCCCGAACTTCCGCACCAGGTGCCGCCATGACCGGTACGCCTCGGTGGTGGTCACCTTCTGCTCAAGCACCGACGGAATCAACGACTCCAGTACGAGGCCGGTACGGCACAGCCGCAGCCAGGGGTGCTGATGCTCGGCGCGGGCAACGACCTGGTGGCGCGCCACGAACGGCCCCGGATCGTCCCACTCCCCGAGCAGCCCGGGCAACCGCCCCATCAGCCACCCCGCCCCAGGCCCCCAGGCCTCAGCAGCCCCCGCTGCCACCCGCAAGGTCCCAGGCCCCTCCGGCGTCCTGCTCACCCGCCACACGGCCCCATCGGCCCCCACCTGATACGTCGGATCCGCCCCACCCCGCCGCAACGGCCCCAAAACCCCCCGAACCCCAAACCGCCCAGCCATCCCCATCACCCTTCCGCTCCCCCACAAATTCTCACCCACCCCGCTGACCGGCGTCGCGCCTGCGGCGGGCGATGCCCCTCCCCACCCCTTCCCTAGACCGCTGGCCGCGGGGCCAGGGGTTCGGACCTGCGGGCCGGTGGTGGGTTGCTCGCGCAGTTCCCCGCGCCCCCAAAACAACCACTCGTGCCCAGCGCCGCGCAGTTCCCTGCGCCCGTCGGCGAC
>NZ_JBVIMX010000006.1:344116-430024 GCF_055579625.1 Streptomyces sp. NPDC032721 | reverse complement strand
GGGGCGCGGGGAACTGCGCGAGCAACCACACTCGACCCGCACGTACAAACCCCTGGCCCCGCGGAGCGGTTTAGGGAAGGGGCGGGGAGGGGCACTGGCCCGCCGCAGGCGCGACACCGCCCGACGCCTCGGGTGCCACGCGGCGGCAGCCGCAAATTGAGCACAGCGGGGAGGGGCACAGCCCACCGCTTCGAGCGCCACACGGCCGCAGCCGCAAATCCGGCGCAGCAGGAAGGGGCGGGAAGGGGAGTCCGCCCTTCCCGCCCCTCACAAAAGCCTTGGTGTTACAGCCCCGCCGCCGCCTGCGCAATCGCCGAAGCGAAGGTCGAGACCTCGGTGTACACGCCCGGGTAGTTCGGCCTGGCGCAGCCGTTGCCCCAGCTCACGATGCCGACCTGGATCCACGCGCCCGCATTGTCCTTGCGGAACATCGGGCCGCCCGAGTCACCCTGGCAGGTGTCCACCCCGCCCTGCGGGAGTCCGGCGCAGATCTCCTCGCCGGGGATGAGGTCGGAGTACGACGCCTTGCACGAGGCGTCGGAGACGAACGGCACCTGCGCCTTGAGGAGGTAGCGCTGCTGGGGGCCGCCCTCCCTCGCCGCGCCCCAGCCGGCCACGGTGAAGGTGCCGGAGTTGTACTGGGTGCCGGTGGCGATCTTCAGCGTGGGCAGGTTGATCGGCTTGGCAAGCTTGATGAGGGCCCAGTCCTTGCCGCTGCCGTTGTAGCCGGGGGCCTGGAGAACCTTGGTGGACTTGACCTTGATGGCGCTGGAGCTCTGGAGGTCCACGACACCCGCGGTGGCGGTGATGCTGGTGTTGTTGCCGGAGCCGTCCACGCAGTGCGCGGCGGTCAGCACGATGTCCTTGGCGTAGAGCGCGCCGCCACAGCCCATGGAGAGGCGGACCATGAACGGGAACTCGCCCTGGGCGGCGCGCGTTCCTCCTACGACGGGTGCGGTGCCCGAGGGGGCGGGGGTGTTCGCGGTGGCCCCGCCGGGCTGGAGGCTGACGGCGGCGAGAGCGACGGCGCCTATGACGGCGCATCTCTTGATGGCACGGAGTACGTTCTTCAACGGAGTGCCTTTCGTGGGGGGTGGAAAGGGTCGCGCGCCGGACACGAGCACACACAGCAGGACCACAGAACGCACACCGGCACCACGCTGGCATGAGCCCGTCAACGCGCTGTTGGATTATGTGGAGTTGATCGTCCGGCCGACAAGGGCTCCTTTTCGGCCAGCTCCGCACGAGGTTTGAGAGGGGGGTACGCGCATGAAGCGGGTACACGCACGGGCGTGAGCAGTGGGAGTGGAAGTGGAAGTGGAAGTGGAAGTGGAAGCGCCATTGAGCACGGCTTCCCGCACCTGGCCACGGTCCGTTCGGCACTGACCGCGCTCTACCGGCGGATCGGCGAGGACGGGGTGCGCGGCTACGCGCCCAGCGTCTTCCCCGTCGACGTGGCGTTCTCCGACCAGGACGACCCGCACCTGGGCGCGCAGTACGTGGCGCGGGCGCTGGTCTCGCACCTCCGGCTGCCCGATGCCCGGATGATCGTCAGCTACCGCGAGATGGAGCACGCGGCCGGTGTCGAGCTGACGGCGGGCCCCGAGTACTTCATCGAGCTGAACGAGCGCTTCCTGCACCACCGCAAGGACATCGGTGCCGCCCTGGCCCACGAGATCACCCACGTCCTGCTGCACCGCCTCGGCCTCTCCTTCCCCGGCACCCGCGACAACGAGATCCTGACCGACACGGTGACCACCTATCTCGGCGCGGGCTGGCTGCTGCTCGACGCGTACCGGGAGGACCGGTCGTCGAGCCAGAAGCTGGGCTACCTCACCCCGGAGGAGTTCGGGTACGTGCTGGCCAAGCGCGCGCTGCTGCTCGGCGAGGACCCGTCCCCCTGGTTCACCAGCGCGGAGGCGTACACCGCGTACACGAAGGGGCTGGCGCAGGCCCGCCGCGACGAGCAGCAGCCCCCGCTGGCGGCGGCCGGCCGGCTCGCCAGGCACCGCTACGGCAAGGACCGCAGGAACGCGCTGGAGCACGGGGGTTCGGGGGTGGCGGGCCCGTTGGCCTCGTACGCCTTCGAGGGGCGGGTGGGCCAAGGGCCGGGGCTGCGGGTCTCGTTCCCGTGCCCGACCTGTCACCAGCGGATCCGGGTGCCGGTGCGCGGGGAGCTGCGGGCGCGCTGCGGGCTGTGCCGGACGGTGCTGGAGTGCGATGCCTGAGCGGCACCTGAACGGCACCTGAGCAACACCCGTCCGTCTGGCCCGTGTAGCCCCTGACCTGTGGTGATGTCAGTCGGTCCGCGTAGGGTCGAAGGATGGACCACAAGCCGACAGCGGGCCTGCGGGACCTGTTCGAGGCTGTGCACGGTGACGAGGACGACGCTGTTGTACGGCTGCTTCGGGCGGGCGCCCCTGCCGAGGCCACCGATGAGGAAGGCACCACCGTGCTGTACGCGGCGGTGCTGGGCGCCCGGGCGGGCGCGGTCCGTCTGCTGCTCGCGGCGGGCGCCGACCCGGACCGCCCGAGCGGACCCGGCGACGGCGGCGCGGGCGGCGGCGCGGGGGGTGCGGGCGGGGATCTGCCGCTCTGTGCGGCAGCCGTCGGCGGGCACACCGAGGTGGCGCGGGCGCTGCTCGCGGCCGGTGCCCGGCCGGACCTCCGGGAGGCGTACGGGTTCACGGCCCTGGTGTGGGCTGCCGGGCGCGGGCACGCCGGGGTGGCCGAGGCGCTGCTGGAGCACGGCGCGGATCCGGACCTGCCGGGTCCGTCCGGCGAGCCGCCGCTGGTGCTGGCCGCACGGCGGGGCTCCCCCGCGACCGTACGGGTGCTGCTGCGGCATCGGGCGTCGGCCCGGGAGGCGGCGCTGGCGGAGGCCCGACAGTGGCTGGAAAGCGATACCGAGCAGTCGTTGCGCGAGGGTCTGAAACACACGTACGGGGTGCGTCCCGGGGACGAGTTCGCGGTGCGCCGAATAGCCGAGGAGGGCGGTACGACGGTGGTCGCCGAACTGCTGCGCGACGGCGTCGCGGCGGCCGCGGCCGAGCAGCAGACGGGGCATGCGGCCGTGGTCACACGCCTGGAGTGCGTGCTCGGCATCGAGACGAGCGTCGCCGAACTGGCCGCCCGCGCGGTGCGGTCGGGGTCACCGGTGAGCAACGACTGGCGGGAGTCGGTGGCGGTGCTCTGGCAGCGGAGCGAGGGGGACGCCGGGGCGCGGCGGGCGGTTGAGGCGGGGTGCGAGGCGTGGTGTGCGGATAGCTCCACGGCTCTGCACCAAACCTTCGCAGCGGATGTGATGGCCCGGGCGGTGCCGTCCCGCGTCGCGGTGCCGCTGCTGCGGGAGTTGGCGGCCCTGCCGGGCCCCGCGCACCTGACGCGTTCCGCGGTACGGGCGCTGGGAAGGCACGCGGACCCGGTGGCGCTGCCGGAGGTGCTGGCTCAGGTGGCGCACGAGGACGCGGGGGTACGGGAGCGGGTGGCAGAGGCACTGGGACGGCTGGCCGCTACCGCCACCACACGCACACCGGAGACGGAAGCCCCGACAGCCAACCCACAACCACCCGCCACTCAGCTCACTCACACCACACCCTCCGACACCGCCCCCTTCGGCTCCACACCCCCCGACGCCTCACCCCTCGGCTCCGTATCCTCCGACACTGCCCCCTTCGACGCCTCGCCCTCCGACGCCGCACCCCTCAACGCCTCACCTCCCGACGCTGCACCCTTCGGCCCCACGCCCCCCGACGCCTCACCCCCCACCCCCGCCCGCGTCGACGCCGCCCTCATCGCGCTCGTCCGCGACACCGACCCCTCCGTCCGTCACGCCGCCGTCGTCGCGCTCGCGCGCTCCGGCAGTGACACCCGTTCCGTGCGTGACGTGCTGGCCGGGCAGTGCGGGGCCGGCCCCGCGAGCCCCACCAACCCCGCGGACCCCGCCAATGCCACGACCCCCGCCTCCCCCGCCTACGCCGAAGCGGCCCGGGGGCTGGCTGTGCGCCAGGATCCCCGGGCTGCCGGGGCGCTGCTGCGGGTGCTGGCCGACGGGCCTCCCGAGGGGCCCGGCCGGGCCGTCGCCGTACAGGCACTCGCCTATCTGGCCGACGACGGGGTCAGGCGCCGGCTGGAGTCGACCTTGCCGCGATGTCGTTGACCGCCGCCCAGCTGAACGCCATCGCGGGGCCGATGGTGGCGCCCGGTCCCGGGTAGGTATCGCCCATCACCGCGGCCGAGCAGTTCCCGGAGGCGTACAGGCCCTCGATGGCCGTGCCGTCCTCGCGCAGGACGCGCGCGTCGGCGTCCGTGACCAGGCCGCCCTTGGTGCCGATGTCGCCGGGGTGGACGGGGATCGCGTAGTACGGGCCCTTCTCCAGGGGGGCGAGGTTGGGGTTGGGGAGGGTGGGGTCGCCGTAGTAGCGGTCGTAGACGCTGTCGCCCCGGCCGAAGTCCTCATCCTTGCCGTTGTCGGCCATCTTGTTGAAGCGGCGTACGGCGGCGGGCAGTTCGGGTGCCTTGATCAGGGTGGCGAGCTGCTCGATGGTGGCGGCCTGCTTCAGGAAGCCGGTCTCGGTCCAGGACTTGGGGAAGGGCTGGCCCGGGAAGAGCCCCGCGAAGAGGTAGCGGGACTTGGAGCGGGCGTCGAGGATCAGCCAGGACGGGACGGTGGTGGCGTCGTCACGGTCGGCCTCGTACATGGCGTCGACGAACTGGTGGTACGGAGCCGCCTCGTTGGCGTACCGCTCCCCCGCCGCGTTGACGATCACCATGCCGGGGATGCCCCGGTCGGCGACCAGGAAGAAGCCCTTCTCGCCGGGCGGGCAGACCGAAGGCGCGCCCCACACCTTGTCGAGCAGGTCGGTGGCCGCGCCCAGTTCCTCGCCGAGCAGCAGCGCGTCGCCGGTCTGGCCCTCTGAGGCGTGCGTCCAGGCGGTGGAGGTGGGGGCGGGGAGGTGCTTCTCACGGAGTTCCTGGTGGTGCGAGAAGCCGCCGGAGCCCAGCACGACCCCGCCCTTGGCGCGGACGGTGACCTCCTTGCCGTTCCGGGTGACGCGGATGCCGGTGACCCTGCCCCCGCCGGGTTCCTGGACGAATCCGGTGAGCGGCGCCGACAGCCACAGCTCGGCGCCCTGCTTCTCCAGCGACAGCCGCAGCCTGGCGATCAGCGCCTCGCCGAGCGAGAGCAGCTTCTTGCCGGTGACCAGGGCCTTCACCGCGCGTGCGCCGACCCGTAGCGAGGCCTTCCGGCCGGCCCAGGTGCGGCCGATCATGTTCACGTAACGGAAGTCGTACGAGGTGATGGTGAGGCCGTACGTGGGCAGGCCCGCGCGGCGCATGTCCCCGGCGAGCGGGCCGAGGGCCTTGAGGTCGGCGATGCACGGTTCGATGGAGCGGCCCTGTGCCATGCCGCCCATGGCCTCGGGGAAGTAGTCCGAGTAGCCGGGGGTGTACATGAAGCGGACGTCGGTGCGCTCGTGGAACTCCTTGACCATGGCGGGCCCGTGGTCGAGGTAGGCCTCCTTGCGGGCTGCCGGGACGCGGTCGCCGACGGTGGCGTCCAGGTAGGCGCGGGCCTTGTCGCGGGTGTCGCCGAGCGAGGCGTCGTCGAGGTGGAAGTTGGTGGGCACCCATATCGCGCCGCCGGACAGGGCTGTGGAGCCGCCGTACTTGTCCGTCTTCTCCACCACGAGTGCGCTCAGGCCACGCAGCCGGGCGGTGAGGGCCGCTGCCATGCCCGCAGCGCCGGAGCCGACCACGACGACGTCGTAGGTGTGGTCCCAGACCGGGGACGAGTCCGGGGACACGTCCGGGGTGGCGTCCGGGGATTGTGGTGCCGTCATGTGAACACTCCGGTGGCGTAGTCGCTGCGGAAGTAGAGCAGGGGTGATCCGTCCTCGCGCGCGGCCAGGTCCAGTACGCGGGCGGTGATCACGTAATGATCACCTGCCTCGTGCACGGCGTACAGCTCACAATCGACCGTGGCCAGCGCGTTGTTGATCAGTACCGCGTCGTTTTCGGTGCGCTTCCAGTCCACTTCTGCGAATTTGTCCGCGCCCTTGCGGCCGAGTGCGGCGCAGGTGTCCGCCTGGTCGTCGGCGAGGATGCTGACGCCGAAGCGGCCCGCCCGCTCCACCTCGGGCCAGCTGCTGGAGCTCCTGCCGACGCAGAGCAGGACCAGCGGCGGGTCCAGGGAGAGCGAGGCGAAGGACTGGCAGGCCAGTCCGACCGGGCCGCCGTCCTGGTCGAGGGCGGCGACGACGGTGATGCCGCTGGCGAAGCGGCCCAGGACGTCCCGGAACTTCTCCGGGCCGCTCAGCCGTTCCACTGGTGGCCCCAGAAGCTGTCCGAGGTCATTTCCTTGGCGACCCAGTCGGCGGGCTCGACGATCAGGCCGTCCCAGCCGTACTCGACCTGGAAGCCGCCGGGCGCCTGGGCGTAGAAGGACACCATGTGGTCGTTGGAGTGGCGGCCGAGGGTGGAGGCGATCGGCACGCCCGCCTTCTGCATGCGGTCCAGGCAGTAGCCGACGTCGTCGAGGGTCTCCAGCTCGACCATGAAGTGCACGATGCCGGGCGGCAGCGCGCCGGGGTACAGGCCGAGGCTGTGGTGGCGGCGGTTGGGGCTGAGGAAGTGCATCGTGTAGAAGTCCTCGCCCGGCTTGCCGGTCGGGACGGCCACGGGCGGCAGCTTCATCGAGTCGCGCAGCTGGAAGCCGAGTACGTTCTCGTAGAAGTCGAGGGTCTCCTCGGTGTCCGGTGCGGGGACGACGACGTGGCCCAGGCCCAGGTTGCCCGCGGCGGGGGTCGAGGTGACGAACCGGTTGCCGTACGGGGTGCCCAGCGGGCTGTGGTCCTGGGCCTGGCCCCAGAAGATCTCCAGCGGGTTGCCGCTGGGGTCCTGGAGGTGGATGAGGCCCTGGACGCGGCGCTCGGCGAGGGTGGCGGCGTCGGCCTGCTTGACGACGACGCCGGCCGCTTCGAGTGCGGCGGTGGTGTCGGCCAGGGCGGCCCTGCCCGCGACCTCGAAGCCGGCGGCGAGGAGCCGGTCGGACTCTCCTGCGACGATCTGGATGCGGTACGCCCGGTCGTCGATCCGCAGGTTCAGCTGCTGCTCGGTGGAGCCTTCGGCCTGGACCATGCCGAGGATGTCCAGGGTGTAGGTGCGCCACTCGTCCAGCTTGGTGGTTTCGAGGCGCAGGTAGCCAAGTGCACGGATGTCCATGGGAGTTCGCGGCCCTTCGAGGCGTCGGTGTGAGGGAGGGGCGAGGGGCGGGGCGTGGGGGTGGGGCGTTACTGCGAGAAGAAGTCGATCGCCAGGCGGTTGAACTCGTCCGCCTTCTCCCGCTGTGCCCAGTGCCCGCAGTGCGGGAAGACGTGCAGCCGGGCGTCCGGGATCGCCTTGAGGGCGACGAACGCCCCGTCGAGCGGGTTGACCCGGTCCTCGCGGCCCCAGGTGAGCAGCGTCGGCTGGGTGATCCGGTGGGCCTCGCGCCAGAGCATGGTGTCCTCGGGCCACTTGGCGAACGAGGCGCCCATCCGGGCGTTGCCGAGGGCCGCTTCGGGGTCGGTGGCCCGGGCGAAGCGTTCGTCGATCAGCTCGTCGGTGACGATCGCCGGGTCGTACGCGAGCGTGGTGAGGAAGGTCTTCATCTGCTCGCGGGTGGGCGCCGTGGCGGAGCTGAACTCGAAGAGCCGCTTGATGCCCTCGGTGGGGTCGGCGTGGAAGAGGTTGAACGAGACCCCGCCGGGGCCCATCAGGAGCAGCTTGGCGACCTTCTCCGGGTGGTCGAGCGCCATCCGGGTGGAGGTGCCGCCGCCGAGCGAGTTGCCGATGAAGTGGGCGCGGGCGATGCCGAGTTCGTCCATCAGCGCGGCCACGGCGTCGGCCGCGTACGAGAAGAAGTCCTTGTCGAGCTCCGGCTTGCCGGACCTGCCGTAGCAGGGCTGGTCGACGAGGAGGGTACGGAAGTGCCCGGCGAAGACGGGCAGGTTGGCGCCGAAGTTGGACCATCCACAGGCGCCGGGGCCGCCGCCGTGCAGCATGATCACGACGGGGGCTTCCGCCGGGCCCGCCTCGTGGTAGTGGAGGGTGAGGCCGGCGGCCTCGGCGGTACGTGAAGTGCTCTCGTACGTCATCGGGTTGCTCACAGCATCGTGTCCTGGATGTCGAGGCCGAGGGCGCCCTGGCCGAAGAGGACGAGTGCCCGCTCGGGGTCGTTGGCGGCGTGGCCCCGGCCGGTGTGGGCGTCGCGCCAGGCGCGCTGGACGACGTTGGCCGCCTTGTTGCGCATGGCGGAGCCGCCCGCGTTCTCCATCAGGAGGTCGACGGCGGCCACGGCGCGCTCGGTGGCGAGGACCTGGTCGCGGCGGGCCCGGGTGCGCAGGGCGGTGGGGAGTTCCTCGCCGCGCTCGGCGAGCTCGTACAACTCGGTGATGTTGCGCACCAGTTGGAGCCAGGCGGCGTCGATGTCGCTGGCGGCGCGGGCGATCCGCACCTGGGCGAAGGGGTCCTCGGAGACCTGCTGGCCGTAGGACATCCGGAAGCGCTCGCGGGTGGCGGCGACGTAGGCCTCGTAGGCGCCCTCGGCGATGCCGACGATGGGGGTGGAGATGGTGGTGGTGAAGACCGAGGCGTACGGGAGCCGGTAGAGCGGCTCCGGGTTGACCTCCTGGCCGGGGGTCCTGAGGGCGGTGACCGGGCCGAAGCTCAGCGCGCGGTGCTCGGGGACGAACACGTCCTCGCAGACGATGTCGTTGGAGCCCGAGCCGCGCAGACCGACGGTGTCCCAGACGTCGTTGACGGTGAACTCGGTGCGCGGCACCAGGAAGGTGCGCATGTCGAGCGGCCGGCCGTCGGCGTCGGTGATCATGCCGCCGAGCAGGGCCCAGTCGGCGTGGTCGCAGCCGGAGGAGAAGTGCCAGGTGCCGGTGATCCGGAAGCCGCCGTCGACGGGGGTGACCTTGCAGGTCGGGGCGTACGAGGAACAGATGCGGGTGCTCGGGTCCTCGCCCCACACCTCGTCCTGGGCGCGTACGTCGTAGAGGGCGACGTGCCAGGGGTGGACGCCGACGACGGAGGAGACCCAGCCGGTGGAGCCGCATGCCTTGGCGATCTCCTTGACGGCGGTGTAGAAGGCGGCGGGGTGCGCGGCGAGACCGCCGTACCGCTTGGGCTGGAGGAGCCGGAAGAAGCCGGTGGCCTCCAGTTCCTTGATGCTGGCCTCGGGGACCTTCCGCTGAGCCTCGGCCTCGGCGGCGCGCTCGCGCAGCGCGGGGGCCAGGGCGCGGACCGCTGCGAGGACTTCGAGGACTTCTTCGTCACCCATGCGTGTCGCCTCTCGGGATGTACGGCTGTAGGTACGGCTGTGTGATGCGCGGCTCTGCGTGTGGTGGCAGGAAGGTACGCCCGGGCCGTTCGGGCACGAAATGCTGGATTCCCACTGAGCGGGAAGGGCCGCCCGCGTTCGTCTCGCTATGCCGAAACGAAATACCTCAGTACGACCCCTTCCCCCCGTACCGACCCCCGTGACAAGGTCACCCCAAGGCCGCCAGCACGTCCGCAATGTCGCGGATGCGCACCCGCACACAGGGGTTCCTCCATGACTGATCTCATGCCTGATCCCATGCCTGGGCAGACCGCGCTCGCGGAGATGATTACACGTGACAGTTCAGGGCCTGCCGAGAGCGGTCCCGGTCCTGATCCGGCTCCGCTCTCGCTCCTCGAAAAGGCCGCCGAGGTGCTGGGCGCCTTCGACGGCCCCGAGCCCCGCCTGTCCCTGACCGAGGTGGTCCGCCGCTCGGGCATCCCCCGCTCCTCCGCGCACCGCATCCTCGACCAACTGGTCGGCCTGCGCTGGCTGGACCGCGAGGGCCGGGACTACCGGATGGGCATGCGGATGCTGGAGCTGGGCGCGCTCGCGTCGCACCACAACCGGCTGCGCCGCGCCGCCCTCCCGCTGCTGCACGCGCTGCACGAGCAGACCGGCCACCTGGTGCACCTCGCCGTCCCTGACGGCACCGAGGTGGTCTACCTGGAGCGGATCGGCGGCCTCGACGACCGCAGCGTGCCGTCCCGGGTGGGCGGCAGGATGCCCGCGTACTGCACGGGGGCCGGCAAGGCGCTCCTCGCGTTCGGCGAACCGGACGCCGCCGAGCGGGTCATCGCGGCCGGTCTGCGCCCGCGCACCCCCTCCACCCTGGTCCGCCCGGTGTCGCTGCGCTCGGAACTGGCCGCCGTCCGCGACCGGGGCATCGCCTTCGACCGCGAGGAGAGCTTCCGGGGCGTGGTCTGCGTGGCGGCACCGCTGCGCGGCGCGGGCCGCGCCATCGGCGCGATCTCCCTGTCCTGCAAGGGCGGTGGCACCGCCCGGCGCGAACTGGAACGCCTCGCACCCGCCGTTCTCGCCTGCTCGCGCGCGGTCTGGCGCGAGCTGTACGGCGTGGGCCGCGCCGCCCGCACCCGTAACGCGGCAGCCACCCCACCTGCGCCCGTCGCGCAGCAGCCCCGGATGTCGGAGCAGGCGATGGACAACATGATGGGGTGGCTGGGCCGCAGCGAGTGGATGTGAGCGTGGGGCCGACCGCGGGGACCCCGGACTACCCGCTCAGCAGCCGTACTTGACCAGGTCGAACGACTTGTAGTGGTCGGCGGTGTAGTAGTCCTCCTGCGCCTTTTCGCCGGTCACGATCCGCTTGGCGCCGCGCGTGGGCGCACCCGGGGTGACGACGGTGTACTCGTGGTAGTAGCCGTTGGTCTGGCTCGGCAGGATGCCCTCGCGGTTCTTGAAGACGGTCCCGTCCTGTTCGTACGGGTAGGGGCCGCCCTTCTCGATGAGGTCCAGGGTGTCGTGCGCCTGGGCCGACAGCTTGGAGTAGCAGATCTCACCGACGGCGGCGAGCTGCGCGCCGAGCTGCCCGGCGGACAGGGTTACGGGCGCGTACGAGGCGGGGGCGGCGGCCGGTGCGGCCACCGCTCCACCGGCCAGCAGCGCGGACGAGAGAGCGACGACGGAGCCGAGTACGGCGATTCGTGGGGGGATTCGCATGGCCCCATTGATGCGCGTAGAACGGACCGGGGTCAACGCCAACTACCGCGAATTCCCCGGACGTTCACCTCCTCCACCTCACTCGTAGGTGATCTTCACCCGCTCGCTGAGCGGCACCGTCTGACAGGCCAGCACGTACCCGTCGGCGAGGTCCTCCTCGTCGAGGACGTCGTTGCGCAGCATCTTCACCTCACCCGAGACCACCCGGCAGCAGCAGGCGCTGCACGCGCCCTCCCGGCAGGAGTACGGCGCGTCGACCCCGGCCGCGAGGAGGGTGTCGAGCAGCGGTGTCCCCGCCGCCCAGCCGACCTCGTGGGACTCCCCGTCGAGTTCGACCACGGCGGTGTGCGCGGTGCCGGCGCCCGGGGCCGGGGCGGTGGCCGCCGGTGCGCGGTCGAAGACGTCGTCGGCGAGCGAGAAGTACTTCTCGCGGGTGACCGTCCGCGCCCCGGCCGCCCGCAGGGCCTCTTCCGCCGAGTCCATCAGCGGTTTCGGCCCGCACAGATAGGCGTCCCGGCCCGCGTACGGGGCGAGTGCCGCGCCGAGCATCCGCGCGGTGGGCAGCCCCTGGAGGGACTCCAGCCAGTGCACGACGGCGAGCCGGCCGGGGTGGGCCTCGGCCAGCCCCCACAGTTCGTCGCGGAAGATGACCGCGCTCTGCTCGCGGTTGGCGTAGAGCAGCACGACCCGTCCCTGCCCGGCCGCGAGCACCGACTTGAGGATCGACAGCACCGGGGTGATGCCGCTGCCGCCTGCCACCAGGACCACGTCGCGGTCCAGGTCGCGCGGGGTGAAGGTACCGGCCGGGACGAGCACCTCCAGTTCGTCACCGGCCGCCACCTCGTCGCAGACCCAGCCGGAGCCGCGTCCGCCGGCCACCCTCTTGACGGTGATCTTCATGGGCTCCCCGGTGTGCGGGGAGCTGGCGAGGGAGTAGCACCGGGCAGCCCCGCCGGGTATGCGCAGGGTGAGGAACTGCCCTGGCTTGTAAGGGAGTTCGGCGTCGAGCACCAGTGAGACGGCGTCGTCCGTCTCCCGTACGACCTCGGCGACCCGCACCTTCACGGACGCACTCACGGGCCACCCGCCCCGGAACCCACCTCAAGGAGCCCGTCCGCGACCGCCGCGTCGATGCTGGCCCGCAGTTCGGCGCAGGACCGCACCCGGGCGCTGAGCTCCCCGGCCGCGACCTTCTCGCCGATCCGGGGGCACACGTCGGCGGCCTCGCCGGTCCACTGGATCTGGGTGTGGGCGGGGCTGAACTTCTCGCACAGGACCTGGTTGCCGCAGGCCCGGCACTCGACGGCCCGCATCACGAACCGGACCGGCGGGCGGCGATGTTCGCCTCAGCCTCGGCCCGCCAGGCCTCGTTCGCCCGGGTGGTGTCGATCTCGAACTCGAAGCGCCGCACCATCTCGTCCTTGACGTCGGCGATGTCGACGTAGAACTGCTCGTACCAGCGCCGCAGTTGGTAGACCGGGCCGTCCTCCTCGGTCAGCAGCGGGTTGTCGATCCGGGTCTTGTTCTTCCAGATCTCGACGTCCTGCTCGAAGCCGACGGCGAGCCCCTCGGAGGTCGCCTGCGCGGCCTGGGCCGCCTGCTCGTCGGTCATGCCGGGAAGCTTCCTGACGATCGCCCCGTACATCAGCATGAAGCTGTTCTCGTCGATCGGGTAGTGGCAGTTGATCAGGACGGACTCCATTTCGAGCCCGCCGCCGACGTCCGCCCACAGCTTGTCGATCATGTACGAGGGGCCGTAGTACGAGGCGTCTGAGCGCAGTCCGCCGGAGGCCGACAGGGTGCCCAGGTCGATGTCGGGGCGCGGCGAGGACTCCATGTACTGGGTGGCCACGTGCCCGTCGAAGACGTTCTTGAAGTACTCGGGGAACGCGTAGTGCACGTAGTAGAAGTGCGCCATGTCGACGACGTTGTCCACGATCTCGCGGCAGTTGGAGTTGTCGACGCGCAGGAAGTTCCAGGACCAGTCGCTCCACTCGCCCGCTTCGGGGCCGTGGACGCCCTCGATCTCGGGGATGGTGACGTCGGCGGGCGGCCTGTTGCCCTCCGGGTCGTTCCAGACGTAGAGCTGCTTGTTGCGCTCCAGGGTGGTCCAGGCGCGGGTCTTGGCGCGCGGGGGGACGCGGCGGGCGTACGGGATGCCCGCGCACTTGCCGTCGCCGGCCCAGCGCCAGTCGTGGAAGGGGCAGGCGACGGCGTCGCCCTTGACGGTGCCGTGGGCCAGGTTGCCGCCCATGTGCGGGCAGTAGGCGTTGAGCACGTGGAGCTGCTGGTCGTCCTCGCCCTGGAAGACGACCAGTTTGGTGCCGAAGGCCTGGATCTCGTGCGGCTTGCCGTCCTTGAAGCTCTCGGCGAGTCCGAGGCAGTGCCAGCCCCGGGCGAACCGGGTGGGCGGTGCGGCGGCCCGGATGACGCGGACGTCCTCGTCCACCTGCTGAACAGACATGATTCTTCCCCCTGTTGCTACTTGGCGCGCGTGCGGGGACGCGTCGGGTCGGATTCTGCGGCAAGCTCCACCGCGATGTCGATCAGTTGGTCCTCCTGGCCGCCGACGAGTCGCCGCTCCCCCGCGCGCAGCAGGATCTCGGCGCCGGAGACGCCGTAGCGCCCGGCCTGCCGGTAGGCGTGCTTGAGGAAGCTGGAGTAGACCCCGGCGTGGCCCATCAGCAGGCTCATCCGGTCGAGCAGGCACTCGTCGTCCATGACGGGCCGCAGCACGTCCTCGGCCGCGTCGATGATCTTCAGTACGTCGATGCCGGTACGGATGCCCATCTTCTGGCAGACGGCGGCGAACGCCTCGACGGGGGTGTTCCCCGCGCCGGCGCCGAGCCGCCGCGTGGACCCGTCGATCTGGAGGGCCCCGGCGCACACGGCGGCGACCGAATTGCCCACGCCTAGCCCGAGGTTCTCGTGGCCGTGGAACCCGACCTGGGCGTCCGCCCCGAGCTCGGCGACCAGTGCGGCCACCCGGTCGGTCACGTCGTCCATGACCATGGCGCCCGCCGAGTCGACGACGTACACGCACTGGCAGCCCGCATCGGCCATGATCCGGGCCTGCTCGGCCAGATTCTCGGGGCTCGTCGAGTGGGCCATCATCAGGAAGCCCACGGTCTCCAGGCCCCTCTCCCGTGCCAGCCCGAAGTGCTGGACGGAGATGTCGGCCTCGGTGCAGTGGGTGGCGATGCGGCAGATGTCGGCGCCGTTGCCGTGGGCGGCCCGGATGTCGTCCTTGACGCCGAGCCCCGGCAGCATCAGGAAGGCGATCCTCGCCTGCCGCGCGGTGTCGACGGCGATCTTGATGAGCTCCTGCTCGGGGGTCCTGGAGAACCCGTAGTTGAACGAGGACCCGCCGAGCCCGTCGCCGTGGGTGACCTCGATGACGGGCACCCCGGCGCCGTCCAGCGCGCCGACGATGTTCCGTACGTCCTCACCGGTGAACTGGTGGCGCTTGGCGTGCGAGCCGTCGCGCAGCGAGGAGTCGGTGACGCGGATGTCGAGCGTCCCGGAGTACGTCGTGCTCATGCGCGCATTCCCTTCGCGAACTCCTCGCCGACCTTGGTGGCGGCGGCGGTCATGATGTCGAGGTTTCCGGCGTACGGCGGCAGGAAGTCGCCCGCGCCCTCCACCTCCAGGAAGATCGCCACCCGGGCCATCCCCCCGTTCATCGCGGACGGTTCGTCGAACTGCGGTTCCGTGCGCAGCCGGTAGCCGGGGACGTACGTCGCGACGTCCTGGGCCACCTGCTTGACGGAGGCGATGACCGCCTCCCGGTCGGCGTCCTCGGGGATCGCGCAGAACACGGTGTCGCGCATGATGACCGGAGGCTCGGCCGGGTTGAGGATGATGATCGCCTTGCCGCGCCCGGCTCCGCCGATCTCCTCGATGCCCCGCGAGGTGGTCCGGGTGAACTCGTCGATGTTGGCGCGGGTGCCCGGCCCCGCGGACACCGACGCGACGGACGCCACGATCTCCGCGTACGGCACGGGCACGACCCGGGAGACGGCGTACACCATCGGGATCGTCGCCTGGCCACCGCAGGTGATCATGTTGACGTTGTCCTGGTCGAGATGGGCGGTGAGGTTGGCGGGCGGCACGACGGCGGGCCCGACAGCCGCCGGTGTGAGGTCGACGGCCTTGATGCCCAGTTCCCGGTAGCGCGGGGCGTTGGCCCGGTGGACCTGGGCGGAGGTCGCCTCGAAGACGATGTCCGGCTTCTCGCGGAGCCCGAGCAGCCAGTCCACCCCCTCGTGGCTGGCCTCGACGCCCAGCTTCCGTGCCCTGGCGAGGCCTTCGCTGGCCGGGTCGACACCGATCATCCAGCGCGGCTCGATGTGGGCGGAGCGCTGGAGCTTGTGGAGGAGGTCGGTTCCGATGTTGCCGGAGCCGACGATGGCGGCGGTCGCCTTCGTGACAGTCATGGGTACCTCAGCAGAAGGAGAGAGAGACGGAGCCGAGCCCGGCGAAGTCGGCGGTGTACGTGTGCCCGGCGGCCACGTCGATGGCCCGGGTGCAGGATCCGGGCAGCACCAGGTGCCCCTTCTTCAGGGGCACCCCGAAACGTGCGACGGTCCGCGCGAGCCAGGCGACGGCCTCGGCGGGGTCGCCGAGAACGGCGTCCCCCCGCCCCTCGGCGAGCAGTGCGCCGCCACTGGACAACCGGGCCTCGACGGCGCGCAGGTCGAGGTCCTTGGGGTCGCGCCCTTCCCCCGTCACATATCCGGCGGAGGAGGCGTTGTCGGCGATGGTGTCGGCGATGCCGATCCGCCAGTCCCGTACCCGGCTGTCGATCAACTCCAGTGCGGGTACGACGAGTTCGGTGGCGGCCAGCACGTCGGCGACCGTGCACCCCTCCCCCGGCAGGTCGTCGCCGAGCACGAACCCGATCTCGACCTCGACGCGGGGCGCGCAGTACTTCGCTGCGGACACGGGACGGTCGGCGGGCAGCGCCATGTCGTCGAGCAGGTGCCCGTAGTCGGGCTCGTCGACTCCCATCATGCGCTGCATGACGAGCGAGGAGAGCCCGACCTTGTGCCCGGTGACGACGGCACCGGCGGCGGTGCGGTGGGCGATGTTGAGGAGCTGGATCTCGTACGCGTCCTCGGCGTCGATACCGGGAAACGTCTCGCTCAGCGGCGACACGGGCTGCCGCCCGTACTCGGCGGAGCGCAGCAGCTCCGCGGCCTCCAGCCTCCGGCGGTCGTCGAGCATGGGGGCGGTCCTCCAGGGCGGTGGGGCGGTGCGTTCCGGCGAGGCTAAGGGCAACCGGCGACCGCCCGGGAGGGCCAGTTCCCACTGACCGGGAAAGCCCCGGCCGCCTCCCCGCCGCGGGACCTTCGCCGAATCGACGCCCCGCGCACGGCCGCTGAATTACCTTTCCGTGTACATGAGTGGGAGGTGCACCGGGACCTCCACCACCCCAGGGGGAACCGACCGCATGGCACAGCAGCCCGATCTCACCGAACCGCCGACCGCTTCGGCCGCCGCCCTCGCCGCACAGGAGGGCCTGGGCCAGTGGGCGGGCTGGACGTTCGTCCCGTACGGGGGACTGAGGTACCGGAAGTGGAAGGACTGCCGCCTCTACCTCTACGCGGGCGGGGTCGTCATCACCGACACCCGGGCCGGCTCCGAGCTGACGCGCAACTGGGCGGACACCCGTGTCCTGGTGTACCGCCGTACGCTCAACGGCGGCCTGACGGACTCCAGTTACACCCTGATAGACCCGGCGGGCGTGGGGGTCAGCATAGGTCCCGGCGGCCGCACCTTCCACGGGGGCGACAAGCGGATGCACGGCATCACCGAGGTGGTGAACGGGCCCCCGTTCCTCTACCCGGGAGACTGGGGCAACTACATCCAGGACGGCATCACGAAGACGCAGCTTCCGTCCGTCCTGGCGCGGATCGAACGCGGCGAGAGCGTGCGGTTCGGGGCGTACACGGTGGACCGGCACGGCGTGACGGGCAAGAAGCGCACAGCCGCGTGGACGGAGATCGCCAACTACGAGACGGACGAGGCCAGGCTGCATCTCCACAACGCGCGGAACCGCTCGGTCGGCGACGCGGCGAACACGTACGACATCACCAACCTCCACCTGTTCCTGAACGTGGTGCAGCGGCTCAAGCGGGGGCTCGCGCAGTAGTGGCCGCCTGAATCGCGGCCACTACTGCGGGACGGGACCGCCGCCCGCCGACGGCTCGGCGTGCACGGCTCGGCGTGCTCCGTCGCCGTCGTCCCGAGAGGCTCTACCGCGCCCCGTACACCGGCTGCGGCCGTTCCGCCTCGGCGAGCAGCTTCGACGCCGTCTCCCCCGCCTCCGCCGGAGTCCACCGTGCGCCCTTGTCCGCCGTCGGGCCCGGGCGCCAGCCCTCCATCACGGTGATCCGGCCCGCCTCGGCCTCGAAGACCCGGCCCGAGACCCCCTCCGATGCGTCCGACCCCAGCCACACCACGAGGGGCGAGACGTTCTCCGGGGCCATCGCGTCCCACCGCCCCTCCCCCGGCACCGCCATCGTCTCCGCGAACGTCTCCTCCGTCATACGGGTGCGCGCCGCCGGCGCGAGCGCGTTCACCTGGACTCCGTACCGGCCCATCTCGGCGGAGGCCACCAGTGTCAGACCGACGATCCCGGCCTTGGCGGCGGAGTAGTTCCCCTGCCCGACACTGCCCAACAGACCTGCTCCGGAACTGGTGTTGACGACCCGGGCCGCCCGCTGCCGCCCGGCCTTCGCCTCCGCCCGCCACCACTGTGCGGCGTGCTTCAGGGGGAGGAAGTGGCCCTTGAGGTGGACGCGCATGACCGCGTCCCAGTCGTCCTCGTCCAGGTTCACCAGCATCCGGTCGCGCAGGAATCCCGCGTTGTTGACCAGGGTGTCGATCCCGCCGAAGGTCTCCACGGCGGTGGCGATCAGCGAGGCCGCACCCTCCGAAGTGGCGATGTCGCCGCCGTGTGCGACCGCTTCCCCGCCTCCCGCGCGGATCTCCGCGACGACCTCGTCGGCGGGGCTCCGCGAGGCCCCCGCCCCGTCCGCGCCCACCCCCAGGTCGTTGACGACGACCTTGGCACCCTCGGCGGCGAAGGCGAGCGCGTGCGCACGGCCCAGCCCCCGTCCCGCACCGGTCACGACCACCACACGTCCCTCAGCGATACCCATGTCAGCTCTCCTCGGATTTGTTCACCGTTGCGGCGTCCAGAAAGGCGGGGCGTTCGCCGCCCCCGTGCACGAGCAGCGACGCCCCGTTGACGTACGCCGCCTTCGGCGAGGCCAGGAAGACCGCCGCGTCACCGATGTCGGAGGGTTCGGCCAGCCGGCCCGCCGGAATGGTCCGGGCGACCGCCGCGATGCCGTCCTCGTCGCCGTAGTGCAGATGCGACAGCTCGGTCCGCACCATCCCGAGGATCAACGTGTTGACCCTCACCTCGGGCGCCCACTCCACCGCCATCGACCGCGTCAGGTTCTCCAGTCCCGCCTTCGCCGCCCCGTACGCGGCCGTCCCCGGCGAGGGGCGCGTACCGCTCACGCTGCCGATCATCACGATCGACCCGCGCGCCTGCTTCAGGTGCGGATACGCGGCCAGTGAGGCGTTCATCGGCGCGACGAGGTTCAGTTCGACCACGCGCGCGTGGCGGTCGGGACCGCCCTCCTCCAGGAGCCGGTACGGAGTGCCTCCGGCGTTGTTGACCAGGACGTCCAGGCGTCCGTACGACTCCACCACGCCCGCGAGGAGCGCCTCGACCGCATCCGCCGCGCGCAGGTCGACGGGCCGGAACTCGGCCTTGCGGCCCGCCGCTTCGACCGGCTCCTCCGGTGGGCGCCGCGCGCACACCACGACCTCCGCCCCCGCCGACAGAAACGCCCGCGCGATACCCGCGCCGACCCCCCGGGTGCCACCTGTGACGACGGCAACCCTCCCGTCGAGTTCCATTCGCTGCTACCTTCCTGACACAACACGCACCTAACAAATGTTTGGTGGAAAGGTAGCTGATCCGCTGATGGGTGTCTCCACCTCAGCCCTCGACCCCTCTGATTCCCACTGGGGCATCGCCGTCGTCACCGTCGACTTCCCGCCGGTCAACGCACTGCCCGTCCAGGGCTGGTACGACCTGGCCGACGCGGTCCGCGCCGCGGGACGCGACCCCGACGTACGCTGCGTCGTCCTCACCACACCGCCCGGCTCCCGGGGCTTCAACGCGGGCGTCGACATCAAGGAGATGCAGCGCGAGACCGACTCCGGTGGCGGCCACCAGGCCCTGATCGGGGCAAACAGCGGCTGCGCGGAGGCCTTCGCCGCCGTGTACGAGTGCGAGGTGCCGGTGATCGCGGCGGTCGCCGGGTTCTGCCTGGGCGGCGGCATCGGCCTGGTCGGCAACGCGGACGCCATCGTCGCCTCCGACGACGCCACCTTCGGCCTGCCCGAGCTGGACCGGGGTGCCCTGGGCGCCGCCACCCACCTTTCGCGCCTCGTCCCGCAGCACCTGATGCGCGCCCTGTACTACACCTCGCGCACCGCCACCGCGCAGGAGCTGCACCACCACGGGTCGGTGTGGAGGGTCGTACCGCGCGATCAACTCCACGACACCGCCCTTGAGTTGGCCCGGGAGATCGCCCTCAAGGACGGCTATCTCATCCGCCTCGCGAAGGCCGCCATCAACGGCATCGACCCCGTGGACGTACGCCGCAGCTACCGCTTCGAGCAGGGCTTCACCTTCGAGGCCAACCTCAACGGCACCGCCGACCGGGTCCGCGACACCTTCGGCAAGGACAGCAAGGAGTCCCCGCAGTGACCGACAAGACGATGACCCCCGACGAGGTCGTCTCCCGCCTCCGCAGCGGCATGACGATCGGCATCGGCGGCTGGGGGTCGCGCCGCAAACCGATGGCCCTGGTGCGCGCGATCCTGCGCAGCGACCTCACCGACCTCACCGTCGTCTCGTACGGCGGCCCCGACGTCGGCCTCCTCGCCGCCGCCGGGAAGCTCCGCAAGCTGGTCACGGCGTTCGTCACGCTCGACTCGATCGCCCTGGAGCCGCACTTCCGCACCGCCCGCCAGAACGGCGCCCTCGAACTGACGGAGGTCGACGAGGCGATGTTCATGTGGGGCCTGCACGCCGCCGCGAACCGGCTGCCGTTCCTGCCGGTGCGGGCCGGCATCGGCTCCGACGTCATGCGGGTCAACCCCGAGCTGCGTACGGTCACTTCGCCGTACGAGGACGGCGAGACCTTCGTCGCGATGCCCGCCCTGCGGCTGGACGCCGCCCTGGTCCACATGAACCGCGCCGACCGCCTCGGCAACGGCCAGTACCTGGGCCCCGACCCCTACTTCGACGACCTCTTCTGCGAGGCCGCCGACGACGCCTACGTCTCCTGCGAGCGGATCGTCGACACGGCGGACCTGACGAAGGAGGCCGCCCCGCAGTCCCTCCTCCTCAAGCGGACCTCCGTGACCGGGGTCGTCGAGACGCCGAACGGGGCCCACTTCACCACCTGCGCCCCCGACTACGGCCGCGACGAACCGTTCCAGAAGCTGTACGCGACCACCCCCTGGCCCGAGTTCGCCGCCCGCTTCCTCTCCGGCGAGGACGAGTCGGCGTACCAGACCGCGGTGAAGACCTGGCACGAGGAGCAGAAGTGAGTACGCAAACCCCGACCGACGTCTCCCGCGCCGAGTACTGCGTCATCGCCTGCGCCGAGGCCTGGCGCGACAACGGCGAGGTACTGGCCAGCCCGATGGGCCTGATCCCCGGCATCGGCGCCCGCCTCGCCAAGCGCACCTTCGCCCCCGACCTGCTCCTCACCGACGGCGAGGCGATGATCGTCGGCCTCGACGGCACCCCCGAGGGCTGGCTCCCCTACCGCCGGCACCTCACCATGGTCACCGGCGGCAAGCGGCACGTGATGATGGGCGCCAGCCAGATCGACCGGTACGGCAACCAGAACATCTCCTGCATCGGCGACTGGCAGCAGCCCGCCCGCCAGCTCCTGGGCGTGCGCGGCGCACCGGTCAACTCCCTCAACAACCCGACCAGTTACTGGGTCCCCAAGCACTCCGCCCGGGTCTTCGTCGACAAGGTCGACCTGATCTGCGGCGTCGGGTACGACAGCGCCGCCGCGGCGGGTCCCGCCGCCACCCGCTACCACCGGCTGCCCCGCGTGGTCAGCAACCTCGGGGTCTTCGACTTCGAGACCCCCGGCCACTCGATGCGCCTCGCCTCCCTGCACCCGGGCGTCACCGTCGACGAAGTCCGCGGGGCGACCGGCTTCGCGCTGGAGATCGCCGACGACGTCCCGTACACCCGCGAGCCCACCGCCGAGGAACTGCGGCTGATCCGTGAGGTCATCGACCCGAAGAACACCCGCGACCGCGAGGTGAAGCCGTGACGGAGCCCGCCGGGCAGGTGCCCCGGATGGAGACCGCCCTCACCCGGCTCGTGGGTGTCCGCCACCCGATCGTCCAGACCGGGATGGGCTGGGTGGCCGGGCCCCGGCTGGTGTCCGCCACCGCCGAGGCGGGCGCGCTGGGCATCCTCGCCTCCGCGACGATGACCGTCGAGCAGCTGCGGCACGCGGTGCGCGAGGTGAAGTCCCGTACCGGCGAGCCCTTCGGGGTCAATCTGCGTGCGGACGCCGGGGACGCCCGCGAGCGGGTTCGGATCATCATCGACGAGGGCGTGAAGGTGGCGTCGTTCGCGCTGGCCCCTTCCCGCGAGCTGATCGCCGAGCTCAAGGACGCGGGCGTGGTCGTGGTCCCGTCCATCGGGGCGCGGCGGCACGCCGAGAAGGTGGCGGCCTGGGGTGCGGACGCGGTGATCGTGCAGGGCGGTGAGGGCGGCGGGCACACCGGGGACGTGGCGACCACCGTGCTGCTGCCGCAGGTGGTGGACGCCGTGGACATCCCCGTCGTCGCGGCGGGCGGCTTCCACGACGGGCGCGGGCTGATCGCCGCCCTGGCGTACGGGGCCGCCGGTGTCGCCATGGGCACCCGCTTCCTGCTCACCTCCGACTCGACGGTGCCGGACGCGGTGAAGGCGAAGTACGTGGCGGCGACGGTCAAGGACATCACCGTCACCACCGCCGTCGACGGGCTGCCGCACCGGATGCTGCGCTCGGAACTCGTCGCCTCCCTTGAGCGGGCCGGCCGTACGAGGGCGCTGGCGCAGGCGGTCGTGCGCGCGGCCGGGTTCAGGAAGATCTCTGGGCTGTCCTGGTCACGGATGATCCGCGACGGCCTCGCCATGAAGCACGGCAAGGACCTGACCTGGAGTCAGGTCCTGCTGGCCGCCAACACCCCGATGCTGCTGAAGGCCTCCATGGTCGACGGCCGCACGGATCTTGGAGTGATGGCGTCGGGGCAGGTGGCAGGGGTGATCGAGGACCTTCCCAGCTGCGCCGAACTGGTAGCACGTGTCATGTCCGAGGCGGACGTGGCACTGAAGGAACTGCAGACGCTCCACACCGGCCTGTCGACCGCAGGTTGAGTGCCGTTTCCCGGGGCCCTCTTGGCTGGGACCCCTTTCCTTCCTCAGGAGTTGACCATGAGCAGTCACCGAGTCCGGCTGGCCGCGGGGGCGGTCGTGTCCGCACTGGCCCTCGGCGCCCTGCCCGCCGCGGCCGTGGCCGCGCCCGCCGCACAAGGCTCCACCTCGTACAGCCAGCACCACAAGCCCCACCAGCACCAGAAGAACCAGGTGCGGCAGATAGTCGTCCAGGGCGCCACCAACATCCGTGACCTGGGCGGCTACCGCACCTACGGCGGTGACACCGTCCGCTACGGCGTCGCCTACCGCGCGGACGCCCTCGGCAAGCTCACGGACGCCGATGTGAGCACCCTGGCCGGGCTGCGGCTCGGCAAGGTGATCGACTACCGGGTCCCGCTGGAGATCCAGTACGACGGCCAGGACCGCCTCCCGGCCGGGCTGACGGCCACGGCACGCCCGGTCAACGACAGTGGCCTGTACGGGCAGATGATGGCGGCCATCGCCACCAAGGACCCGGTGAAGCAGGAGGCGGCGCTCGGCAACGGCAAGGGCGCGGCCCTGATGCAGCAGGTGTACCGCACGATGATCACGGACCCGGGGAACACCGCCCAGTTCGCCGCCACCCTCCGCGACCTGGCCGACAGCTCGTCCCGCAGCCCGCTGCTCTTCCACTGCACCTCGGGCAAGGACCGTACGGGCTGGACGAGTTACGTGCTGCTGCGCACGCTCGGCGTTCCGGAGAAGACCGCCAGGGGCGACTACCTCGCGTCGAACACGTTCCGCGCGGCGTACGACGCCAAGGTCCGCGAGGGCCTCAAGCAGTCCGGCATGATGCAGAACCCGGATCTGCTGATCCCTCTCCAGGAGGTCCGCGACTCCTACCTGGACTCCGCCCTCAAGGAGGCCGAGGCCCGCTACGGCAGCCTGTACGGCTATCTGACCAAGGGCCTGGGCCTGGACCACCGCACCCTGGCCAAGCTCCAGGAGCGCCTGGTCGGCTGAGCCCCACCGGAACAGCGAACAGCGGCCGGACCCGATCTCCTCGGGCCCGGCCGCTGCTCGTCGGCTATCCGTCGTTCACCGCTCAGGCAGCCGTACGGCGGCCTCCCTGGCCACCGCCCTGGCGCCGCTGCGACTGCCCCTGCCCCGCACGGGACTGGCCGCCGCCACCGGCACGGGACTGCCCGCCACCGGCACGGGACTGCCCGCCACCACGCGACTGACCCTGCCCGCCACCGGTCCCGGCGCCGCCACCGGCACGCGCGGGACGCGAAGGACGCCCGCCCGTACCCGTACCGGAACCAGCGGCCGAGGGAGCCCCGCCGCCGCTGCCGCCACGACGGCCGCGCGTCCGGCTGCGGCCGTCGGCGGAGGAACCGCCACGGCTGCCGCTCGACGGACGGCGCTTCGCGGGCTGCTGCTGCACGGGCTGCGGCACCTCGACGACGACGGCCACACCGGACGGCTCGCGGGCGCCGGTGATGGTCGCCAGCTCCTCGTCCGTCGACTTCACCCGGGCGGTGCGCGGCTGGATGCCGGCATCGCTCATCAGCCGGGTCATCTCGCGCTTCTCCTCGGGGAGCACGAGCGTGACGACGCTGCCGGACTCACCGGCGCGCGCGGTACGGCCGCCCCGGTGCAGGTAGTCCTTGTGGTCGGTCGGCGGGTCCACGTTGACGACCAGGTCGAGGTCGTCGACGTGGATGCCACGGGCCGCCACGTTGGTCGCCACCAGTGCGGTGACCTGGCCGGTCTTGAACTGCTCAAGGGTGCGGTTGCGCTGCGGCTGGGAACGCCCGCCGTGCAGCGCCGCCGCGTACACCCCGGCGGCCAGCAGCCGCTTGGCGAAGCGGTCGGCCGCGCGCTTGGTGTCCACGAACATGATCACGCGGCCCTCGCGGGCGGCGATGCGCGCGGCGACGGCCTTCTTGTCGGTCTCGTCCATGACGTAGAGCACGTGGTGCTCCATCGTCGTGACGGCACCGGCGGACGGGTCCACCGAGTGCACGACGGGGTCGGTCAGGAACATCTTCACGAGCTTGTCGATGTTCTTGTCCAGCGTCGCCGAGAACAGCATCCGCTGGCCGCCCGGCTCGACCTGCTTGAGCAGCCCGACGACCTGCGGCATGAAGCCCATGTCGGCCATCTGGTCGGCCTCGTCGAGGACGGTGATGGCGACCTGGTCGAGCCGGGCGTCGCCCCGCTCGATGAGGTCCTTCAGCCGGCCCGGCGTGGCGACGAGCACCTCGGCGCCGCGGCGCAGCGCGTTGGACTGCTTGGTGATCGACATGCCGCCGACGACCGTGGTCAGCCGCAGGTTGACGGCAGTGGCGTACGGCGTCAGCGCGTCGGTGACCTGCTGCGCGAGTTCACGCGTCGGTACGAGGACCAGCGCGAGCGGCGCGTGCGGCTCGGAGCGGCGGCCCGCGGTACGGGCGAGCAGCGCCAGGCCGAAGGCCAGCGTCTTGCCGGAGCCCGTACGTCCGCGGCCCAGGATGTCCCGGCCGGCGAGCGAGTTCGGGAGGGTCGCCCCCTGGATCGGGAACGGCTCCGTCACCCCCTGCGCGGCGAGCGTCTTCAGGAGGGCGGCGGGCATGTCCAGCGCTTCGAAAGCCTCGACCGACGGCAGCGCGGGGGTGATGGTCTCCGGCAGTGCGAATTCACCCTGGGGCGGCGTGGACCGGCGGGCGGGGCCCTTGCCGGAATTCTTCGTCGAAGCCTTGCCGCGGCCCCTGGACGGGGCGGCACTCGACGGTCGGTTGCGCGCCGGACGGCCGGTGCGCTCGGTGGAGGATCGTTCGAAACGGGTCATGCAGTAATTGCCTTCTTCCTAAAGGGAGGGGCTATTGCGGCCCCGGCACAGCTTTGCGAACACAACAACAAGCCGGGGCCCGCACCTTCACGGTGCGGGCCCCGGCTAGGAGGTTCGCGTCCGGGCGATTAGGCCGGGACGATGTTCTCCGCCTGCGGGCCCTTCTGGCCCTGCGTGACGTCGAAGGAAACCTTCTGGCCTTCCTGGAGCTCACGGAAGCCCGAGGTGGCGATGTTGGAGTAGTGGGCGAAGACGTCGGCGCCGCCGCCGTCCTGCTCAATGAAGCCGAAGCCCTTTTCCGAGTTGAACCACTTCACGGTGCCAGTAGCCATTTTTATCTCCTAAAACAGGGGCAGAGCCGGAAATCCGCACTTTACGAATTCCTCGTCGCCGCAATGACCCCATCCGGAGAGCCGGGAACCGGCAATGACCGGAAAAAACAAATGTGCACCTGTCGAAGCGTTCTCGTCAGGCGCACATAAAGTTCATGGGTACCAAAACTGCAACACGGCTACCGTAGCACGGCCTCGCGGGAGGCGCGCGGTGAAACAGACCACCTCATGTGGCACCCGGGCCGTCGGCCGCCGCGTGCCTCACAGGCGCTCGATGATGGTGACGTTGGCCTGGCCGCCGCCCTCGCACATGGTCTGGAGGCCGTAGCGGCCGCCCGTGCGCTCCAGTTCGTGCAGGAGCGTCGTCATCAGCTTGACGCCGGTGGCGCCCAGCGGGTGGCCGAGCGCGATGGCGCCGCCGTTGACGTTGACCCGGGCGGGGTCGGCGCCGGTTTCCTTCAGCCAGGCCAGGGCGACCGGGGCGAACGCCTCGTTGATCTCGACCAGGTCGATGTCGTGGATGGACATGCCGGTCTTCTTCAGGGCGTACGCGGTGGCCGGGATCGGCGCGGACAGCATGCGGATGGGGTCCTCGCCGCGTACCGAGAGGTGGTGGATGCGGGCGCGTGGGGTCAGCCCGTGTTCCCGTACCGCCCGCTCGGAGGCGATGAGCATCGCCGCCGCGCCGTCCGAGACCTGGGAGGAGCAGGCGGCCGTGATGGTGCCGCCCTCCATCACCGGCTTCAGGCCCGCCATCTTCTCCAGGGTGGTGTCGCGGCGCGGCCCCTCGTCGACGGTGACGTCCCCGTAGGCCACCGTCTCGCGGGCGAAGCGGCCCTCGTCGATGGCGTGCAGGGCGCGCCGGTGCGAGCGGAGGGCGTACTCCTCCATGTCGAGCCGCGAGATGCCCCACTTCTCGGCGATGAGCTGGGCGCCGTGGAACTGGTTGACGGGGGCGTCGCCGTAGCGGGCCCGCCAGCCCTGGGAACCGGCGTACGGGCCCTGGTCAAGGCCCAGCGGTTCGGCGGCCTGGCGGGAGGCGAAGGCGATGGGGATCTGCGTCATGTTCTGGGTGCCGCCCGCGACGACCAGGTCCTGGGTGCCGGACAGGACGCCCTGGGCGGCGAAGTGGACGGCCTGCTGGGAGGAGCCGCACTGGCGGTCGATGGTCACGCCGGGCACCTCCTCGGGGAGCCCGGCCGCCAGCCAGGACGTACGGGCGATGTCGCCGGCCTGCGGCCCGACCGTGTCCAGGCAGCCGAAGACGACGTCCTCGACGGCGGACGGGTCGACGCCGGAGCGCTCGACGAGCGCCTTCAGGACGTGGGCGCCGAGGTCGGCGGGGTGGACGTGCGCGAGCCCGCCCTTCCGCCGCCCGACCGGGGTGCGTACCGCTTCGACTATGTAGGCCTCGGCCATGACGGGCTCCTCGTGTGCATGGGTGATGACAGCGATTACTCGGTGCGTACGGCGATGCCGTCCAGCACCATCGACAGGTACTGACGGGCGATCTCTTCCGGGCTGTGCTGCCCGCCGGGCCGGTACCAGGACGCCGCGACCCACACGGTGTCGCGCACGAAGCGGTAGGTCAGGCGGATGTCGAGGTCGTCCCGGAAGACCCCGTCGGCGACTCCGCGCTCCAGCGTTCCCAGCCAGGCCTTCTCGAACTTGGTCTGCGAGTCGGCGAGGTAGTGGAAGCGGGGCTGCGCGGACAGGTGGCGGGACTCCTTCTGGTAGATGGCGACGGCGGCGCGGTGCCGGTCGATCTCCCGGAAGGACTCGGTGACGAGGGCCTCGATGGTCTCCCTGGGTCCGAGCGAGGAGGCGAGCACGGCGTCGTACCCCTCCCAGAGTTCGGTCAGGAAGGTGGAGAGGATCTCGTCGAGCATCGATTCCTTGGAATCGAAGTGGTAGTAGAGGCTGCCGGCGAGCATGCCGGCCGCGTCGGCGATCTTGCGGACGGTGGTGGCGTTGTAGCCCTGGGCGGCGAACACCTCGGCCGCGGTGTCGAGGAGTTCGCGACGTCGCTGGGGTGAGGCGGTCACCTGGGGCTTCTTCTTGGTAGGCACCCGCTCATTGTGGTCGAGGGCTCACGCATGCCGGCTGCTGACCGAGACCGTCTCCCCGGTCATGTAGGACGAGTACCCGCTGGCCAGGAAGACGATGACGTTGGCGATCTCCCACGGCTCGGCGTACCGGCCGAAGGCTTCCTTCTCAGTGAGCTCCGCGAGCAGTTCGGGCGTGGTGACCTTCACCAGGTGCGGGTGCATGGCGAGGCTGGGGGCGACGGCGTTGACACGTACGCCGAACTCGGCGGCCTCAACGGCGGCGCACCGGGTGAGCGCCATGACACCGGCCTTGGCGGCGGCGTAGTGGGCCTGCCCGGCCTGGGCGCGCCAGCCGATGACGGAGGAGTTGTTGACGATGACGCCCTGGCCGCGGCCTGCCGCCTTCATCGAGCGCAGGGCGGCGCGGGTGCAGCGGAAGGTGCCGTTCAGGGTGACGTCGAGGACCTTCGTCCACTGTTCGTCGGTCATGTCGACGAGGTCGGCGGTGCCGCCGAGTCCGGCGTTGTTGACGACGACGTCCAGGCCGCCGTGGGTCTCTTCGGCGAGCGCGAAGAGCGCCTGGACCTGGCTCTCCTCGGTGACGTCGCAGGGCAGCGAGACGACGCGGTCCGCCCCGAACTCCTCGGCGAGTGCGGCCTCGGACTCCTTGAGGCGGCGGGCGTGCGCGTCGCTGATGACGATGCGCGCGCCCTCCTCCAGGAAGCGGCGGGCGGTGGCTCCGCCGATGCCCGCTCCGGCCGCCGCGGTGATGACGGCGGTGCGCCCGGCCAGCAGGCCGTGCCCCGCCACGTACTGAGGTGATGACGTGCTCACACCCGACCTCTTTCCACTTCTCCGGTCTTCGGTTCCCTGGGCAGGCCGAGCACGCGCTCGGCGATGATGTTGCGCTGGATCTCGTCGGAGCCGGCGTAGATGGTGTCGGCGCGGGAGAAGAGGAACAGCCGTTGCCAGTCGTCGAGTTCGTACGGTGGCGCTTCGGCGAGCAGGGCGGCGGCGCCGCGCACCTCCATGGCGAGCTCGCCGAGGTCGCGGTGCCAGGTCGCCCAGTAGATCTTGGCGACCGAGGGTTCGACGTCGCCGCGCCGGAAGTGGGCGCGCATGGCCTCAAGACCGCTCCAGGCGCGGACCAGACGGTCCCGGACCAGCGGGTCGGCGAGGGCGCCGTTGCGCCGGGCGGCCTCGACCAGTGACTCCAGCTCCCTGGTGAATCCGACCTGCTGACCGAGGGTGGAGACGCCGCGCTCGAAGCCGAGGGTGGCCATCGCGATGCGCCAGCCGTCACCGGGGTCACCCACCACATGGGCGGCGTCGGTGCGGGCGTCGTCGAAGAAGACCTCGTTGAACTCGGCCGTCCCGGTCAGCTGGACGATCGGCCGGACCTCGACGCCCGGCTGGTCCATGGGGACCAGGAGGCAGGAGAGTCCGGCGTGGCGGCTGCTGCCGGGTTCGGTGCGGGCGACGACGAAGCACCACTGGGACTCGTGGGCGAGCGAGGTCCAGATCTTCTGGCCGTTCACCACCCAGGCGTCGCCGTCGATCACTGCTTTCGTACGGACGTTGGCCAGGTCAGAGCCCGCGTCGGGCTCGCTGTAGCCCTGGCACCACAGTTCTTCGACCGCGACGATCGGGGGCAGGAAGCGGGCCTTCTGCTCCTGGGTCCCGTACGCGATGAGGGTCGGGCCGAGCAGCTGCTCGCCGATGTGGTTGACCCGGGCGGGGGCGTCGGCGAGGGCGTACTCCTCGTGGAAGGCGAGCTGCTCCTCGATGCTCGCGCCCCGGCCGCCGTACTCCTTCGGCCAGCCGACGCAGGTCCAGCCGTGGGCGGCCATGTGCCGTTCCCAGGCGAGGCGTTCGGCGAACGCCTCGTGCTCTCTGCCCGGTCCGCCCCGGCCCACCAGGTCCGCGAACCCACCACGGAGGTTGGCCTGCAACCAGGTCCGGACCTCGGTGCGGAACTCCTCGACGCTGCTCATGGCCGTACGTTAACCTACCAAACACTTGTTAGGGAAGGATGGTTCCGCCATGACGGCCGACACAGCCCAGACGCCCGAGACCGCTGCCGCCGCCGAGCCCGTTCTGTACGAACGCCGGGGTCCGGTCGCCCACATCACCCTCAACCGCCCGCGCTACCGCAACGCCCAGAACTCCGCGATGACGTACGCCCTGGACGCCGCCTTCTACCGGGCGTCGGAGGACAACGAGGTCAAGGTCGTCGTCCTGTCCGGTGCGGGCGAGCACTTCTCCGCCGGGCACGACATCGGCACCCCCGAGCGCGACGCCCACCTCCCCTTCGAGCGGAAGGCGGGGCTGTGGTGGGACCACTCGGACAAGGCGGGCGCGGAGAGCCGGTTCGCCCGGGAGTCCGAGGTGTACCTGGGGATGTGCCGGCGCTGGCGCGAGCTGCCGAAGCCGGTGGTGGCGTCGGTGCAGGGGGCGTGTGTGGCGGGCGGGCTGATGCTCGCGTGGATCTGCGACCTGATCGTGGCCTCCGAGGACGCGTTCTTCGCGGACCCGGTGGTGCGGATGGGGATACCGGGGGTGGAGTACTTCGCGCACCCGTGGGTCATGCCGCCCCGGATCGCCAAGGAGTTCCTGTTCACCGGCGACCGGATGACCGCCCGCCGGGCGTACGAGGTCGGGATGGTCAACCGGGTCGTGGAGCGCTCCGAACTGCCCGACCGCACGCAGGAGTTGGCGGAGCGCATCGCCGAGATGCCGCGCCTGGGGCTGGCCCTCACCAAGCGTGCGGTCAATCAGGCGGAGGACCTCCAGGGCCTGCACACCGGCATGGACTCCGTCTTCGGCCTGCACCACCTGGCGCACGCGCACAACGCGGAGACCGCGAAGGACTCGCTGGGCGGCATGGACGTGGCGGCCATGAAGAAGAAGGCGGAGAACTGAGCCCCATGGACCTCGACTTCAGCGCCGAGCAGGACGCCTTCCGGGCCGAGGCCCGCGCCTGGCTCGCCGCCCACGTGCCGGCGTCCCCACTGCCCTCCCTGGAGACCGAGGAGGGTTTCGCCGCCCACCGCGAGTGGGAGGCGCGGCTCGCGGCCGACCGCTGGTCGGTGGTCTCCTGGCCCGAGGAGTACGGCGGCCGGGGCGCGGACATCTTCCGGTGGCTGATCTTCGAGGAGGAGTACTTCGCGGCGGGCGCGCCAGGACGGGTCTCGCAGAACGGCATCAACCTCCTCGCCCCCACCCTCTTCGACCACGGGACGCCCGAGCAGCGGGCCCGGGTGCTGCCGTCGATGGCGACCGGCGAGGTCGTCTGGGCGCAGGCCTGGTCCGAGCCGGAGAGCGGTTCCGATCTGGCTTCGCTGCGCTCGACCGCCGTACGGACGGAGGGCGGTTGGCTGCTCTCCGGGCAGAAGACCTGGTCCTCGCGGGCGGCTTTCGCCGATCGCGCCTTCGGCATCTTCCGCACCGACCCGGACGCGGACCGGCCGCACCGGGGACTGACGTACCTGATGTTCGACCTCCGCGCCCCCGGCGTCACGGTCCGCCCGATCGGCCGCCTCGACGGGAAGCCCGCCTTCGCGGAACTCTTCCTCGACGAGGTCTTCGTGCCGGACGCGGACGTGATCGGCGAGGTGGGCCAGGGCTGGCGGATCGCGATGTCCACCACCGGCAACGAGCGCGGGCTGATGCTCCGCTCCCCCGGCCGCTTCCTGGCCGCCGCCGACCGGCTGGCCGCCGACTGGCGTGCGCACGGCGACCCGGCCGACACCGCGATCCGGGACCGGGTCGCGGACGCGCTGATCGGCGCACGCGCGTACCAGCTCTTCACCTGGGCGAACGCCTCGCGCTTCGCCGCCGGGGAGACCATCGGCGCCGAGTCCAGCCTCAACAAGGTCTTCTGGTCCGAGTACGACATCGCCCTGCACGAGACGGCTCTGGAACTCCTGCGCGCGGACGGGGAGTTGGCGGAGGGTGAGTGGGCGGAGGGGTACGTCTTCTCGCTCGCCGGGCCCCTCTACGCCGGTACCAACGAGATCCAGCGCGACATCATCGCCGAGCGGCTGCTCGGCCTCCCGAAGGGCCGCCGCTGATGCGCTTCCTGCTCACCCGTGAACAGCAGGACTTCGCCCGCTCGCTGCGCGCGATGCTCGCCGCCGCCGACACACCTTCGGTGGTACGGGCCTGGGAGTCCGGCGACCACGCCCCCGGGCGGGCACTGTGGGCACGCCTCGCGGAGGCGGGCGTCTTCGCACTTGCGGTCCCGGAGGAGCACGAGGGGATGGGGCTCCTGCCGGTCGAACTGGCCGTCGCCTTTGGTGAGTTGGGGCGGTATGCCGTTCCTGGTCCGTACGTGGAGACGGCGGCGGTGGCGGTGCTGCTCGCGGGCGGTCCGGCGGCTAAGGAGTGGCTGCCGAGGATCGCGGCGGGCGAGGCGATGGTGACGCTGTCGGACGGGGGTTACGCGCTGGACGCGGACGCCGCTGAGGCCACTTTCGTACTGGCGCCGGAGGTGGCGGTGGCGCCGCCGGGCGGCGAGCCGTACGTGTCGGTGGACACGGCACGCCGGCTGTACCGGCCGTTGCCGGGTGAGCCGCTTTCCTCTGTCACCGCCGAATCGGTCGCACGGGCTAGGGAGTTGGCCCGTTTTCTGACGGCCGCGCAGTCGCTGGGCGTCGGGGACGCGCTGCTCGCGCAGACGGTCGAGTACACCAAGCAGCGCACCCAGTTCGGCACCCCGATCGGCTCCTTCCAGGCGGTCAAGCACCGCCTGGCGGACACTCTGGTCGGCCTGGAGTTCGCCCGCCCGCTGCTGTACGGGGCGGCGCTGGGCATGGCTCCGGCGCGGATCGCGGCGGCGAAGGTGGCGGCGGGCGAGGCGGCGTATGCGGCGGCGCGCGCCGCGCTCCAGTTGCACGGGGCGGTTGGCTACACGCAGGAGCTGGACCTGTCCCTTTGGCTGCGTAAGGCGAGGCCGCTGCGGGATGCGTGGGGGGCGCCGGCGGAGTGCAGGGCGGGGGTGGTGGCGGGGTAGTGGGGGCGGCGGTGGGGGTGGGGGCCATGGCGGAGGTGGGGCGGGGGCGGGGGGTCCGGCTCCGCCGGGGGCCGCCCCCTTGCCCGCCCGTTCCGCCCCCCGGGGGGCGGCCCCGCCGCCCAAGGGGGCTCGGGGGTGGGGGCAGGGGCGGCTTCGCCGCCCAAGGGGGCTCGGCGGGGGTACGCCGCCCAAGTGGGCGGGGGATGAGGCGTGACCTGAGGGCGGTGGGCGCGTTGGGCAGGGCATGAAGAAACGAAGCATGGCCGCCGCAGCCTCCCTCGCCGCCGGATTCCTCGCCGCCCTCGTCACCCCCGCCCCCGGTGCTCACGCCGCCGAACCGACCGACCAGCTCGGTTCGCTGCCCGTCTCGGGCGAGCTCCTCGACGAGGTGACCGGCACCGCCACACAGACCGTCACGGAGGGCGCCGCCCAGGCCGCGCAGTCCGCTCCGGGCTCGCTGGCCGCACCGGCCGCCGACGCCGGGAAGTAGCAGCCGGAGAAGTGCCTCAGGTGCCCCGCCCCCTCAACCGGGGTGCGGGGCACCGCCGTGCCGTCCCCGTACGGTGATCAGCGCGGTCCGCCCCGCCGAACGCACCACTCCGCCTTCCCCGCCGCACACCACCGCGTCGTACCGGTCGAGTCCTGAGGCTTCCTCGTCCAGCACCACCGCGATCCGTGTGCCGTGCGCGACGGGGTCGAGCGTCACATCGCCGTCCATGACCACGACCTCCGCGGTCGTACCCCCGCCCCTGCGGTACATGACGTTGAGGTTGACCACCGGGCCCGACAGCAGCCGGCAGTCGGTCGGGACGTCGCCGGGGAAGTGCTGGGGGACGTGGCGGGTGTCGACCAGCCGGGGTCCGATCCCCGCCAGGTCGAGTGCCATCCCCGACCCCTCGACCATCGTCAGTACCCGGTCGACGCCGGGGAACGCCGAGAACGGGCCGCTCGCCGCCACGTCCGCCAGGCTGATCCGCCACTCGAAGTCGCCCGTCCCCGCGCCCTCGGGGCCGCCGGTGATCTCGCGGGTGAGGCCGCCGCCGTTCTTCCACGGCACCGCCGTACGCCCGTCGGCGCGCAGGATCCTCATCGCACGATCCCCTTCGCCCTGGCCGCCGCCAGCCATGCCGGGAACTCGCCGACCAGGTGGTCGTAGAGCTCCGCGTCGGGCACCTTGCGCGGGTCCTCACCGGCGTGGAAGTAGCCCGCGTTGTCGACCAACCGCTTTGCCGGTACGGCGAGTTCGTCCAGCTTGCGCAGGAAGTCGAACTGGGTGCTGCGGGTGTTGCCGAAGCCGACGAACTGCCAGAAGAGGGGCAGCCGGGCCGCCTTGCAGACGTACCGTTCCGCGGCGAGTTTGTTGATCGGGCCGCCGTCGGTCTGGAAGACCACCAGGGCGGGGGCGGTCGAGCCGCTGTCCAGGTAGTGGTCGATGACCGCGTCCATGGCCAGGTGGTAGCTGGTCTTTCCCATGTGGCCGAGCGACGCGGCGATCTTCTCGATGCGGCCCTGGTGGTCGGCGAGGCGGATGTCGGTGACCGCGTCGACGTCCGTGGAGAAGAAGACGACGGGGACGGTGCCGTCGTCGTCGAGGTGGGCGGACAGGCCGAGGACCCGGTCGGCCAGGGCCTGCACGCTGCCGTCCTTGTAGTACGGCTTCATCGAGCCCGAGTAGTCGACGACGAGGTAGACGGCCGCGCGCTGCCCGTGCAGTCCGTGCTTGGTGAGCGAGACGCCCGCGCTCTTGTACAGGCTGACGAGAGCGGGGGCGCTCTCCTCCACCTTGCGGAGGTCGATGGGCATGCGCGGTCCCGCTTCCGTCGAGTGTTCCTGTGCCGTTTCCCCGGCCGCCGGGGTGCCGAGGTTACGCGATCGCCGCCGACCGGTCCCGGTCCTCGTACCCCAGCAGCCTGGCCAGCCGGGCGCGGTGCGAGCCAGGTGAGCCGAGGAAGTGGGCGGTGCCGTGGGCGCGCTTGAAGAAGTCGTGGGCGGGGTGCTCCCAGGTGATGCCGATGCCGCCGTGCAGTTGGATCATCTCGCCCGCGGTCTTCTCGTACGCCTCCGAGCAGGCGGCCTTGGCTGCGGCTGCCGCCGCGGGGGCGGCGTCCGAGCCCGCGGCGGCGAGGGCGAGCGAGCGGGCGCCCTCGACGAGGACGTGCAGATCGGCGAGCCGGTGCTTGACCGCCTGGAAGGAGCCGATGGGGCGGCCGAACTGGACGCGGTCCTTGGCGTACTGGACGGTGATCTCCAGCGCCCGTGCGGCGGCCCCCACCTGCTCGGCGGCGATCGCGGTGAGGGCCAGGTCCCGGACCCGGGCGAGCACCCGCGCCCCCTCGGTGGTGATCAGCCTGGCGGGGGTACGGTCCAGGGTCACGCGGCCCAGCGGCCGGGTGCGGTCCATGGCGGGCAGCCCCTCGAACTCCCAGGAGCCGGGCGTCACTTCGAAGAGGGCGAGCCCGGCGGGCGTACGGGCGAGGGCGAGCAGGACGTCGGGCGCGCTGCTGCCGCCATCGCCAGGTACGTACTCCTTGGTCCCGGTCAGCAGCCAGTCGCCGCTGGTCGGTGACTCCTCGGCCCGCGCGGTGAGTTCGGCGGCCTCCCAGGTGCCGCGCCCGCCGGAGCCCCCGCCCGCCGGAGCACCCGCCTCCGCCCAGCCGAGGGCGGCGAGTGAGCTGCCCTCGGCGAGGGGCGGCAGCAGCCGGGCGCAGACCTCCTCGTTGGCGGCGGCGATGAGCGCCTCGGTGGCGAGGACTGCCGAGCCCAGGTAGGGGACGGGGCTCAGTGCGCGGCCCAGCTCCTCCATGACGACGTGCACTTCGCCCCGGCCCCGGCAGCCCTCGCCGCCGTACTCCTCGGGGACGGTGAGGGCGGCGATGCCGATGTCCCGGGCGAGGGGGCGCCAGGCGGCCGCGCCCTCGTGCCGGGAGAGCACCGACCGTACGGCCACTCTCAGTTCTTCCTGCTCCTCGGTGGGGTTCATGCTCCCTGTGCTTCCTCTCCTCTTGCCGCGCGCCGGAGTTCGCCCTTGAGGAGCTTGCCGCCGGCGTTGCGCGGCAGGGACTCGACGGGGACGAAGCGGCGCGGAACCTTGAAGTTGGCGAGGCGCTCGCGCGTCCAGGCGGTGAGTTCTTCGGGGGACGGCCGGCCGGGGCCGCCGGGGCTGTTGGGGCCGTCCTTGCCGTCGGGGACGTAGAAGGCGACGCCGACCTCGCCCAGGCGGTCGTCCGGTGCGCCGACCACCGCGACGTCGGCGATCGCCTCGTGGCCGAGGAGGACGTTCTCCACCTCCGCCGGGTAGGCGTTGAAGCCGCCCACGACGTACATGTCCTTCAACCGGTCGGTGAGGGTGAGGAATCCGCGCGCGTCGAGGACCCCGATGTCGCCCGTACGCAGCCAGCCGTCGGGCAGCACCGCTTCCGCCGTGGCCGCCGGGTCGTCCAGATAGCCGTGCATGACGTGGTAGCCGCGGACCTGCACCTCGCCGGGCTCGCCCGGGGGCAGCGCATCGCCCAGGGGGTCGGCGATGCGCACCTCCGTGCCGGGCAGCGGGAGCCCGACGGTGTGGGCCACGGTCCAGGCGTCGGCGTCCGTGGGGCAGACCGAGACGACGCCGCCCGACTCCGTGAGTCCGTACGCAGTGAAAACGTCCGGTGCGCCGAGCGAGTTCCTGATCTGCTCGACGAGTTCGGTGGGCACGGACGCGGCTCCGGTCCCGGCGAGCCGGAGCGCGGAGAGGTCGTGGGCGGCGCGCTCGGGGTGGTGGAGCAGTCCGTGGAAGACGGTCGGCGGGCCCATCAGACAGGTGACCTGTTCGGCGGCCATCCGGTGCAGGATGCGGTCGGCGTCGTACACGGTCTCGGGGAGCATCGTGGCGCCGCGCAGCAGACAGGCAAGGACGCCCGCCTTGTAGCCGAAGGTGTGGAAGAACGGGTTGACCAGCAGATAGCGGTCGCCCTCGCGGAGGGTGACCAGCCGGGACCAGTCGCCGTACAGCCGGACCGTCTGGGCGTGGGTGGTGGTGACTCCCTTGGGGCGGCCGGTGGTTCCCGAGGTGTAGAGGATGTCGGAGAGGTCGTCGGGGCGTACCTCGGCGATACGGGCGAGCCGCTCGGCGTCGTCGATCCGCGTCCCCGCCGCGAGGTAGGCGTCCCAGCCGGTGACGCCCGGGTGCGTGCCCGGCTCGCCGCGCAGGACGACGGTGGAGCGCAGGGCGCCCAGGCCCTCGCCGGAGTCGTGCAGGGCGGCCACGTAGTCGGTGCCGAGGAAGCCGCGTTCGGTGAGCAGGACAGTGGCGCCGCTGCGGCGGACGATGTCGGCAGCTTCGGCCGCCTTGTAGCGGGTGTTGACGGGCACCAGGACGCCGCCCGCGCAGACCGCGCCGAGTGCGGCGGTGATCCACCGGCGGCTGTTCGGGGCCCAGATCGCGATCCGGTCGCCGCGCCGGACGCCGTGTGCGAGGGCGGCCCTGGTGGCGGCGGCGATGTCCTCGTTCAGCCGGGCGAAGGTACGCCGGACCTCGCCGTCCGCGAGCGCCTCGCGCGTCCCGTACGCGTCGGCCGCGTACTGCGGGAGTGCGGCGAGGGTCGCGGGGGGCGGGGGTGGCTGGTGCGGGGAGCTGCTCAAGGAACCCTCCTACATGCCTACTTGACGTGCGGGCGTGGCCGGTATCCAATCACAGGTGTTTCGGTTAGGCATATACCTAGTAGAAATAAACTGGGCCGGAACGGAACGGACGCCGGACAGACTCCGAGAGGACCAGGCCATGACCACCACCGCCGCACCCAGCCTCGCCGACCCGCACGGCGAGGTCGAGGGGATCGACATGCGGACCGCGATGAGTTCCTTCTGCACGGGGGTCGCGCTGATCACCACCCTGGGCCCGGACGGCCGGCCGACGGGCATGGCGGTGCAGTCGTTCTCGTCGGTGTCGCTGGACCCGCCGCTGGTCTGCTTCTGCCCGGCGCACACCTCGTCGACCTGGCCCCGGATCCGGGAGGCGGGACGCTTCGCGGTGAACATCCTGGGCGCCGACCAGCAGGACCTCTGCCGCCGGTTCGCGGTCACGGGGGCAGACAAGTTCGCCGGGGTGGACTGGACGCCGGGGACGTACGGGGCGCCGCTGATCGACGGGGTCCTGGCCACGATCGAGTGCGACCTTCAGGACGTGCTCGACGGCGGGGACCACGCCATCGCACTGGGCCGGGTCACCAACCTGGCGGTCCACCGCGAGGGCGAACCGCTGGTGTACTTCCGGCGGAGCTACGGCCGGGTGGCCGCCTGAGCGGCACCCCGCACGCCCCGCACGCCCCGCGCCACTCGCCGCACACCCCGAGACCGCGACCCGCGACCCGCGACCCGCACCCCGTTACGAGCGGGAGTCGCGCTCCACTTCCTCGATGTCGGCGAGCATGCCGTCCGCCAGATCGCGCTCCGAGGCGTAGTAGCGCTCGGCCCACTTGAGCGTCAGGGTCGGATAGGCCCAGGCGGCCTCGTCCTTGGCGCCTTCCACGTCGGCGACCGCGCGCCGCCGCATCTTCTCCGCGAACTCCCGGTGCTGCACGAGGACTTCGCGCATCTGCTCGGGCTCCAGGAGATGCCCGAGCCACAGCCGCAGCATCGGCCCGTGCTTCAGCACCGGCGGGTCGACGGGTGCCTCGCGGGCCCATCGGCGTACGGCGGTCATGCCCGGCTCGGTGATCCGGTAGACCCGCTTGTCACGCGTTCCGGTTTCCTGTGCGACCAGGCGCGAGGTGGCGAAACCGGCCTTCTCCAGCCGCTTCAGCTCGCTGTAGATCTGGCTGAACGACGGGCTCCAGTAGAAGAAGCGCAGCGACCAGTCGGACCACTTCTTCAGGTCGTACCCGGACAGCTCCTCCCCGAAGGAGAGCAGTCCCAGCACCGCCCAGCTCGTCGCCGGAAGCCCCGGGAGCGCCTCGCCGGCCTCCCCCGTACCGCCGCCGCGCACCCCGTCGCCCGCTGCTTCCTTCGCTGCTTCCTTCTTCGCCACGCCGCGAAGTCTAAGGGCGAACCGCCCTCACCCCCTTCCCCCACCCACGTATGCCTGCTAGAAGTATTCCTATTAGGAATAACTCAAGGGACAATCCCGGGAGGACCGCCCCATGAAGTTCTCGATGATCTTCGAGGCCCAGCTCGCCGACCCGACCCCGGAACGCGAGCGGCAGGTCATCAACGACTGCGTCGACCAGGCCGTGTTCGCCGAGGAGATGGGGTTCGACCGGATCTGGGCGGTCGAACACCACTCGCTCACCCAGTACGCGCACATGAGCGCCTCGGAGATCTTCCTGACCTGGGTCGCGGCCCGTACGAAGAAGATCCGGATCGGCCACGGCGTCGTCACCATGCCCTTCGGCTACCAGCACCCGGTGCGGGTGGCCGAGCGCGCGGCGATGCTCGACGTCCTGTCCGGCGGCCGGGTCGACATCGGCTCGGGCCGGGGCGCCACACGCCAGGAGATGTCCATGTACGGGGTGAAGCCCGAGGACACCTACCCGCAGATGGAGGAAGCGCTGCGGATCTTCTCGGGCGCCTGGCGCGAGGAGCAGTTCGAGTGGCACGGCTCGATCGACATCGGGCCTGGCGCGATCCTCCCCCGCCCCGTCCAGGACCCGCACCCGCCGCTCTTCATGGCCTGCTCGAAGCACGACACCCTCAAGCTGGCGGCCGAACTCGGCATCGGGGCACTGGTGATGGGCTTCGCGGGCGCCGACGACGTGCGCGAGATGCGCAAGGTGTACGACGAGGCCATCGCCACCCGCAGCGGGGACCGCTTCGTCTCCACCGAGGTCAACAACCACCTCTCCGCGCTCTGCCCGACGATCGTCCTCGACGACGCCGAGCAGGCGCTGCGCATCGGCACGCGCGGCCAGCGCTTCTTCGCCGAGTCGATCGCCCACTGGTACGGCAACGCTCCCGCGCCCACCGGTTACGACGACGCGGACTCGGCCGAGGACCACGTCGCCGCCCTGGCCAAGGACCGCGACCAGCTGGTCGCCAAGCTGCACGACGCCAACATCCCGGCCCGCCCGGTCGACACCGGCACGTACAACGCCGAGCACGCGTACGGCGACGCGCAGACCGCGATCTCGTACGTGGAGCAGCTGCGCGAGATCGGCGTCGACGAGGTGATGTGCCTGATCCAGATGGGCACGGTGCCGCAGGAGGCGTGCATGGAGACCATCCGCCAGTGGGGCGAGACGGTCATTCCCCACTTCAGGGCTCTGGAGGGCAAGTGAGCGGCATGTCGCTGGACGGCAAGGTCGTCGTCGTCACGGGTGCGGCCCGTGGCCAGGGCGCGGCGGAGGCGGCGCTCTTCGCCGAGGCCGGCGCCCGGGTGGTGGTGACGGACATCGCGCAGGACGCGGGCCACGAGATCGCCAAGTCACTTGTCGAGCAAGGGCTGTTCGTACGTCATGACGTGAGCGACGCGGCGAGCTGGGCGGAGGTGACGAAGGCGGCGCTGTCCGCGTTCGGCCGCATCGACGCCCTGGTCAACAACGCGGCACTGTGGCGCACCGCCTCCGTGGAGAAGGAGACCCGGGAGAACTTCGAGGCCCTCTTCCGGGTCAACCTCCTGGGCCCCTTCCTCGGCATCCAGGCCGTGGTGCCCGCCCTCAAGGAGGCGGGCGGCGGGTCGGTCGTCAACATCTCCTCGACGGCCGGACTGAAGGGCATCCCCGGCCATGCGGCGTACGGCTCGACGAAGTTCGGGCTGCGCGGTCTGACCAGGTCGTCGGCGCTGGACCTCGCCAAGTACGGGATCCGGGTCAACTCCGTGCACCCCGGGGCGATCGACACCCCGATGATCGCGAGCACGGCGGGCCGCGACTGGTCGCACCTGCCGCTGGGCCGGATGGGCCGCCCCCAGGAGGTCGGCGAACTGGTCCGCTTCCTGGTCTCGGACGCGTCGTCGTACGTCACGGGTACGGAGTTCACGGTCGACGGGGGGTCGACGGCTTGACGAGGGACGGCGCGCCGGATCCGCTGACGGATCCGCTGACGGGGCGGGCGCGGAAGCTGTGCGATGCGATGTCGGCGGCGTTCCCGGGCCCCGGGGACGCGGCGGCGCTGCGGGCGGCGTCGAAGGCGGGCGGGAACGCACCGACGCGCGAACTCGCATACGTAGAAGATGACTTGGTGGGAACTACACCGGTCCGGGTGTACTCGCCCGACCCCGGCCAGGAGACGCCCCCCGCTGTCGTCGTGTTCGCGCACGGTGGGGGCTGGGTGATGTGTGACCTGGACACCCACGACGGGCTCTGCCGGGAGCTGGCGGCGCGATCCGGTGCGACGGTGGTCTCGGTGGACTACCGCCGGGCCCCCGAGCACCGCTTCCCGGCTGCGGCCGACGACTTCTGGGCGGCCTTGGCATGGGCGTACGAGAAGTGGGGCCGGCCGGTCGTGGTGGCGGGCGACTCCAGCGGCGGCAACCTGGCCGCGTCGGCCGCACTGCGGGCCCGCGACGAGCAACTCCCCCTGATATCCGCCCAGTTGCTGTTCTACCCCGGACTGGACCACCGGCTGGAAGGCGCCTCGGCGAAGGACTTCGCGGAGGGCTTCTTCCACACCACCGCGCACATGCGCTGGTACTGGGAGCAGTACCTGGGCCCGGCCGGTGACCCTTGTGTGCCGTACGCGTCGCCGGGGCTCGCCCCCGACCTCTCGGGGCTGCCCCCTGCCCTGCTCGTCCTGGCGGACTGCGATCCGCTGCGGGACGAAGGGCTGGCGTACGCGCGCGGTCTTGCCCGCGCGGGCACGCAGGCGGAGGTCCACCTCTCCCCCGGGATGTTCCACGGCTTCCTGGGCGGCATCGGTCATCTCCCGGAGGCGACAGCGGCGGTGGAGGCCGCCGCCCGGTGGCTCAGCCGGTCGACGGCGCCTTGAAGTTGAAGGCGGTGAGCGCGAAGAGCCGTTTCCCGGCCCCTTCGTCCGTCAGCTCGATGATCCTGCCGAGGTCTGCGCACCGGCGGCACCGGGCCGCCAACACCCCTTGACCTCAAGTCCGCTTCAGGTCCGAGGATCGTGGCCATGAAGCCGATACGCGTCTCCCGCCCCGCGATCACCTTGCTGGTCGTCCTGCTCGGATACCTCACCCTCCCCATGAGCATGTCCGGCACCACCATCGCCCTCCCCGAGATCGGGCGCGATCTCGACACCTCGGGCCCCGCCCTCCAGTGGGTGGTCACCGGTTACTTCCTGACCGCGTCCGCCGTGATGCTGGTCGCGGGGTCGCTCGGTGACCTCTTCGGGCGGCGGAAGGTGTTCGCGGCGGGGGCCGCCCTCTACACGGCGGGGACCTTCGTCGCGGCCTCCTCGCAGGACATCCTGCTCCTGGACGTGGCCCGCACCCTGGCGGGCATCGGGGCGGCAGGCGTGATGGCGAGCGGTGGCGCGATCCTGGCCTCCACCTTCGAAGGGGCCGCCAGGACACGGGTGTTCGCGGCCGTCGGTACGGTCGCGGGCATCGGCATCGCGGTCGGGCCCTCGCTGGCCGGGCTGCTGGTCGGTGCCTTCGGGTGGCGTACGACGTTCCTGGCGTTCGGGGTCGCCGGGGTGCTGATCGTGTCCACGACGTTCCTGATGCAGGACTCTCGTGCGGCCCGGCGACCGAAGGTGGACGTGCCGGGGGCCGTCACCTTCATCGCGGGGCTCGGGCTCGTGATGTTCTCGATCACGCAGGGCGGGGCGATGCGCTGGGCGGGGCTCGCGGCCGGGGCGGTGTTCCTCGTGCTGTTCGTACGGGTGGAGCGGCGCAGCAGCCATCCGATGCTGGACCTCGGGCTCATCGGCAACCGGGGCTTCATGGGGTGGATCGTCGGCGGTACGGCGGTGGCGATCGGCTCGTCCGGCGTCATGATCTTCTTCCCCACCTACCTCCAGGGCGCGGGCGGCCTCTCCGCGAGCGGTGCGGGGCTCGTCATGCTGCTGATGACCGGGCCCGTCCTCGTGGTCCCGCAGGTGACCGCCCGGCTGATCAACCGGGGCGTCCGCCCGCGCGATCTGGTCGTCACCGCCCTGGCCCTCTCCGCCGCCGGCAACGCCCTGCTGGTGCTCCTCCTCCACCCGGGCATCGGCGCTGCCCATCTGGTGGCCCCGCTCGCCCTGATCGGCACTGCCAACGGGCTCGTCATGGGGCTCGTCGACGGACAGGCGATGGCCATGGTCGATCCGTCCCGGGTGGGCATGGCATCGGGGCTGCTGAACACCGTCCGGGCGGGCTCCAACTCCCTGATGCTGGCGGTCTTCGGGGCCGCGCTGATCGGCCTGCTCCAGGCACGGCTGGGCGACCCCGCGCTGGCGGAGAACGTCGCGGCCGGGAAGCTGGCGGGACCCCGGCACGACGTACTGGCCGGTGAGTTCACGGACGTCTGGCGGATCGCGGTGGGAGTGGTGGCGGTCGTCATGGTCGGGGCCACGCTGCTGGTCCACCGGATGCTGCGCCCGACGGCGGACGCCCCGGCGGCTGCGGCAGACCGGGCTCCCGCGGCCGACGCCACCCCCGCAACCAAGCCCACTCCCGCAGCCAACGCCACCTCCGTAACAGAGCCCACTCCCGTACCCGAGGCGCCGACCGCTACAACTCCTCGCCCAGCGGCAGCCGGTGCACCCCTGGCAGGAACTCGTCCAGCTCCCCGGGCGTGAACCGCGACATCCCGACGACGTGCCAGAACTCGCCGTCCACGTCGCCGTCGCTCTTGTACCCGCCGCCGGGTGTCAGCGCCGCCCACCCGTCCGGTACGCCGATCAGCGTGGCCCGCAGCACCGGCGGCCCGTCCGGGAACAGGGTCCACAGCCGGACCGTGCCGTCCTCGCCGCCACTGGCCAGCGTCCTGCCGTCCGGGGAGAACGCCACCGAGAGGATCCGGCCGGTGTGTCCGGCCAGGTCGGCGAGCAGGGTTCCGGTGTCGGTGTCCCACAGGAGGATGCGGCGGTCGTCCCCGGCGGCGGCCGCGAGCGGGCGGGTGGGGTGTGCGGCCACCGTCCACAGCCGGCCGCCGAGCCCGCGCATCCGGCGGACGGCGGTGCCGTCCCGCCAGAGGATCGCGGTGCCGTCCCAGCCCGCGCTGACCAGCCACTCCCCCTCGGCGCCGGAGCCGAAGGCGACCCCGTACACCCGGTCGGTGTGACCGTCCTCGCCCGCCAGGTCGGCCAGCAGTTCGCCGGTGCGGCCGTCGCAGATCCGTACGTGGCTGTCGTCGCAGCCGGTGGCGAGGATCTCGCTGCCGGGGCGGAAGGCGATGGAGCGCACCCGGCCCCGGTGTTCGTGGAGTTCGGACACGTGGGCGCCGGTGGAGCGGTACCAGAGGCGGACCGAGTCGTCGTCGTTGGCGGTGGCGAGCAGGACGCCGTCGCTGCTGAAGGCGGCCGCCCAGATGTGTTCGGTCTCGGCGTCGAACTCGCGCAGGTACTCGCCGCCGGAGGGGTTCCACAGGTACATGTCGCCGTCGTTGCTCGCGGTGGCGAGGACGGATTCGGCGGGGCTGAAGACGGCGGAGACCAGCCGGTCCCCCCGGCCGACGAGTTCGTGGGTGCGCTGGCCGGTGCGGGTGTCCCAGAGGCGGACCACGCCGTCGTTGCCCGCGGCGGCGAGCTGGCTGCCGTCCGCGTTGAAGACGACGCCCGCGATGCGGCGGCCGTGGCCGCGCAGGATGCGCTTGCCGAGGCCGGTGGCGGCGTCCCAGATGCGGGCGCCGCCGTCGTTGCCGACGGTCAGCAGCTGGCTGTCGCCGGGGCGGAAGGCGCAGGCCCAGGCGGAGCCCCGGTGCTCGGAGGGCTGGCGGGGGCGCAGGGTGACGGTGTGGCCGCCGGTGCGGCGTTCGGCGACGCTCCACACGCGGACCGCGCCGTCGCTGTCGCAGGCGGCGAGGAGCCTTCCCTCGTCGCCGAACAGGACCTGGTAGACGGCTCCGGTGAAGGTCTCCAGGGTGCCTGCGGGGGTGCCGACCACGGGGTCCCAGAGGCGGACCCGGCCCTCGGTGTCGCCGCTGGCCAGGAGGGTGCCCGAGGGGTGGAAGTCGAGGGTGTAGACGCGGCCGGTGTGGCCGGTGAGTTCGTGCAGGAGGCGGTTGTCCAAGGTGCGCCAGACGCGGACGGTGCCGTGTTCGTCCTCGCCCATGTCGGCGGTGGCGTAGCTGCTGCCGTCGGGGCTGAACCTGGCCCGGTAGACCGCCCCCCGGTGCCCTTCGGCCTCGCCCGTGCAGCGGCCGGTCGCCAGGTCCCAGACCCGGACGCGGGCGGCGGCGTCGCCGGTGACCAGGATGCGCCCGTCGGGGCTGAAGACGGTGGTGTAGACGGGTGCGGTGTGGCCGGGCAGCCGGTGCAGGGCGCGCCCCGACGCGGTGTCCCACACCGTCACCAGGCCCTCCCGGTCGCCGGTGGCCAGCCGGTCGCCCGCCGTGTCGAGGGAGAGCGGCCACACCCCGTCGGGATGGATGTCGAGCCGGTGCCTGCACTGCCCGGAGACCGGGTCCCAGAGGCGTACGGTGCCGTCGGAACCGCCCGTGGCGATGATGTCGGGGCGGCACTTCACCGCGTACACCCGGCCCATGTGCCCCTGGAGGGTGCGCAGGGCGAGCCCGTTGTCGGTGCCGCAGAGCAGGACGCCGCCGTCCTCGCTGCCGACCGCGAGGAGTTCGCCGTCGGGGCTGTAGGCGATCGGTTCGGGCAGCCGGCTGGTGCGCATGTCGAAGCCGTACGGGACCCCCACCGCCGACGGCCTGAACCCGGCCTCCACCGGCATCCCCGGGGCCAGTGAGGCCCGGGTCAGCTCGGGTGCCTCGCGTCCGGCGTCGTCGAGGGTGACGTCGATGAGGGCGGCGCGCGGCCAGCGGCTGCCGGACAGTTCGACGCCGCGCAGATTGGCGCGGGTGAGGCGGGCCCGGCTGAGGTTGGCGCCGGTGAGATTGGCACCGGTGAGGTCCGCGCGGTCCAGGCGGGCGCCGGTGAGGTCGGCGTCGGTGAGGTTGGCGCGGGTGAGGTTGGCGCCGATCAGCCGGGTGTCCGTCAGGTCGGCGCCGGTGAGGTCGACGCCGGAGAAGTCGCGGTAGGAGAGGTCCTCGGCGGCGAGCCGGGCGCCGCGCAGATCGGCGTGCGAGGGGACCTTGAGGCGGTTGCTGACGCGTACGGCGTTGGCGCGGGCGGCGTCGTTGACGCCGTGGCCCGGTGAGTCGAGGACGTTGCGGACCCAGGTGACGCACTTCTCGTGGTCGGCCAGGTCGCAGAGGAACTCCACGGAGAGCTGGCTGAGCAGTCCGGTGGAGAGCAGCCCGTGCTGTCCCCGGCCGAGCTGGGCGGCGGCCTCCCTGGCGACCAGCCATTCGACGACCGAGCCGTGGATGAACTGGAACACGCCGTCGTCGCTGCGCACCAGCAGGGTGCCCGCGCCGACCGCCTGCGCGGATTCGTCGACGGTCATCGGGGACTCGGTGAGCCCGGTGAGGGTGTGGGCGGAGACGTCGGTGAGCTCGTCCAGGCGCAGTGCGGTGCGGCCGGACTCCCACAGCCGCAGGGCGAGTGCGGTGACCGCCTTCCAGAGGGCGTCGATGCCGAGTCCGGGCGGGGCTCCCGGGCCGCCCTGTCCGCGCTGTTCCTCGTACCGCAGCCAGGAGGTGAAGACGTCCTCGTACAGCTTCGCCGGGCTGAGTGCGCGGCCCGCGCCCGCGACGGTGCGCAGCTGGTCGGCGGAGAGGTCGGCGACGAAGGAGAGCAGCCGGGGGTTGCGGCAGAGGGCGAGCAGGTCGGGGATGCCCTGGAGGAGGTGGAAGCGCTGTTCGGCGATGTGCTCGTCGCCGTAGGTGTTCCGGAGGTAGGCGTGGATCTGGTGCGGGGTGAATCCGGCGACGGTGAGCACCCGGCGCTGCGGGAGGAGGCCGACCTGTTCGCCGAGTGCGGTCAGGACCTGCTGCTGGTTCTTGAAGTGCTGGGTGCGGCTGCTGACGATGATCTTGGTGTTGCCCACGCAGGCGTCGATGAGGACCTTGAGGTGTTCGGCGGCGCTGTCGTAGCTGACCCGGTTGACCAGTTCGTCGAAGCCGTCGAAGAGGAGCACGACGCGGCCCTGGGCGAGCATGTAGCGCAGGGCGCGCAGGTCGATGGTGTCGACGTGGTGGCCCGCCAGGTGGGCGGCGACCAGACCTTCCAGGCTCTGTGCCCGGTCGAGGGTGTTGAGCGGGATCAGCAGCGGGATCAGGTGCGGGAGCTGCTCGGGGATCCGGCGGGCCAGCTCGCGCAGGGCGAAGGTCTTGCCGTGGCCGAAGTCGCCGAGGAGCAGGACGAAGCGGCCGTGGTCGGAGTCCAGGAGCTCCATCATCGCGTCGAGCAGCCCCTCGCGTTCCTCGCCCGCCCGGGCGTCCTGGCGGGAGGTGTCGCGGTAGCGCTGCGGGAGGTAGAGGTCGGGGGCGTACTGGCCGCCCTCGTGCAGGGCCGCGGTCTGCGCGGCGACGTGTCCGCGCAGGTCAAGGAGTCCCTGGAACTGGAGGAAGCTGCGCAGCAGTACCCGTACGCCGTGCCGGGCGGCCCGCTCGCGCAGGCTCGGCGGCGGGGCCGCTCCCGCGTACACCAGGACCGCTTCGGCGTCGGTGCCGGTGGCGTGCACCTGGGCGGTGAACCGGTCGAGTTCCTCCTCGGTGGGGGTGCCGGGGTGGACGGCGATGCGCTGCTGGCGCACGACGCCCTCCTCCTGCCAGGTCGCCAGGATCTGCGCCATGTCGGCGGGCGACCTGCGGGCCGCGTCGCGCAGGCTGACCCCTTCGCGGCGGACCCGGCAGATCTCCTTGACCCGCTCCGCCAGGGAGTCCACCGGGTGCTCGGCGCCCTCGGGGTCGGCGTTCTGCCCGGCCGGTGCCTGCGGGAAGTCGACGTCCGGCAGATCGGGTACGGGAAAGACCCGCGCGGTCCGCCGCCAGTTCGCGGCGAACGTCTCCGGCTCCCCGGCGGGCCGGTCCGCCCAGCGGGTGGCCCCGGCGGCGGTGACCTTCAGGAGCTGGAAGCGGGCGGGTGCGGCGGCCCCGAAGAGCTGGAGCGGCACGGCGCTCTTGCGGTCGCCGGGTGCGGCGAGCTCGGCCCTGCTGGGTTTGCCGGTGGTGGTACGGGGACCTCCGGTCGGGCCGTGCAGCAGCAGGTTGAGGCGGGGGGCGGCGAGCCGGGCGAAGGTGTCCGCGTCGCGCAGCGCGCCGGGACCGCCGGGGGCGTCGCCGGGCCGGGGTGCGGCGGTCAGCGGGTGGCGCAGGGCGCCGACGCGGAGCCAGCCCTCGGACTCGTACCGGCGCAGCGCCTCGGCGAACCAGGCGGCCTGGTCGCGGCCGATCAGCCCGTACTGCTCCTCGGGGCGGTGGCTGTAGGCGAACGAGGAGTTGAACCCGGCGACGACGGTGTTCAGTTCGGGCACCGGGAACAGGGTCCAGGGCTGGTCGCTGTCGAAGACGGTGTCCAGGCCCTGGTAGAGGCTGCGGAAGAGGCGGGTGTAGTGCCGCCACTTGGGCCAGTACGGGGGCAGCGGGGCCACCTCGTCGGCCTCGCAGGTGTGGAAGTAGCCGAGGCAGGCGGCCTGGCTGACGTCCTGGGCGCCGGGCACCACCACGACGCGCTGCGGCGGCAGTTCCAGGTGCGAGCGCAGTGCGGTGAGGAAGCCGAGGGCCTGGTCGCACTCGCGGGGGCTGCCGGACGCGGTGAGGTCGCCGGTGACGACCAGGAGGTCGGGGTCGGGGGCGCCCGCGTCGCGCAGCTCGATCAGGTCGCCGCGCACCTCGCGGGCGAGGGTCTCCGGTTCCCGGCCGCGCCCGAAGTCGGGGCCCGCCAGGTGCAGGACGGTCACCTCGCCCTGGCCGCCGCGCCCGCCGTCGGAGAGCGGGTAGGCGGGCGCCTTGGCGGGGCGGCGGCGGCCGGCCCAGCCGGGGCCGCCGAGTCTGCTGGGACCCGGGAGGTCGGGGAGGTCCGTGGGGGCGGTGTCGCGGGGGGCTCCGCTGCCGGGGAAGCCGGGGCGGCGGGCGGGCCTGGCGTTGCCTTCGAGGGCCTGCCCGATGCGGGTCATCAGCATGCCGCGCGCGGTCTCGGGGTCGGTGACCCCGACGAGGTCGACGTACGTGAGGGTGGCGAGCAGTCCCTCGATGGGGGTGTCCTCCACCCGTACGGTGAGCAGCTTGCGCTCCGGCGACTCGGGCGAGGCCCGCAGCGCCGCCTGCCACTCCATACGGCCGTAGGTGGAGCGGGCGTAGTGCCGGGAGAGGATGGCGATGACGGCCGCGGACTGGCTGACGCCGCGGTCCATGAAGTCGATGAAGTTGGTCCCGGCGACGAAGTCCCAGGCCTGCACCAGGGTGCTGTACCCGGCGTCCTCCAGGGTGCGCGCTATCCAGGCGGCCCATTTCTCGTCGGCCGGGGAGTAACTGATGAAGAAGTCCAACTCGCCTGTTCTGCTGCCGAGTTCACCGCTCGTCGCCATGTGCCTCATGGTAGGGGGGAGGGCCCCTGAAGAGCATGGTCCCGTTCAGCTTTGGCCAACGCGCCTCTAGCATTGCTCCGTGCCCCTCCTCAGCCGTCTCAGACATCTTCATCCGCTGGACTGGGTGGCCGTCGGGCTGCTCGCGCTCGGGCTGCTCGCCGTGGCGACGGGGCTGCTCCCGACCGGTCCCGCCTCGGACGTGATGGCGCGCATCGTGCCGCTGCTGGCGTTCCTCGGCTCGGTGATCGTGCTCGGTGAGCTCACCGGGAAGGCCGGGGTGTTCGACGTGGTGGCCGCCTGGGTGGCCCGCACCGCGCGCGGGAATTACCTTGCCCTGTTCCTGCTGTGCGTGGCCTTCGCGTCCGTCACCACCATCGCCCTCAACCTGGACACCACGGCGGTCCTGCTGACCCCGGTGATGCTGGCGCTGGCGGCGCGGGTGGGGATCGCGGCGCTGCCGATGGCGATGACCACGGTGTGGCTCGCGAACACCGCCAGCCTCCTGCTCCCCGCCTCCAACCTGACCAACCTGCTGGCCGCCGACCGCATCGCGCTCTCCGCGTCCGGTCTGGCGGCGACCCTGTGGGCGGCCCAGCTGGCGTCGATCGCCGTGACGATGGCCTGCCTGTGGGGCTTCTACTGGCGGCGCGGCAAGCGGGGTGCCGACCGGTACACCCCGCCGACCGCCCCGGTGCCGGCCGACCCGGTGCTGTTCCGGGTGAGCGCGGTGGCCTGCGGCGGGTTCCTGCTGGCCATCCTGGTCGCGGACGTACCGCTGTGGACGGCCTCGGGGGCGGCGGCGCTGGTCGTGGTGGTGGTGTTCGCGCTGCGCCGCCGGGGCGAGCTGAAGTGGTCGCTGGTGCCGTGGCGGCTGCTGGTCCTGGTGCCCGGGATGTTCCTGGTGGTGGAGACCGTCAACTCCAACGGTCTGCACCATCTGCTCACTTCGGCGCTCGGCGCGGACGACGGCCTCGGCGGGATGCTGCGCGCGGCGGGCGTCGGCGCGGGCGTGTCCAACGTACTGAACAACCTTCCGGCGTACGTGGCGGGCGAGGCGGCCATTCCTGGCGGCAACCACCACCAGCTCCTCGGCCTGCTCGTCGGCGTCAACGTCGGCCCCGTGGTCACCCCGTGGGCGTCGCTCGCCACGCTGCTGTGGTTCGAGCGGTGCCGCTGGCACGGTACGGAGATCAGGCTCGGCCGGTTCCTGGGGACGGGCCTGGTGCTGGCGGTGTCGGCGACCCTGGCGGCGACGCTGGCGCTGGCGGCGACCACCTGAAGGCCGGGGCGCGTCAGGGGCCGGCCTTCGCCACTTCCTCCAGCAGCCACGCCAGCGTCCCTCCCCTGGCCGCCACGAAGCTCCGCCCGCTGCCCGGCCCGCTGAACCCGGGGTGGAAGTCGGCACCCTCCGGCGTGCGCAGCTCCACCCCCGCCTCGGCGGCCAGCAGCGCCCCGGCGGGCAGGTCGACGCCCTCCGCCCGGTAGCCGACGAAGCCGTCGATGGCGCCGCGCGCGAGCAGGCTCCAGCCGACCAGCGGCGCCCACAGCTGGAACACCCGCCGGCAGCGCTGTTCGAGCCTGCCGCGCAGGGCCGCCGCCCGGGGGTCCGTGCGGTCGACCCCGTATCCCTGGGTCCAGGCGACGAGGGGGCCCCGCGCGGGCAGTTCGGGGGCGGGTCCCGGCAGGGGTCCGTCAGGGCCGTGGGCGCCCCGGCCGGTGACCGCGTGCCAGGTGGAGCCGCTGGTGGGGTCGTGCACGACGCCGACGACGGGGCGCTCGCCGAGGCAGAGCCCGACGCCGACGACGTACACGCTCAGGCCGATCGCGACGTTGTTGCTGCCGTCCAGCGGGTCGACCAGCCAGGTGCGTTCGCCCTTACCGGCGAGGATCCCGGCCTCCTCGGAGAAGATCCGGTCGGCCGGGAAGTGCTGCTGGAGGTGGCGCAGGACGATCTTCTCGGAGGCCAGGTCGAGGTCGGTGACCACGTCGCCCGTCGTCCCCTTCTCGCGTACGGTCCGCAGGCCGGGGAAGCGGGCGCGCAGCAGCTCGCCCGCCTCCTCGGCGGCGGCGACGGCGACGCGCCGCTCGCTCTCGTACGGGGTCTCCGGCTCACGCATCTGCCATCCTCCCGAGCGCCGTCCGCACCCTCTTGACCGTCTGTCCCTGGTCGCACAGCCGCCGCACCGTCCGGCCGGCCCGCCCGTCCAGCGGCCCCAGCGAGAGGTCCATCCGGCCCGGTCTGGCCAGGCCGAGGACGAGGGTGGCCGTCGGGTGGTGCGGGGTGATGACGGTGGCGTGGAACTCCCCCGCGGGCAGGGTGTAGCTCTCGCCGCCGGAGCTGGTCCGGCGCTCCCCGGGCCTGCTGCGCACCAGGAGGTTGGTGGGGCGGATCTCGTCGATGCCGTGGGGGTCGCTGCGTACCTCGAAGACCCGGTGGGTGGGGTGGGCGCCGCCGCCCGTGGTGCGTACGAGGAGATTGGTGACCTGCCCGTAGAGGACGTGACTGCTCAGGTCCCAGCTGTGGGCGTGCATGGGGGCGGCGTCCGGTTCGGGATCGAGGCCGGTCTCGAAGAGGTGCACGCAGACGCCCCGGTCACCGGCCCGCAGCAGCGGCAGACAGAGGAAGCCGAGCGGATGCCGCACGGCGGGCAACTCCCGTACTCCCGTAGCTATTTGATCCAGGGCGGCGCGGGCGCGCTCCCGGAGCAGGGCGGTCCGCTCCGTCTGCAGGGCCTGGTGGAGCGCGTCGTAGTCGAGTACGCGGTCGGGGGCGGTGCCTCGTGCGTCGTCCGGTACTCGGTCCATGGCCTCACCTCCGGTAGGGGTCCTCCGCGTGCAGCGCTTTCATGGTGATCTCGCCTATGTCGCTGTCGGTGAAGGTGCGCGGGAGCGGCAGCCGCAACTCGTCGAAGAGCGCGCGCACTTCGTCGACGGTGGGTTCGGGCGAGAGCGGCGGAGCCAGTCGCAGATCGAGTTCGGTGGCCTGCTCGCGGCTCTGGTGGAGTTCGGTGACGTAGTAGTCGTACAGCGGTTGTCCGCGTCTCACCAGGAGGTTCATCCGGGACCTGTCGTCCTGGGTGATGACCAGGCAGGTCTCGGAGAGGTCGAAGCGGAGGGTGGAGACCACGGCGGAGAGGTGGACGGCGATCTCCAGGGTGGCGAGCTGCTGGCGGTAGCAGCAGGCGGCCAGGACGGTCGCGTACGCCTCCTTGCGCACCCGGTCCTTGGTCCACTCGGCGGCTTCGGCGGCGTTGTGCTGTCCGGCGAACATCTGCCGGAAGCGGGCGTAGGACGCGCAGGCGTGCTCGTCCCCCGGGTTGACGATGTCTATCTTGATGGTGAGCTGGGAGCGCTGGACCTTGGCGGCGCTGACGCAGCGCGGCAGGGTGACGGCCCTGAGGTAGGTGCCGGTGCCGCCCTTGAAGTACCAGAGGTTGGTGTTCTGCCGGGCGTCGCGCAGCGCCTCGCCCACCTCGGCCCCGATCAGCGAACTGACCATCGCCTGGTCGTCGAGGGCCCGCCGGGTCCCGGCGAGTGCCTCCTGGATGCTGGCGGGCTGGCGCACCCGCTCGACGATCGACCCGATGGCGAGCGCGCCGAGGACGAGCAGCGTCGCGCCGGAGACGACGTCGTCGGTGAGTACGTCGCCGAAGATGTCGAGCAGTCCGATGGTCAGCGCGATCGCGGCCGCGACGACGACGTCGATGTTCTTGAAGGCCCAGGTGACGGCCCTCTCCAGCCTCCTCGCGGGCACCTCTGCCATGAGCACACCTCCCCCGTGCTTACCCGATGGTAGGGAAGGGGGGACGGGGCCGCCAGGGTGCGCGATCGTCGGACACGCGGGGCCGCCCGTGCCGCCGGCCCAGCACGCACCGCATGAGCAGCCGGTCGGCACCGGGTCCGAAGCAGTCCGCCCGGAACCTGCCCCCGTCGAATCCGGCGGAGCGGTGGAGCCCGGGCCGGAGATCGACATGCCGGGGCACAGAGCAAGGGAGCCGGGACGCGCCGCGGCGCCCGCCCCTTGTCCGGTCGGGGACGAGGTGGGGCAGGCGCCGCGTTCAGTTCCGTACGACGCTGTACGGGACATCTGTGGGAGTTGTTCTCAGAACGTGCGGAACAACGTAAGGGCCACCGTACGCCAGGTCACACGGTCAGTGCACGGTCGGTCGGCTTTACGGGGGCCGGGAGCGCGCTGACGCCGGTCAGGTAGCGGTCCACGCCCCGGGCTGCGGAGCGGCCCTCGGCGATGGCCCAGACGATCAGGGACTGGCCGCGGCCCGCGTCACCGGCGACGAAGACGCCGTCGACGTTGGTCGCGTAGTCCTTGTCGCGGGCGATGTTGCCGCGCTCGTCGAGGTCCAGGCCGAACTGCTGGACCAGACCGTTGGCCTGGTCGGTGCCGGTGAAGCCCATGGCGAGGGTGACCAGCTGGGCGGGGATGACGCGCTCGGTGCCCGCCTTCTGCTCCAGCTTGCCGCCCTTGAACTCGACCTCGACGAGGTGCAGCGACTGGACGTTGCCGTCCTCGTCGCCCTCGAAGTGGGTGGTGGAGACGGAGTAGACCCGCTCGCCGCCCTCCTCGTGCGCGGAGGTGACCTTGTAGAGCATGGGGAAGGTCGGCCAGGGCTGGCCCGGGTTCCGCTCCTCGCCCGGCTTGGGCATGATCTCCAGCTGGGTGACGGAGGCGGCGCCCTGGCGGTGGGCGGTGCCCACGCAGTCGGCGCCGGTGTCGCCGCCGCCGATGACGACGACGTGCTTGCCCTCGGCGGTGATGGGGGCCACCGTCAGGTCGCCCTCCTGCACCTTGTTGGCGAGCGGGAGGTACTCCATCGCGAAGTGGATGCCCTTGAGGTCCCGGCCGGGGACCGGCAGGTCGCGGGAGACGGTCGCCCCGGCGGCCACGACCACCGCGTCGTAGCGGCGGCGCAGCTTGGCCGCGTCGATGTCGCGGCCGATCTCCACCTCCGTACGGAACTTGGTGCCCTCGGCGCGCATCTGCTCGATGCGCCGGTTGATGTGCGACTTCTCCATCTTGAACTCGGGGATGCCGTAGCGCAGCAGTCCGCCGATGCGGTCGGCGCGCTCGTACACGGCGACCGTGTGCCCGGCCCGGGTGAGCTGCTGGGCGGCGGCCAGGCCCGCCGGGCCCGAGCCGATCACGGCGACGGTCTTGCCGGACAGCCGCTCCGGGGGCTGCGGGGTGACGTCGCCGCTGTCCCACGCCTTGTCGATGATGGTGACTTCGACGTTCTTGATGGTGACGGCGGGCTGATTGATGCCGAGCACGCACGCCGACTCACAGGGGGCCGGGCACAGCCGCCCGGTGAACTCCGGGAAGTTGTTGGTGGCGTGCAGCCGCTCGGAGGCGGCGGTCCAGTCCTCGCGGTAGGCGTAGTCGTTCCACTCGGGGATGAGGTTCCCGAGCGGGCAGCCGTTGTGGCAGAACGGGATGCCGCAGTCCATGCAGCGGCCGGCCTGCTTGCTGATGATCGGGAGGAGGGACTTGGGAACGTAGACCTCGTTCCAGTCCTTCACACGGTCGGCGACCGGGCGGGTCTGCGCGACTTCGCGCCCGGTGGTCAGAAAGCCCTTGGGGTCAGCCATTGGTCGCCGCCTCCATCATCTTCTCGGTGGTCTCCTGCTCGGAGAGCCCGGCCAGCTCAGCGGCGTCCTTGGCGGCGAGCACTGCCTTGTACGTGGACGGGATGATCCTGCTGAACCGTGCGGCGGCGGCGGGCCAGTCGGCCAGCAGCTTGGCCGCGACGGTCGATCCGGTCTCCTCCTGGTGGCGGCGCACCACGTCGTGCAGCCACTGCTGTTCGGAGGTGGACAGGGACTCGACGGCGTCCAGGTTGCCCGGGTTGACGTTGTCCCGGTCGAGGTCGATGACGTACGCGATGCCGCCGGACATGCCGGCCGCGAAGTTGCGTCCGGTCTCGCCGAGGACGACGGCGTGGCCGCCGGTCATGTACTCGCAGCCGTGGTCGCCCACGCCCTCGGAGACCACGGTGGCACCGGAGTTGCGGACGCAGAAGCGTTCGCCGGTACGGCCCCGGAGGAAGATCTCGCCGCCGGTCGCGCCGTAGCCGATGGTGTTTCCGGCGATGGTCGAGTACTCGGCGAGGTGGTCGGCGCCCCGGTCCGGGCGGACGATGACGCGGCCGCCGGAGAGGCCCTTGCCGACGTAGTCGTTGGCGTCGCCCTCCAGGCGGAGCGTGACACCGCTGGGCACGAAGGCGCCGAAGGACTGGCCGGCCGAGCCGGTGAAGGTGATGTCGATGGTGTCGTCGGGCAGTCCCGCCCCGCCGAACTTCTTGGTCACCTCGTGGCCGAGCATCGTGCCGACGGTGCGGTTGATGTTGCGGATGGCGACCTGGGCGCGGACCGGCCGGGCGTCCTCGGCGCTGTCGGCGGTGAGGGCGTCGGCGGAGAGCTTGATCAGCTCGTTGTCGAGCGCCTTCTCCAGGGCGTGGTCCTGGGTGGCGATCTGGTGGCGGACCGCACCTTCGGGCAGCTCGGGCACGTAGAAGAGCGGCTCCAGGTCGAGGCCCTGCGCCTTCCAGTGGGTGACCGCGCGCTCGGTGTCGAGGAGTTCGGCGTGGCCGACCGCCTCACGAATCGTACGGAAGCCCAGCTCGGCGAGGATCTCGCGGACCTCTTCGGCGATGAAGCGGAAGAAGTTGACGATGTGCTCGGCCTTGCCGGAGAACCGGTCCCGGAGCACCGGGTTCTGGGTGGCGATGCCGACCGGGCAGGTGTCCAGGTGGCAGACGCGCATCATGACGCAGCCGGAGACGACGAGCGGCGCGGTCGCGAAACCGAACTCCTCGGCGCCGAGCAGCGCGGCGATGACGACGTCGCGGCCGGTCTTGAGCTGGCCGTCGGTCTGCACGACGATGCGGTCGCGCAGGCCGTTGAGCAGCAGCGTCTGCTGGGTCTCGGCGAGACCGAGCTCCCAGGGGCCGCCCGCGTGCTTCAGCGACGTCAGCGGGGAAGCACCGGTTCCACCGTCGTGGCCCGAGATCAGCACGACGTCCGCGTGTGCCTTGGAGACACCGGCGGCGACCGTGCCGACACCGACCTCGGAGACCAGCTTCACGTGGATGCGGGCCGCCGGGTTGGCGTTCTTGAGGTCGTGGATCAGCTGAGCCAGGTCCTCGATGGAGTAGATGTCGTGGTGCGGGGGCGGCGAGATCAGGCCGACACCGGGGGTGGAGTGGCGGGTCTTGGCGACCCACGGGTACACCTTGTGTCCGGGCAGCTGGCCGCCCTCGCCGGGCTTGGCACCCTGCGCCATCTTGATCTGGATGTCGTCCGCGTTGACCAGGTACTCGCTGGTCACACCGAAGCGGCCGGAGGCGACCTGCTTGATGGAGGACCTGCGGGCCGGATCGTAGAGCCGCTCCGGGTCCTCGCCGCCCTCACCGGTGTTGGACTTGCCGCCCAGCTGGTTCATGGCGATGGCGAGGGTCTCGTGCGCCTCCTGGGAGATGGAGCCGTACGACATGGCGCCGGTGGAGAAGCGCTTGACGATCTCGTCGACCGACTCGACCTCGTCGAGCGGGATCGGTGCCCGGTCCTGGGACTTGAAGCCGAAGAGGCCGCGCAGCGTCATCAGCCGCTCGGACTGCTCGTTGACCCGGTCCGTGTACTTCTTGAAGGTGTCGTACTGCCCGGTGCGCGTGGCGTGCTGGAGGCGGAAGACCGTCTCCGGGTCGAACAGGTGCGGCTCGCCCTCGCGGCGCCACTGGTACTCGCCGCCGATCTCCAGGCGGCGGTGCGAGGCGGCGATGCCGGAGGCCGGGTAGCCCTTGGCGTGCCGGGCGGCGACCTCCTTGGCGATGACGTCCAGACCGGCGCCGCCGATCTTGGTCGCCGTACCGTTGAAGTACGTGGCGACGAAGGCCTCGTCGAGGCCGACGGCCTCGAAGACCTGGGCGCCCCGGTAGGAGGCGACGGTGGAGATGCCCATCTTGGACATGACCTTCAGGACGCCCTTGCCCAGCGCGTGGATCAGGTTGCGGATGGCCTGCTCGGGGTCGTCCGTCTCGATGAAGGTGCCGGCCCGGACCAGGTCCTCGACCGATTCCATCGCGAGGTACGGGTTGACGGCCGCGGCCCCGTAACCGATGAGCAGCGCGACGTGGTGCACCTCGCGGACGTCACCGGCCTCGACCAGCAGGCCCACCTGGGTGCGCTGCTTGGTGGCGATGAGGTGGTGGTGCACGGCGGAGGTGAGCAGCAGCGAGGGGATCGGCGCGTGCTCGGCGTCGGAGTGCCGGTCGGAGAGCACGATCAGCCGGGCGCCGGCCTCGATCGCGGCGTCGGCCTCGGCGCGGATCTCCTCGATCCGGGCGGCCAGCGCGTCGCCGCCGCCGGAGACCCGGTAGAGGCCGGAGAGCGTCGCCGCCTTCATGCCGGGCATGTCGCCGTCGGCGTTGATGTGGATGAGCTTGGCGAGCTCGTCGTTGTCGATCACCGGGAAGGGCAGGGTGACCGAGCGGCAGGCGGCCGCGGTCGGCTCCAGGATGTTGCCCTGCGGGCCCAGCGAGGAGCGCAGCGAGGTGACCAGCTCTTCGCGGATGGCGTCCAGCGGCGGGTTGGTGACCTGAGCGAACAGCTGGGTGAAGTAGTCGAAGAGGAGCCGGGGACGCTCGGAGAGCGCGGCGATCGGCGAGTCGGTGCCCATCGAGCCGAGCGGCTCGCCGCCGGTGCGCGCCATCGGCGCGAGGATGACGCGGAGCTCTTCCTCGGTGTAGCCGAAGGTCTGCTGGCGGCGGGTGACCGATGCGTGGGTGTGCACGATGTGCTCGCGCTCGGGGAGGTCCTCCAGCTCGATCTCGCCGGTCTCCAGCCACTGCTGGTACGGGTTCTCCGCGGCCAGGCCCGCCTTGATCTCGTCGTCCTCGACGATGCGGTGCTCGGCGGTGTCGACCAGGAACATCTTGCCGGGCTGGAGGCGGCCCTTGCGGATCACCTTGGCGGGGTCGATGTCCAGGACGCCGACCTCGGAGGAGAGCACGACGAGGCCGTCGTCGGTGACCCAGTAGCGGCCGGGGCGCAGTCCGTTGCGGTCGAGGACCGCGCCGACCTGGACGCCGTCGGTGAAGGTGACACAGGCCGGGCCGTCCCAGGGCTCCATCATCGTGGAGTGGTACTGGTAGAAGGCGCGGCGGGCCGGGTCCATGGAGTCGTGGTTCTCCCACGCCTCGGGGACCATCATCAGCACCGAGTGCGGCAGCGAGCGCCCGCCCAGGTGCAGGAGTTCCAGCACCTCGTCGAAGGACGCGGAGTCGGAGGCGTCCGGCGTGCAGACGGGGAAGATCCGGTCCAGCTTCTCCGGACCGAAGAGCTCGGAGGCGAGCTGGGACTCGCGGGCCTTCATCCAGTTCCGGTTGCCCTTGACGGTGTTGATCTCACCGTTGTGCGCGACGAAGCGGTACGGGTGGGCCAGCGGCCAGGACGGGAAGGTGTTCGTCGAGAACCGGGAGTGCACGAGTGCGACGGCGGTGGCGAGCCGCCGGTCGGACAGGTCCGGGAAGAACGGCTCCAACTGCCCGGTGGTGAGCATGCCCTTGTAGACCAGGGTGCGCGCGGAGAGCGACGGGAAGTAGACACCGGCCTCGCGCTCGGCGCGCTTGCGCAGGACGAAGGCCTTGCGGTCCAGCGCGATGCCGGTGCTGGCGCCGTCGGCGACGAAGAGCTGCCGGAAGGCGGGCATCGTGGCGCGTGCGCCGTTGCCCAGCAGGCCCGGGGTGACGGGGACCTCGCGCCAGCCGAGGACGGTGAGGCCCTCTTCAGCGGCGAGCGTCTCGATCCGTGAGACGGCTTCGGTGCCCGCGCTCTCGTCGGCGGGCAGGAAGGCGATGCCGACGGCGTAGGCCCCGGCCTCGGGAAGTTCGAATTCCGCGACCTCGCGGAAGAAGGCGTCCGGGACCTGGAGCAGGATGCCGGCGCCGTCGCCGGAGTCGGGCTCGGAGCCGGTGGCGCCGCGGTGTTCCAGGTTGCGCAGTACCGTCAGGGCCTGCTCGACCATGTCATGGCTGGCCACACCGGTGAGGGTGGCCACAAAGCCGACGCCGCAGGCGTCGTGCTCGTTACGGGGGTCGTACATCCCCTGCTGGGCGGGGCGACCGTCCATGGGCGACCAGGCGTGGGTACGCATCGGCACTCCCGTCGTCGTCGTGGCATATGCAAAATACCGAGGGACGACATTGGCCCTCCGCGAAATTTCGTGCAGGTTACATGATGGCTGGCTTCTCAGGAAGCGGAATATCCATTCCACCATGCGGACACCCCGTGCATGTGGATGGATGCAGCGCGGTAGGTGTGGTGCTGCGGCGGACAGATCGATATCCGCCGGTCCGCAGCGGCGCAAGCATCGTTGCCTGCGGCGCTTACGGCTCATGCCCTGTCGTCAACTAGACGAAACCGATGAGTAACGGCTACTTATGCGACACCTTGCATATAGCCACATCCTACGGCGAGTGTGCCGGATCCGCGCCGGGGCGTACGTCACACCCTTCGGGGGCCCGAGGTCTCGGCCGCGCCGGCCCTTCGAAGGGCTTCAAACGACCTTTGGCGCGGCCTGGAAGGCCGCGCCAAAGGGGGTGTAAGCCGGGGTACCGGCCGGGCTGTCTGCCGAGGTATCAGCAGGTATCGGCAGGTGTCAGCCGGCGATCGTGCCGAACACCGTGCCGAGACCGTAGGTGAGGGCCGCGGCTGCGCCACCCAGGGCCAGCTGGCGCAGCCCGCTGAACCACCACGAACGCGCGGTCACCTTCGCGACCACCGCACCGCAGGCGAACAGTCCGGCCAGCGCGAACAGCACGGCGGGCCACAGCGCGGAGGCCCCGAGCAGGTACGGCAGCAACGGCAGCAGCGCGCCCAGTGCGAACGCCCCGAACGACGAGACGGCGGCCACCAGCGGCGACGGCAGGTCGTCGGGGTCGATCCCGAGCTCCTCGCGCGCATGGATCTCCAGCGCCTGCTCGGGGTCGCGCGAAAGCTGCTCGGCGACCTCCCTGGCGAGGTGCGGGTCGACGCCCCGGGACTCGTAGAGCGCCGCGAGCTCCTTCATCTCGTCCTGCGGGTGCTTCTTCAACTCGCGCCGCTCGACGTCGAGTTCGGCCTCGACCAGCTCCCGCTGGGAGGCCACGGAGGTGTACTCCCCCGCCGCCATCGAGAAGGCACCGGCGGCCAGCCCCGCCAGTCCGGTGATGACGATGGTCTGCTGGGACACCGCGCCACCGGCCACACCGGTCATCAGGGCCAGGTTCGACACCAGGCCGTCCATCGCCCCGAACACGGCCGGCCGGAGCCAACCGCCGTTGACGTCACGGTGGGTGTGGTTGTCGCGGTGCGCCTCGTGGAGCGTCGCCTCGGTCTCGATGATGGCCATAACAGAAATCCCCGCACCCCTCGTACAAACCAGCGGCCGGGGAATGCCCCGACACCCCCGAAAGTACGCACGATTCGAAGCCTGCGCTAGCAAGGAAGGCCGTACTTACCTGATCAGAACGCCTGTTGACCAAGTAATCAAAGCCTCACCTTCCTTTCCTCCTAGGCTCCCCAGCCACCTCCCGACGGCCCCTCCGGCCACCTGCCCGACCGGGTGACTCCGGCGTTCGTACGGGTCGTCACGGGGCGCCCAGTGGCACAGATCCCCCATGGAACCGATCCCCCTCACCGTCATCGGCAGCACCAACATGGATCTCGTCGCGTACGCCGCCAAGGCCCCGGCGAGCGGCGAGACCGTCACCGGCCGGGCCTTCCGCACCGTTCCGGGCGGCAAGGGCGCCAACCAGGCCGTCGCCGCGGCCCGCGCGGGCGGTGCCGTGACGATGATCGGCGCGGTCGGCACGGACGAATTCGGCCCCCGGCTGCGCAGGGCGCTCGAACACTCCGACGTCGGCACCGATTTCCTGCGCACCTCCGAGGGCCCCTCCGGCACCGCGCACATCGTCGTGGACGACAACGGCGGCAACTCCATCGTCGTCATCCCCGGCGCGAACGGCACCGTCACCGCGCTGACCCCCGGCGACGAGGCCGCCATCAAGGGCTCGTACGCCCTGCTCCTCCAGCTCGAACTGCCGGTGACCGCCGTCACGGCGAGCGCGCTCGCCGCCCACCGGCACGGCGTACGGACGATCCTCACCCCGGCGCCCGCCGCCGCCATGCCGCCGGAACTCCTCGCCGTCACCGACCTGTTGGTGCCCAACGAGCACGAGGCCGCCGCCCTCACCGGCCTGCACGACCCCCTGCTCGCCGCCCGCACCCTCCTCGACCAGGTCCCGGAGGTCGTCGTCACCCTGGGCGCGGCGGGCTCCGCCTACGTCTGCCGGAGCGCCCCGGACCCGGTGTTCGTCCCTGCGGTACCGGCGGAGCCGGTGGACACCACGGCGGCAGGGGACACCTTCGTGGGAGCCCTGGCCGTGGCCCTGGGCGAGGGCAAGCCGATGCCGGAGGCGCTGCGGTGGGCGTCGGTCGCCGCCGCACTGTCGGTCCAGCGGCCCGGGGCGTCGACGTCGATGCCCTACCGCCAGGAAATCGACGCCCCCTGACGGAACACAACGGAACACAAAGGGGAGGACCGCGAACGCGGCCCTCCCCTCACACCCACCAAGAACTCAGCCCTTCTTGGCATCGTCCTTCTTGACCGCGTCCTTCGTGGCCGCGTCCTTCTTGGCATCGTCCGACGCGACGCCGTCCTTCTTCGTCAGATCCGCCTTCCCGGAAGCCTTACCGCTCCCGGACGCCCCGGCATCTCCCTCTCCGTCCCTCTCCGGCTCCACGATCTCCTCGCGGCCGGGGCGCAGTCGCGCGGACAGCACCAGGTAGATGACGGCCAGGATGAACCCGAAGATCGCGGTCCACACGTTGAGGCGCAGGCCCAGGATGTGGTGGGCGTCGTCGACGCGCAGGTACTCGACCCAGCCGCGCCCGACGCAGTACAGCGCGACGTACAGCCCGAAGACCCGGCCGTGGCCGAGCTTGAAGCGGCGGTCGGCCCAGATGAGGACGGCGGCGACACCGAGGCACCACAGCGACTCGTAGAGGAAGGTCGGGTGGTAGAGCCCCGGCTCGTCGCCCTTGGTGATCTTCAGCGCCCAGGGGAGGTCGGTGGCCCGCCCGTACAGCTCCTGGTTGAACCAGTTGCCCCAGCGGCCGATGGCCTGGGCGATGACGAGCGCGGGGGCCATGGCATCGGCCCAGGCCGGCAGCGGAATGCCACGCCGCCGACACCCGATCCAGGCACCGACGGCGCCGAGGGCGACGGCACCCCAGATGCCGAGGCCGCCTTCCCAGATCTTGAAGGCGTCGACCCAGTTCTTGCCTTCGCTGAAGTAGAGCTGGTAGTCGGTGATGACGTGGTAGAGCCGTCCGCCGACGAGGCCGAAGGGCACTGCCCAGACGGCGATGTCGGCGACCGTTCCCGGCTTACCGCCGCGGGCGATCCAACGCTTGTTGCCGTACCAGACGGCTACGAAGACGCCGATGATGATGCAGAGCGCGTAGCCGCGCAGCGGGAGGGGTCCGAGATGGATCTCGCCGGCTGCCGGGCTGGGGATGTAGGCAAGGTTCATGGCGGGGTCGACGCTACCTTGCCGGGCCACACGGGTGACAACCCACCCGACAACGTCTCCGTAACAAGCCCCCCCCCCGCAAATGTCTCGCGCCTGCGGCGGGCGATGCCCCTCCCCACCCCTTCACCTAAACCGCTCCGCGGGGCCAGGGGTTCGGACCTGCGGGCCGGTGGTGGGTTGCTCGCGCAGTTCCCCGCGCCCCCAAAAACAACCACTCGTGCCCAACTACGAGTACTCAGGGGCGCGGGGAACTGCGCGACCAGCCACGAACAACCCGCACTGTGACCACCGACCGTGGCCGGGCCCGCCACCTCCCCACCCACCCACCCACTCGCCCGCACGGGCCGGGGCCTGGGGCAGCGCCCCAGTTTCGGGAAGGGGCGGGGAGGGGAAAGGCCCCGCGCAGCGGACCCCCACCCCACGTACCGCCCACGCCCGAGGCAGCGCCCCCACGCGGCGGCAGCCGCAAATGTCCCTGCCGGGAAGGGGCGGGGGAAGAAGGGCCCGCGGCGGAACCCGCCCCGGTGCCGCCGCCGGGCGGCTAGTGGCCCGGCCCCCCGGCCCCGCCCCCGACCGGCGCACCCGCCCCCGGCGCCACCGGTTCCTTCGTCCCCAGCCGCTTCCCCTTGTTCGCCTCGTCCACCCACTTCATCAGGTTCGCCGGCGAGATCTGCTCACTCCCCTTCTGCGGGAAGATCGACTCCCCGTTCAGCAGCACCGTCGGCGTCGCCTTGTACTCCGACCCGTCGAAGGCCTTCTGCACCTTGGTGACCCACCCCCCGTACGTCTCCTTCTCCACGCACGCGTCGAACGTCTTCCCCCGCAGCTGCGGCACCTTCCCCGCCAGCTCCAGCAAGTGGCTCTTCTTGCCGAAGGCGTCGTCCTTCTCCTGAGGCTGGTTCTGGAAGAGGACGTCGTGGTACGCGTGGAACTTGCCCGCATCCTGCGCGCAACCCAGCGCGTTCGCCGCGTACTTGGAGCCGTTGCCCGGCATGGCGTTGTCGATGAAGGACACCAGGTGGTACTCCGCCCGGATCTTGCCCTCCTGCTCCAGCTTGTTGACGGTGGCGCGCATCGTCTGCTCGAACGCCCCGCACGCCGGGCAGCGCATGTCCTCGTAGACCGTCAGCAGCGACGGGGCGTCCGTCCTGCCCACCGGGATGGCGACCTTGCCCTCCCCGACGGCCCCGGCGGGCGTCGCCACCGGACCGGCGTCCGAGGCCTTGTCGCCCTTGTCCTTGTCGCCGCTGTTCGCGGCGACCACGCCGGCCACCGCGGCGAGGCCGAGGACACCGACCACCGCCGAGGCGACGATCAGCATGCGCCGTCGTTTGTCGCGCGACTTCTGTGCTTCGCGCTCCTGGATGAGCCGCTCTCGCGCGGTTCGCTTGCCTTCAGTGTTCTTCTCGCTCACACCCGCAGCAACGAACCGGGGCGGCACCGATGTGCCACCCCGGCCGTGAATCCACTCAAATGGACTACGGAACCTTAAAGTTACGCGTCCATAGGAAGGTCGCCGGACAGTCCGCCGACCGGCCCGTCAGCCGTCCCGCCGGACCCCCGCCGCCAGTTCCGCCGCCAGCTCGCGCACCGCGCGCAGCCCGGCCGCCTCATCCTCGGCATCCAGCATCCGCTTGACGAACGCCGAACCGACGATGACCCCGTCCGCGAAGACCGCGACCTCCTTGGCCTGCGCGGCGTTCGAGACGCCGAGCCCGACGCACACCGGAAGCTCCGTCGTCGCCTTCGTCCGCCGTACGAGGTCCTGCGCCTGCTCGCCCACGGACTCGCGCGTCCCGGTCACACCCATCAGCGACGCCGCGTACACGAAGCCCGAACCCGCCGCCGTGATCGTCGCGAGCCGCGCGTCCTGGCTGCTGGGCGCGACCACGAACACCGTGGCCAGGCCGTGCTTCTCGGCGTGCTCGCGCCACAGCGCGGACTCCTGGACCGGCAGGTCGGGCAGGATGCAGCCCGCGCCGCCCGCCTCGGCCAGTTCGGCGGTGAACCGCTCGACGCCGTAGCGGTCGATGGGGTTCCAGTACGTCATCACCAGCACCGGCACCCCGGTCGCCGCATGCGCCTCGCGCACCGTGCGCATCACGTCCGCGATCTTGACGCCGCCGCGCAGGGCGATGTCGTCGGCGGTCTGGATGACCGGACCGTCCAGTACCGGGTCACTGTGCGGCAGCCCGACCTCGACCACGTCCGCACCGCCCGCGACGACCGCCTTGACGGCCTCGATGCCACCGTCGACGGTGGGGAAACCGGCGGGCAGGTACGCGATCAGCGCGGCCCGGTCCTCGGCATTCGCGGCGGCGAGGGTCTCGTCCAACAGCCTTACGTTCCCGCTCACTTCGCGTCCCCCTCGCTGCCGTCGTACAGCCCGAAGTAACGGGCCGCCGTGTCCATGTCCTTGTCGCCGCGCCCGGACAGGTTGACCAGGATCAGCCCGTCCTTGCCCAGCTCCTTGCCGAGGTCCAGCGCGCCCGCGAGCGCGTGGGCGCTCTCGATGGCCGGGATGATGCCCTCGGTGCGGGAGAGGAGCCGCAGTGCCTGCATGGCCGCGTCGTCGGTGACCGCGCGGTACTCGCCCCGGCCGATGTCCTTGAGGTACGAGTGCTCGGGGCCGATGCCCGGGTAGTCCAGGCCCGCCGAGATCGAGTAGGGCTCGGTGATCTGGCCCTCCTCGTCCTGGAGGACGTACGACCGGGAGCCGTGCAGGATGCCCGGCTCACCGGCGCTCAGGGTGGCCGCGTGCTCGCCGGTCTCGATGCCGTGCCCGGCGGGCTCGCAGCCGACCAGACGGACGTCCGTGTCGGGGATGAAGGCGTGGAACAGGCCGATGGCGTTGGAGCCGCCGCCCACGCACGCCACCGCCGCGTCGGGGAGGCGGCCCGTCCGCTCCAGGATCTGGCGGCGCGCCTCGACGCCGATCACCCGGTGGAAGTCGCGGACCATCGCCGGGAAGGGGTGCGGTCCTGCCACCGTGCCGAAGAGGTAGTGGGTGCGGTCGACGTTGGCGACCCAGTCGCGGAACGCCTCGTTGATGGCGTCCTTGAGGGTGCGCGAACCGGACTTCACGGCGATGACCTCGGCGCCGAGCATCCGCATCCGGGCCACGTTCAGCGCCTGGCGCTCGGTGTCGATCTCGCCCATGTAGATGGTGCATTCGAGGCCGAAGAGCGCGCACGCGGTCGCGGTGGCGACGCCGTGCTGGCCCGCGCCGGTCTCGGCGATGACCCGGGTCTTGCCCATCCGCTTGGTCAGCAGCGCCTGGCCGAGCACGTTGTTGATCTTGTGCGAGCCGGTGTGGTTGAGGTCCTCGCGCTTGAGGAACACCCGGGCGCCGCCCGCGTGTCCGGCGAAGCGCGGTACCTCGGTGAGCGAGCTGGGACGGCCGGTGTAGTTGACCATCAGGTCGTCGAGCTCGGCGGCGAACGCCGGGTCGGCCTTGGCCTTGTCGTACTCGACGGCCACCTCGTCGACCGCGGCGACCAGTGCCTCGGGGATGAACTTGCCGCCGAAGTCACCGAAGTAGCCCTCGGTGGTGGGGACTTGACCCTGGGGGTCGGGAATGAAGAACTCGCTGGGCATGCCGAAACTCCTCGTAACGTAATGCGTGAATCGAGGGGAATTGCCAGGTGTCACCCGGAATCGGGGCCACCCGGAAATGGTGTCACTGTGCGAAACGTCGGGAACGACGTTTCAGCGACGCCATCGCATGCCGTTGATCTGACCCGGCTCGGAGCCGATGTGGTACCGCACCCGCCTGCCCCGCACCCGTCGCGCGGGCGCGCGGCAGCCGCGAGGGCGGCAGCCGCGGGCGAGACGGGCGTGGGGAGTCATGGCGGTGGGTCAGCCCCGTCCGTGCCGGAGCGCGGGGTGGGCGCCGGCGGCGACCAGGTCGGCGACCGCCGACTTGGGGTCGCGTCCGGTGACCAGCGATTCGCCCACCAGCACGGCGTCCGCACCGGCGTTGGCGTACGCGATCAGGTCGTGCGGTCCGCGCACGCCCGACTCGGCGATCTTCACGATGTGGCCGGGGATCTCCGGCGCGACGCGCTCGAAGGTGCCCCGGTCGACCTTGAGGGTCTTGAGGTTGCGCGCGTTCACACCGATGATCTTCGCTCCGGCGGCGACGGCGCGGTCCACCTCGTCCTCGTCGTGCACCTCGACCAGCGGGGTGAGACCGATGGACTCGGCACGCTCGATGAGCGAGACCAGCGCGTCCTGCTCCAGCGCGGCGACGATCAGCAGCACCAGGTCGGCACCGTACGCACGGGCCTCCCAGAGCTGGTACGCGGTGACGATGAAGTCCTTGCGCAGCACCGGGATGTCGACCTTGGCCCGGACGGCCTCCAGGTCGGCCAGCGAACCGCCGAAGCGGCGCTCCTCGGTGAGCACGGAGATGACGGCGGCGCCGCCCGCCTCGTAGTCGGCGGCGAGGGCGGCCGGGTCCGCGATGGCCGCGAGCGCGCCCTTGGAGGGGCTGGACCGCTTGACCTCGCAGATGACCTTGACGCTGTCGCCGCGCAGGGCCGCGACACCGTCCTTGGCGGCGGGCGCCTTGGCAGCCCGCTCCTTGAGCTCCTCCAGGCTGACACGTGCCTGCCGCTCTGCGAGGTCGGCGCGTACGCCTTCGATGATCTCGTCGAGCACACTCACGCGAGCTGCCCCCTTCCGGGACGGTGATGGAGGGCCAGGATCGGCCACAAGCGATGGTATCCGTACGAGGGCGAAGGACCCGCATCCGGTTGACGGCAATCCCACTACCTGGGCATTCAGGGTGCGAGCGCGGACCCGAACGGCAGATTCCGGACAACACTGAAGAGCGCGAAGACCCCGCCCAGGACCCACCACTGCACGGGGGTGAGCGCGAACCTCATGGTCCGCCCCCGTACCGCCCGGGTGATCCACACCACCATGAACACGGCGAAGGCCGCATACCCGACGACGGCCATCGCGTTGGCCCCGAGCGCCCCGGCCAGGTCCCCGTGCGCCACCGCGTGGGCACTGCGCAGCCCGCCGCAGCCGGGGCAGAAGATCCCGGTGGTGGCCAGCAGCGGACAGGTCGGATAGTGCCCGGCCTCATTGGGGTCGACCGCCCCCACGTAGACGAAGGCGGCCACCACCCCGGCGAGCGTGCCGAGGGGCGCGAGCAGCCGCCGCCCGAGGGAGGGCGCGGGCCTGCGGGCGAGGTCGGGCCGGACGTCCGGCTGGGCGGGCGGCTGAGCAGACGGCTGAACCGATGGGGTGGCATCCACTCCCCGAGTATCCCGCAATCCCCTGGAGCCGCCCTATAGCGGCGCCCCGCCGGGTCACGGACGCGCAGAGGCGCGGCCCCCGGAGGGACCGCGCCTCGTGCCCGCGCCGTACGGCGTGACTACTGCTGCTGCAGTTGGACGCGCCCGGCCGCCGCACGCGCCTCGGTGAGCGCCGCCGACTCCTTGGGCATGCCCAGCCCGGCACCGCGCATCGCCAGCCCCACCAGACCGCCGACCAGCGAGACGCCGATGCCGATCCAGAAGCCGACCGAGTTGGCCATCACCATGTACGCGCTGGAGACGCAGATGCCGATGAAGGCGATGACTACGCCGGTCCAGGCGGCCGGGGTGTGTCCGTGGTGTCCGCGGCTGGCCATGAGGTGCTCCTTGTTGTCTTCAACTCTTCAGCTACGAGATGCTCGCACTCATTGTTCCCCACCCGGGCACCGCGCGTGACTTGGGGTCACCCTTCGCGCGTCGGGGCGTCCGTGGCTCCGCGGGCCTCCGCGCCCTCGCGGGCGGTCGGGTCCTCGCCCCGGTCCAGTGCCTTCCAGAGTTCCTCGGGGCGCTCCGGGTCGACGGGCTTGCGGGCCTGCGTACGGGTACGGGGCCCGCCGTCGCGCTCGTAGCGGCCGCCCATCCCCGGCCACGTACCGCCGAAGCGCAGTGCCAGCAGGCCGGCCGCCAGGAGCAGCAGCCCGCCGAACGCGGTGACGTAGGGCCAGCCCGTTCGGGTGACCGCGTCGACGGTGGCGGCCAGGTCGCCGGAGAGTCTGGCGGCCTGTTCGTCGAGTGCCTTGTGGTCGCCCGCGCCGATGAGCGCGGCGGCCACGGTGCCCGCGCCGCTCAGCGCCAGCAGTGCGGAGACCAGTACGCGGCCCGCCCGGCGGACGGCGAAGACGGCGACCAGTGCGGCCAGGCCGACGATCGCGAGGGCGGCGGGGGCACCGGTGATGGTCTGGCCGTCCGCTTCGAGCGTCTTGCTGCCGAAGCCGGCGACGGTCGCGGAGGCGGTGCCGGAGGTCCAGATCTGCCCGGAGGAGATCAGGACGACGGTCGCACCGAGCGCGCCGAGCAGCAGCGCGGCGGCAAGACTGCGCCTGCCGCCCCGCCTGCCCGGCGCGGGCCCGGCTGCCGGGGTGCCGGCTCCGGGTTCCTCGGGTGCGGGGGTCTGGGAGGTGGGGGTCTGGGGTGCGGGGGGTACGGCGCTCACACCCCCACTATCCCTCACACCCTCCGCTCGCCCCCGAGCCGGTTGGCCGTGTGCACCGCGCGCAGCACCGCGGCGGCCTTGTTGCGGCACTCGGTGTCCTCGGACACCGGGTCGGAGTCGGCGACGACACCCGCTCCGGCCTGCACGTATGCGGTTCCGTCGCGCAGCAGGGCGGTGCGGATGGCGATGGCCGTGTCGGAGTCGCCGGCGAAGTCGAGATAGCCGACGCAGCCTCCGTACAGTCCGCGCCTGCTCGGCTCCAGCTCCTCGATGATCTGCATCGCGCGCGGCTTGGGGGCCCCGGAGAGCGTCCCGGCCGGGAAGCAGGCCGTCAGGACGTCGAAGGCCGTACGCCCCTCGGCGACCTTTCCGGTGACCGTCGAGACGATGTGCATGACGTGCGAGTAGCGCTCGACGGACATGAAGTCGACGACCTCCACCGAGCCCGGCTCGCAGACCCGGCCCAGGTCGTTGCGGCCGAGGTCGACGAGCATCAGGTGCTCGGCGCGCTCCTTGGGGTCGGCCATCAGCTCGTCGGCGAGCGCCTGGTCCTCCTGCGGGGTGGCGCCCCGGTGCCGCGTACCGGCGATGGGGTGGACCATCGCGTGCCCGTCCTCGACCTTGACGAGGGCTTCCGGGCTGGAGCCGACGACATCGAAACCGTCGAAGCGGAAGAGGTACATGTACGGGGAGGGATTGGTCGCCCGCAGCACCCGGTAGACGTCCAACGCGCTTGCGTGGCAAGGGGTTTCGAAGCGCTGCGAGGGGACGACCTGGAAGGCCTCGCCCGCCCGGATGCGCTCCTTGATGTCCTCGACGGCGGCCTGGTACTGCTCGCCGCCCCAGCCCTCGGTGTACGTGGGGACCTCGGACGGCGGCAGTACGGCGGGGGCGGTCGGCACGGCCCGCGAGAGGTCGGCCTCCATCGCGTCGAGGCGGGCCACGGCGTCCGCGTACGCCTCGTCGATGCCGGTGTCGAGGTCGTTGTGGTTGATCGCGTTGGCGATCAGCAGGACGGTGCCGTGCCGGTGGTCGAGGACCGCGAGGTCGGAGGTGAGCAGCATGGTCAGCTCGGGGAGCTTCAGGTCGTCGCTGCCGTGCTCGCCGATCTTCTCCAGCCTGCGCACGATGTCGTAGCCGAGGTAGCCGACCATGCCGCCGGTGAACGGCGGCAGGTCCCCGGCCAGGTCGCGGGGGGTGTGCAGGGTCTCGACGGTGGTGCGCAGCGCGGACAGGGGGTCGCCGCCGGTGGGTACGCCGACGGGGGGCGTGCCCAGCCAGTGGGCCTCGCCGTCCCTGGCGGTGAGGGTGGCGGAGCTGCGGACGCCGACGAAGGAGTAGCGGGACCAGGAGCGGCCGTTCTCGGCGGACTCCAGGAGGAAGGTGCCGGGGCGTTCGGCCGCCAGTTTGCGGTAGAGCCCCACGGGGGTGTCGCCGTCCGCGAGGAGGCGGCGGCTGACGGGGATGACGCGGCGGTCGGACGCCAGCTTGCGGAAGGTCTCCAGATCCATGGCCGCTGACCCTACTTGGCGCCGGTGACCGGCAGGACGTCGGCGTCGAAGCAGGTGCGGTCGCCGGTGTGGCAGGCGGCGCCGGTCTGGTCGACCTTGACGAGGAGGGTGTCGCCGTCGCAGTCCAGCGCGACGGACTTCACGTGCTGGACGTGCCCGGAGGTGTCGCCCTTGACCCAGTACTCCTGGCGGCTGCGCGACCAGTAGGTGCAGCGTCCCGTGGTGAGGGTGCGGTGCAGGGCCTCGTCGTCCATCCAGCCGAGCATCAGCACCTCGCCCGTGTCGTACTGCTGGGCGACGGCGGGGACGAGGCCGTCGGGGGTGCGCTTGAGGCGGGCGGCGACGGCCGGGTCGAGGCTGCTGCGGGCCGGCTGGGGCATGGGCGTACTCATAGGGCAATTGTGCCGCTTCGGCCGGCGGAATCGGCCGGACGTCCACTGTGCGGACGGCCCCGCACGGTCGTACGCTGGCCGTCATGTCGACCCATGCGAAGCGTGAACGGCTCCTCCTCGCCGACCTGTTGGAGGCCGCGGGCCCCGACGCGCCGACCCTGTGCGAGGGGTGGCGAACCCGTGATCTCGCGGCCCATGTGGTGGTGCGCGAGCGACGCCCGGACGCGGCGGCCGGGCTCCTCCTGTCCCCGCTGAAGAACCGGCTGGAGCGGGTGCAGGCAGAATTCACCGCGAAGCCGTACGAGGAGCTGGTGCAGCTCATCAGGACCGGCCCGCCGCGGCGCTCCCCGTACGCGCTGAAGCAGGTGGACGAGGCGGCGAACACGGTGGAGTTCTACATCCACGCCGAGGACGTGCGGCGGGCGCAGCCGCAGTGGACGCCGAGGGAGCTGGACCCGGTGTTCGCGGACGCGCTGTGGTCGCGGGTGGAGAGGACGGCCCGGGTCACCGGGCGGCGGTCCCCGGTGGGGCTGGTGCTGCGGCGCCCTGACGGGCAGACGGCGGTGGCCCACCGGGGTACTCCGGTGGTGACGGTCACCGGCGAACCGGCCGAGCTCCTGCTCTTCGCCTTCGGCCGCCAGGACGCGGCCCGCGTCGAACTCGAAGGCGACAAAGAAGCCGTAACCCGAGCCCACGAAGCCAAACTCGGCCTCTAACCCCGCCTCCGCAGGCGCAGGGCTGCGCCCCCGCCCCCTTGGCCGGCGGAGCCGCTACGCCGCCCGCCCCCTTGGGCGGCGGGGCCGCCCCCGGGGGCGGAACGGGCGGGCAAGGGGGCGGCCCCCGGCGGAGCCGAACCCCCCGTCCCCGCCCCACCTCCGCCATGGCCCCACACCCACACCACGGCCCTACTTCCTGACCTCCGGAAGCTCCGCCCCCCGAACCTCCTTGGAGCTGACCCCGATCAACGCCGCCAACATGCACACCACCGAGCACCCCACAAACACCGCAGACACCCCCCACACCCCCACCGCCAACCCCACCACCGGATAAGCCAACGGCGCGATGCCCAGACTCACCAGCGACGTCACCGAAGTGACCCGCCCCAGATACCCCGGGTCGGACGCCGTCTGGACCAGACCCGCCGTAAGCCCCCCGCTGAGCGCCACCAGCATGCCCATGGGCGCCGCGACCAGCACGGCCCAGCCCAGCCCTGGCACCGCCCCCAGCACCCCCACCAGCGCCGATCCGCCGGTAAGGGCAAGGAGCCGCACCCGCCCGGCCCGCGGCAGCCGCCCCCGTACGGTCAGCAGCATCGCGCTGCCCGCCGCCCCCACACCGAACGCACCGACCACCCACGCCACCCCCGGCGCCCCCCACCCCCGGTCCGCGGAGAGCAGGACGATGCCGACGTTGATGAGCGGGATGCCGCCCAGCTCGAACAGGACGTTGGAGAGGACGAGCGGCCCGATGAGCCGGTGGCGGCGGATATAGCCGAGACCGCCGGTCAGATCCCGCCACACGGACCGCGCCGGCGGCTTCTCCCCCGCCGCCTCCCCGGACGCCGCCCCCTTCTCCCCCGCCGACTCCTCCGGCAACGGCGCCACCCGCAACGCCACCAACAGCACCAACGACACCGCGAACAGCGCCCCCGCCACCGCGAACGCCGCCGCCGGCCCGCCCAGTCCCATCGCCAGTCCGGCGACCGGCGCACCCGCGATGCTGCCGAAGCGGTTGGTGAGGGCCTTCATGCCCTGCACCCGTACGAGCTGGTCGGCGCCGGTGATGCGCGGCGGCAGCGCACCCACCGCGGGCAGGAACAGGGCGTCCACCGTGCCGAAGACCAGCGCCACCACCACCAGCAGCCACACCTGCGGCCCGGTCAGCATCAGGGCGACGGCGATGCCGATGATCACCACGCAGCGCACCGTGTCCGCGCCGATGACGATCCTGCGGGGGCCGATCCGGTCGGCGACCACTCCCCCGGCGAGCATCAGCACCGCCCGGGGTATCGCCCCGACCGCCATGATCATGCCGACCTCGGCGGGCCCGCCCGCCTGTGCGGCCGCCCAGCCGAGCGCGAGGAAGTAGATGGTGTCGCCGACGATCGAGGCGGTGTACGCGCCGAGCCAGCGCAGTACGTTGCCGTCCCGGTGGGCGGGCTTGACCGCCTCGGAGGGCTGCGGCGGCTCCGACGTGTCCGCCGGTTCCACGCGTGGTTCAGTCATCGCTGTGCTGCCCTCTCAGGGACGGAACTCTCAAGGACGGACTCTCAAGGACGGACTCTCAGGGGACGGAACTCTCAGGGACGGAAGGGAAAGCCGAACATCTGGACGGAGGTGCGCTCCCGGCCCTCCGTGTCACCGGCCGCCTCGGCCGCCCGCCCGCGCTCCCGCCAGGCAATGATCAACTCCCGTATCTCCTCGGACATCTGCTGCAGTTCCGGCGCGGTGAGCCGGGGCATGTACTCCCAGTTGAACGCCGCGTCCACCCACTCCCTGCCCCAGCTGCCGCTCTCGTCGAGGTAGGTGGAGTACCGCTCCTGACGGGCCTGGAGGAGCTGCCGGGTCACCTGGCCGATGACGGCCACGGCCTCGGGCCCGTCGCCGAAGTCCGAGTGACGGAAGGTGAATCCCTGCGCGGAGGCCACCTTCCACCAGCGCTCCCGGCCGTCCGTGCCCTCTTCGGGGGCCTCGACGATGAAGCCGTGGGCGGCCATCTTGCGCAGGTGGTAACTGACCAGGGAGACGGCCTCGCCGACCTGCCCGGCCAGGTGCGAGGCGGTGGCGGCACCCCCCGTGAACAGGGCGCGGTAGAGGTCGATCCGCAGGGGATGTGCGAACACCTTGAGGGCATCGAGATCCGTGATGCGCCGGGGTTCGGGCGGATGTTCGGATTCCGGTGCCATGAGCGCACCCTAGGGAAGGAAGGGAAAGTTGCGCAATATTCTTTGCGCAACTTCCCCCTCGCAACTCAAGCTCCACACAAGCGAGTTCACCGGACCACCGGTGGAGCCCGCCCGGCGGGCTGCTACCAGCGCACCGCCAGCTTCCGTACGCCCCTGATCAGTTCGCCGGGGATCCACGGCCCCGCGTCCGGCGAGCCGTCGGCCGCCAGCTCGGGGAAGCGCTCCAGCAGCGTCCGCAGGGCGATCCGGCCCTCCAGCCGGGCCAGCGGCGCGCCCAGGCAGAAGTGGATGCCGTGGCCGAACGCGATGTGGCCCCGGGCGTCGCGGCGGATGTCGAAGCGGGCCGGGTCCTCGAAGCGCGCCTCGTCCCGGTCGGCGTCGGCCATGACGATCACCACCGAGGAGCCCGCCGGGATGTGCGCCCCGCCGAACTCGATGTCCTCGCGGGCGATCCTGGGCGTCGAGCCCTCCACGGGACCGTCGTACCGCAGGACCTCCTCGACCGCCCCGTCGATCAGTCCGGGCAGGTCGCTGCGGAGGAGTGCGAGCTGGTCGGGGTGGTGGAAGAGCGCGCGCAGCCCGTTGCCGATCAGGTTGACCGTGGTCTCGTGGCCGGCGACGACCAGCAGGAAGGCCATGGAGAGGAGTTCGTCCGCGCTGAGCCGGTCGCCGTCCTCGTCGGCGGTGTGGATCATCGCGCTCATCAGGTCCTCGCCCGGCGCCTTGCGCTTGGCCTCGATGAGTCCCGTCAGATACGGCATCGCCGCCGCGTACGCGGCCTGCTCCGCCTCCGGACTCGTGGGCGCCACCACCTCGTTGGACCAGCCCCTGAAGGCGTCGCGGTCCAGGTCGGGCACCCCGAGCAGGTCACAGATGACGGTCATCGGCAGCGGGAAGGCCAGCTTGTCGATGACATCGGCGCTCCGTGCGCCGTCCGCCTCCATCGCGTCGATCAGCTCGTCGGTCACCTGCTGCACACGCGGCGCGAGCGCCTCGATGCGGCGTGGCGTGAATTCGCGGGCCACCAGTCGGCGCATCCGGGTGTGGTCCGGCGGGTCGCTCAGCAGGACGTGCGCGTTGCCGGGTCCGTAGGCGTACGCGGGCAGTTGCGGGGCCAGGTGTCCGTACGTACGCCAGTCGCGGCTGAACCGGGGGTCGACGTACGCGGCCCGGCACGCGTCGTGGCCGACGACGAGCCACAGGTCCTCGCCGTACGGGGTCAGCACCCGGTGCACCGGCCCCTGCTCGCGGAGCCGGGCGTAGACGGGGTAGGGATCGGCGACGAAATCGGGGCTGAGGTCCAGCAGCTTCACGGGCGGCGGGCCGCCCGCGGGTCCTGACGCGGGTTTCGTGGTGGACGACGACATGACTGTTCCCCCTCGGATGAGTTCTTCCGAGGGGGAACGCTAGTCACCGGCGATCTTCGACTACAGCCAGTTTTACGACAGTTGTACGGGGACGAAGGCCGGACGCAGGGTGCGGGGAGCTCAGCGCACCGGGTGTCCGGCCTCGCCCAGTGCCGCCTTGACCTCGGAGATCCGCAGATCGCCGAAGTGGAAGACGGACGCGGCGAGGACGGCGTCCGCGCCCGCCGCGACGGCCGGAGCGAAATGATCCAGCCGTCCCGCGCCGCCGGAGGCGATGACCGGCACCGTGACGTGCTTGCGCACGGCGGCGATCATCTCGGTGTCGTAGCCGTCCTTCGTGCCGTCGGCGTCCATCGAGTTGAGCAGGATCTCGCCCGCGCCCAGCTCGGCGGCCCGGTGCGCCCATTCGACGGCGTCGACGCCCGCCGAGCGGCGGCCGCCGTGCGTGGTGACCTCGAAGGAGCCCGACCCGGTGCGGCGGGCGTCGACCGACAGGACGAGGACCTGCCGCCCGAAGCGTTCGGCGATCTCGCGGATCAGTTCGGGGCGGGCGAGGGCGGCGGTGTTGACGCCGACCTTGTCCGCACCGGCCCGCAGCAGCTTGTCGACGTCGTCGGCGGTGCGTACGCCGCCGCCGACGGTGAGCGGGATGAAGACCTGCTCGGCGGTGCGGCGCACCACGTCGTAGGTGGTCTCCCGGTCGCCGGAGGAGGCGGTGATGTCGAGGAAGGTCAGCTCGTCGGCGCCCTCGGCGTCGTACAGCTTCGCCATCTCGACGGGGTCACCGGCGTCCCGCAGGTTCTGGAAGTTGACGCCCTTGACGACCCGGCCGTTGTCGACGTCCAGGCAGGGGATGACGCGTACGGCGAGGGTCATGCCGAGGCCTTCCGGTACGCCTCGACCTCGACCTCGACGACCAGCGAAGGGTCGACGAAGCCGGAGACGATCAGCATGGTCGCGACCGGGCGGACCGCGTCGAAGAGCTCCTTGTGGGCGCGGCCGACCTCGTCGACGTCCCGGGCGTGCGTGAGGTACATCCGGGTGCGGACGACGTCGGCGGGGCCCAGGCCCAGCTCCTTCAGCGCCTTGAGGGCGACGCCGAAGGCGGTCGTCGTCTGCTCGTACGGGGTGCCCGCGTCGATGACGCCGTCCACCACGGACGTGCAGCCGGCCACCAGGACCAGGCCGCCCGGCAGCTCGACGGCGCGCGCGTAGCCGAACCGCTCCTCCCAGGGGGCGCCGGTCTGCAGGCGGCGTACAGCACCGTCAGTCATCGGGAGACCGCCTCCAGTGCCTCTTCGAGGGTGAACGCCTTCGCGTACAGCGCCTTGCCCACGATCGCACCCTCGACGCCGTCGGGCACCAGGGCGGCGATGGCACGCAGGTCGTCGAGCGAGGAGACGCCGCCGGAGGCGACGACGGGCTTGTCGGTGGCGGCGCAGACGTTGCGCAGGAGTTCCAGGTTGGGGCCCTGGAGGGTGCCGTCCTTGGCGATGTCGGTGACGACGTAGCGGGCGCAGCCCTCGGCGTCGAGGCGGGCGAGCGTCTCGTAGAGGTCGCCGCCGTCGCGGGTCCAGCCCCGGCCGCGCAGGGTGGTGCCGCGCACGTCGAGGCCGACCGCGATCTTGTCGCCGTACTGCGAGATGACCTTGGCGACCCACTCGGGGGTCTCCAGGGCGGCGGTGCCGAGGTTGACGCGCTTGCAGCCGGTGGCGAGGGCGGCCTCCAGGGAGGCGTCGTCGCGGATGCCGCCGGAGAGTTCGACCTTGATGTCCATGGCGGCGGCGACCTCGGCGATCAGCTTCCGGTTGTCGCCGGTGCCGAACGCGGCGTCCAGGTCGACCAGGTGCAGCCACTCGGCGCCGGACTTCTGCCAGGCGAGGGCGGCCTCCAGCGGGGAGCCGTAGGAGGTCTCGGAGCCGGACTCGCCGTGCACCAGTCGGACTGCCTGTCCGTCGCGGACGTCGACGGCGGGGAGAAGCTCAAGGAGGGGCATCAGAGGGTTCCGATCCAGTTGGTGAGCAGCTGGGCTCCGGCGTCGCCGGACTTCTCGGGGTGGAACTGGGTCGCCCACAGCGCCCGGTTCTCCACGGCGGCGACGAACGGCTCACCGTGGGTGGCCCAGGTGACGCGCGGGGAGGCGATCCTGGCGTTGGTGACTTCGAGCGTCCAGTCGTGGACGGCGTAGGAGTGCACGAAGTAGAAGCGGGCGTCGGCGTCCAGGCCGGCAAACAGCTGCGAGTCGTCGGGGGCCTCGACCGTGTTCCAGCCCATGTGGGGGACGATGTCCGCCTTGAGCGGCCCGACCTCGCCCGGCCACTCGTCCAGGCCCTCGGTCTCCACGCCGTGCTCGATGCCGCGCTCGAAGAGGATCTGCATGCCGACGCAGATGCCCATCACGGGGCGCCCGCCGGACAGCCGCCGTCCGATGATCCAGTCGCCGCGCGCCTCGCGCAGCCCCTGCATGCAGGCGGAGAACGCGCCGACGCCGGGGACGAGCAGCCCGTCCGCGTTCATCGCGGTGTCGTAGTCGCGGGTGATCTCGACGTCCGCGCCGACGTGTGCGAGGGCCCGCTCGGCGGACCGGACGTTGCCGAAGCCGTAGTCGAAGACGACGACCTTCTTCTGATCTGTCATTCCCAGATTCCCTGAATGCGCATGATGCCGGCGGCCAGGCACATCACCGCGGCGAGTCCGAGCAGCACGATGACGCCCTTGGGCATCTTCTGCTTGGAGAAGGAGATGACGCCGCCGATCAGGAAGAGACCGACGACGATGAGGATGGTGTTGAGACCGTTCATGGGTTTACAGCGCGCCCTTGGTCGACGGGAGGATTCCGGCCGCGCGCGGGTCGCGCTCGGCGGCGTACCGCAGGGCCCTGGCGAGAGCCTTGAACTGGCACTCCACGATGTGGTGCGCGTTGCGCCCGTACGGCACGTGGATGTGCAGCGCGATCTGGGCCTGTGCGACGAAGGACTCGAAGATGTGGCGGGTCATCGTCGTGTCGTACGAGCCGATCATGGGCGCCATGTTCTCGGGCTCGGTGTGCACCAGGTACGGGCGGCCCGAGAGGTCGACGGTCACCTGGGCGAGGGACTCGTCGAGCGGCACGGTGCAGTTGCCGAAGCGGTAGATGCCGACCTTGTCGCCGAGGGCCTGCTTGAAGGCGGCGCCCAGGGCGAGGGCGGTGTCCTCGATGGTGTGGTGGGTGTCGATGTGCAGGTCGCCGTCGGTCTTGACGGTGAGGTCGAAGAGGCCGTGCCGACCGAGCTGGTCGAGCATGTGGTCGTAGAAGCCCACGCCCGTGGCGACATCGACCTTGCCGGTGCCGTCGAGATCGATCTCGACGACGACCGAGGTCTCCTTGGTGGTGCGTTCGACGCGTCCTACGCGGCTCATGCGCTTCTCTCCTTCTTGAGGTCGCGTACCGCTCGCAGGAACGCGTCGTTCTCGTCGGGGGTGCCGGCCGTCACCCGCAGCCAGCCGGGCACGCCGTTGTCCCGGACCAGGACGCCCCGGTCGAGGATCTGCTGCCATACGGCGTGCGAGTCGTCGAAGTGCCCGAACTGGACGAAGTTGGCGTCGGATTCGGTCACTTCGTATCCGGCCGCGCGCAGCTCGGCGACCAGCCGGTCGCGCTCCGTCTTCAGCTGCTCGACGTAGCCGAGCAGCGTGTCCGTGTGCTCCAGCGCGGCCAGCGCGGTCGCCTGGGTGATCGACGACAGGTGGTACGGCAGCCGCACCAGTTGTACGGCGTCCACGACGGCGGGGTCGGCGGCGAGGTAGCCGAGCCGCAGTCCCGCCGCGCCGAAGGCCTTGGACATGGTGCGCGAGAGCACCAGGTTCGGGCGGCCCTCGATGAGCGGCAGCAGCGACGCGTGGTGGCTGAACTCGCCGTACGCCTCGTCGACGACGACCAGCGAGGGCTTGGCCTGCTGGGCCGCCTCGTACAGGGCGAGGACGGCGTCGGCCTCGACGGCGGTGCCGGTGGGGTTGTTGGGGGACGTGATGAAGACGACGTCGGGGCGGTGCTCGGCGATCGTCCTGCGGGCGGCCTCGACGTCGATGGTGAAGTCGTCGTTGCGGGGTCCGGAGAGCCAGCCCGTGCCGGTGCCGCGCGAGATGAGCGCGTGCATGGAGTAGGAGGGCTCGAAGCCGAGTGCGGTGCGGCCGGGGCCGCCGAAGGTCTGCAGGAGCTGCTGGAGCACCTCGTTGGACCCGTTGGCCGCCCAGACGTGGGCGCACGAGACGGGGTGTCCGGCGGTCTTCGTCAGATACGCGGCCAGCTCGGTGCGCAGCTCGACGGCGTCCCGGTCGGGGTAGCGGTTGAGGTCGCGGGCGGCCTCGCGGACCCGCTCGGCGATCCGCTCGACCAGGGCCTCCGGCAGCGGGTACGGGTTCTCGTTGGTGTTGAGGCGTACGGGCACGTCCAGCTGGGGTGCGCCGTAAGGGGACTTGCCCTTCAGCTCCTCGCGGATGGGGAGGTCGTCGATCTTCGTCATGCCGTCGGGACCTTCCAGCCGAACCTCGCCTTGATCGCCGCACCGTGCGCCGGGAGGTCCTCCGCCTCGGCGAGCGTCACCACGTGGTGCGCGACGTCGGCCAGTGCCTGGCGGTCGTAGTCGACGATGTGGATGCCGCGCAGGAAGGACTGCACGGACAGGCCCGAGGAGTGGCAGGCGCAGCCGCCGGTGGGCAGGACGTGGTTGGAGCCCGCGCAGTAGTCGCCCAGCGAGACCGGGGCGTACGCGCCGACGAAGATCGCGCCCGCGTTGCGGACCCGGTCGGCGAGGGCGGCGGCGTCGGCGGTCTGGATCTCCAGGTGCTCGGCGCCGTACGCGTTGACCACCTTGAGCCCGTCCTCCAGGGACTCCACCAGCACGATCGCGGACTGGCGTCCGGCGAGCGCCGGGATGATCCGGTCGTCGCTGTGCTTGCTGGCCTGGACCTGCGGGGCCAGCTCCTTCTCGACCGCGTCGGCGAGCTCCGCCGAGTCGGTGACCAGGACGGCGGCGGCGAGCGGGTCGTGCTCGGCCTGGGAGATCAGGTCGGCGGCGACGTGCGCCGGGTCGGCGGTGTCGTCGGCGAGGATCGCGATCTCGGTCGGCCCGGCCTCGGCGTCGATGCCGATCCGGCCCGCGAAGTAGCGCTTGGCGGCGGCGACCCAGATGTTGCCGGGCCCGGTGACCATGTCGGCGCTCGGGCAGGACTGAGTGCCGTACGCGAACATCGCGACGGCGGTGGCGCCGCCGGCCGCGTACACCTCGTCGATCCCGAGCAGCGCGCACGCGGCGAGGATCGTCGGGTGCGGCAGTCCGCCGAACTCGGACTGGGCCGGGGAGGCCAGCGCGATCGACTCGACGCCCGCCTCCTGCGCCGGGACCACGTTCATGATCACGGAGGACGGGTAGACGGACCGGCCGCCGGGCGCGTACAGCCCGACCCGGTCGACCGGCAGCCACTTCTCGGTGACCGAGCCGCCGGGGACGACCTGGGTGGTGTGGGTGGAGCGGCGCTGGGCGCGGTGGACGAGGCGGGCGCGCCGGATGGACTCCTCCAGGGCGGCCCTGACCTCGGGGTCGAGCGCGGCCAGTGCGTCGGCGAGTGCCTGGACGGGCACCCGAACCTCTGCCAGCTTCACGCCGTCGAACTTCTCCGCGTACTCGACCAGCGCCGCGTCGCCACGATGATGCACGTCCTCGCAGATCGGCCGCACCTTCTCCAGGGCGGCCGTGACGTCGAAGTCGGCACGGGGCAGCAGGTCGCGCAGGGCTCCACCCTCGGGGAGGGCATTGCCGCGCAGATCGATTCGTGAGATCACACGGTCAATTCTCTCAGACCGCTTCCGGCCAACGGTCGCCCGTATCAATGGCTGATACAGGCCACAGGCGGAGACAGCCGTCCCGCTTGTCACTGGTGACCACTAGCGTGCACTCCGTTACGTAGCGGATCCAAGGGGAGGTCACAGTGACCGAGGCGCACGGGGGCCCGGAGGCACCGGAATGGCTCACCGCCGCGGAGCTGGGAATGTGGCAGGCGTTCCGCAACGGCAGCGTCTACGACCTGCGGGCGCACGACCCGCTGGCCGACGACCCGATGGTGGACCGCCCGTGGGGGCCGCAGCGCACCGTGCGGGCCAGGGTGGTGGCGCTGCTGCTGCTGAGCGGGCCCGACGCGCTGCCGGGGCGGGTCGCGGCGCTGAAGATGCGCGGGGCGCAGATCGTGGGGGCGCTCGATCTGTCCGGCGGGACGGTGGCGCCGTACGTCGAACTGACCGGGTGCCGCTTCGAGGCGGAGCTCCTGCTTCCGGAATGCCGGTTCACCACGCTGCGGCTGGTCGGGTGCGCCATCCCGCGCCTGGAGGCGGCGCGGCTGCACACCGAGGGCGATCTGCACCTGCCGCGCTGCCGGATCGAGAACGGGGTGCGGCTGACCGACGCCCAGATCGGCACCGACCTCCTGATCAACCAGATCGTCGTCCACCGGGACCGCAACAACCGCTCGATCGCCGCCGACGGCCTGTCCGTCGGCCAGGACCTCCAGGCCGAGCTGATCGAGTCGTACGGGGAGATCAGCCTGCGCGGCGCCAAGGTCGGCGTCTCGCTGAGCCTGCGCGGCAGCCGGCTGCGCAACCCGTACGGCAAGCGGGCACTGAACGCCCCGCAGCTCACGGTGGAACGAACGCTCTATCTGACCCCGGCGGGCCTGTCCTCGTCCACGTACGGCAATACGACCCCGCCGTACGGCATCGGCCGGGGACTGGGCCACACCCCGGTGCGCGGCCAGCGGATACAGCGCTTCGAGTGCGAGGGCGGGCTGCGGCTGGACGACGGCCGGTTCGGCGACGCCGTCGACCTCCAGGACGCCCGCTTCACCATGGAGAACGACCAGGAGCTCTCCCTGCGCCGCATCCAGACCCCCGAGCTGCGCTTCCTGGCCGAGCGGCCGGAGCGCGGCCGGGTGGTGCTGTCCGGGGCGCGGATCATCACCCTCGTCGACAAGTCCACCAGCTGGCCCGGGCCCGGGATGCTGTCGATGGGCGGCTTCGTGTACGAGAACCTGGTCCCGCTCGGCCACTTCCCGCTCGCCCGCCGCCTGGAGTGGGTGACGGCGGCGACCCCGGAGTACGCGCCGGAACCGTACGAGCGGCTGGCCGCGGTGAAGCGGGCGGGCGGCGAGGACTCCGAGGCCCGCGAGGTGCTGCTCGCCAAGCAGCGCCGCCGCCGCGAGACGCTCCCGCTCGCCGGGAAGGTGTGGGGCGTGATCCAGGACTGGGTGGTCGCGTACGGCTACCGGCCGGGCCGGGCCGCGCTGTGGATGGCGGTGCTGTGGGCGGCGGGCACCCTGGCCTTCTCCCGCTACGACCCGGACCCGATCAAGTCCGAGGAGCATCCGCAGTGGAACGCGCCGCTGTACGCCCTCGACCTGCTGGTCCCGGTGATCAACCTCGGCCAGGACGGTTACTGGCGTCTGGAGGGCGGCTGGCAGTGGGCGGCCGCGGGCCTGATCCTGCTCGGCTGGATCCTCGCCACCACGGTCGCCGCGGGCGCCTCGCGACTGCTCCGCCGGGGCTGACCGGGGGGCGTTCACCCCACCCGCCCACCAGCCCCACACCGCCTCCCCTCCGCCTCCCCCTCCACGCCCTTTCTTTACCGTCCCTTGACCTCGATCAGTACAACCTTCCGGCCGCTACCAAAGTTTCACAGACAGCCCCTGGCACCCCGCTCACCTGCGGTTTTCAATAGTTCAACCATGTCATTCCTTCGCGCGCTGATGAGCTCCGCCCGACTGGTCCGCCGCCCCGCGCCGCGCTCCACCGCCGGGCCGGCGCCGGACGACGACCTGCTGCTCGACGCCCCCGACGAACGCATCGCTCCGGCCCTGGTCGCCGCCGCCCAGGGCGGCTTCGCCCCGGCCGCCGAGCTGCTCGCCGCGACCCGCGAGCGGGCCGAATGGGAGAACCGCGACCGGTACACGCTGCGGCTCGCCGCGTTCGCCCGGCACCGCCAGGACTGGCTGACCGACTGGCTGCTGGACTCCCCGCACGATCCGGACGCGCTGCTGGTCAAGGCGGAGCTGGAGGTCCGCAGGGCCCTGGAGTCGCCGGCCCCGGCGGACCAGCTGCGGCCGGCGGGCGCGCTGATCGACGCGGCGGCGGCCGGCGCCCCGTACGACCCGGTGCCCTGGCGCATCGCACTGGACCACGCGCGCGGCACGATGGCCGCGCACGACACCTTCGAGGCCCTGTGGGGCCAGGCGATCCGCCGCTCCTCGCACCACTACGGCTGCCATGTGGCGGCCCTGCGCTATCTGGCCGCGCAGGGGTCCACGTACCGCGAGTGCTTCGACTTCGCGGAGCAGGCCGCCGAGGACGCGCTCCCCGGCTCCCTGATCCAGGCGCTCCCGGTCCGCGCGGCCTTCATCCTCCTCGCCGACCCCCCGGACCCCGCCACCCCGCCCGCCCACGACCTCGTCACCCGCATCGACAGGGCGGCGGACCTGGCGATCGCCCTCTCCGCGGAGTACGAGAGCGCCGACCCGTGGGCCGCCGAGGTGCGCAACCTCCTGGCGTACGTGCTGGTCAGCAGGGAGCGCTGGCCCCAGGCACTGGAACAGTTCCAGCTGATCGGCCCCTACGCGACGTCCTTCCCCTGGGCCTCCCTCACCGAGGATCCGCTCGGCCGCTTCCTCGAAGTGCGGAACGCGACCCGCTCCCGGGCGGCCTCCCAGGCACCGCTCGTGGTGGACCGGACGGGAGCCCAGGGATCCCGCAGGTGGACTACCGGACGTAGTCGGTCGAACGGCCATTACGCTTGACCGCTGTGACCACCGTTCGTCTTCCGCTCTTTCCGCTGAACTCGGTGCTGTTCCCCGGCCTCGTACTGCCGCTGAACGTCTTCGAGGAGCGCTACCGCGCCATGATGCGCGACCTGCTGAAGTCGGCTCCCGAGACCGAGGGACCCGACGACGGCTCCGCTTCCGACGCGCTCACCGACGTCCCCGGGGACCCGTCCGACGACGGCTCGCGCCGTTTCGCGGTCGTCGCGATCCGCGACGGCCGGGAGACCGCCAGGACGGCCACGGGAATGCCCGACGACCCGACGGTGATGTCCGCGCGCGGCCCCGCGGCGGGCTTCGGCAAGGACCCGATCCAGGCGTTCCACCGGGTGGGCTGCATCGCGGACGCCGCGACCATCCGCGAACGCGAGGACGGCAGCTTCGAGGTGCTCGCCACCGGTACGAGGCGGGTCAGGCTCCTCTCCGTGGATGCGAGCGGCCCGTACCTCACGGCCGAGCTGGAGGAACTGGAGGAGGACCCCGGCGACGAGGCGGGCGCCCTCGCCGAGGGCGTCCTGCGCGCCTTCCGCCAGTACCAGAAGCGCCTCGCCGGCGCCCGAGAGGCGACCCTCACCACCTCCGCCGACCTCCCCGACGAGCCGTCGGTCGTCTCCTACCTGGTGGCGGCGGCCACCATGCTGGACACCCCGACCCGCCAGCGCCTCCTCCAGGCCCCGGACACGGCCACCCGGCTGCGCGAGGAACTGACCATCCTCCGCTCGGAAACAGCCCTGATCCGCCACCTCCCCTCGATCCCCGCGGAAGCCCTGACCCGCGCCCCCACCTGCCCCAACTGACCTCCGGAGTACGTACGTTGGCGAAGAAGAAGCAGTCGCAGGCAGGCGGCGGAACCCCGGCGACGGTGGCCCTGACGGCAGCCGGCACGCCCTACACCCTCCACTCGTACGCCCATGACCCCGCCACCCCCTCCTACGGCGAGGAGGCCGCCGAAGCGCTGGGCGTCACCCCGGACCGCGTCTTCAAGACCCTGGTCGCGGACGTCGACGGCACGCTCACGGTCGCGGTGGTCCCGGTGGCCGGCTCCCTCGACCTGAAGGCACTGGCCTCGGCGGTGGGCGGCAAACGCGCCACGATGGCGGACCCGACCGCCGCCGAACGCACCACCGGCTACGTCCGCGGCGGCATCTCCCCCCTGGGCCAGCGCAAGAAGCTCCGCACCGTCCTGGACGACTCGGCCCTGACCCACCCCACGATCTGCATCTCGGCGGGCCGCCGCGGCCTGGAGGTCGAACTCTCCCCGGCGGACCTGACGTCCCTGACGTCGGCGGTCCTGGCCCCGATCGGCCGCGCGTAGGGTCTCGACGTCCGCCCCGACCGCCGCTAGTTTCCACGGTCCATCGACCGTGAGGGGTGCGACGCATGTCCAAGAAGACCCGCAAGCGGAAGTGGCGTGTCAAAAAATCCAAATCCAACCACGGCAAACGCCCGGCGTAATCGCTCCGCTGGGGGCGGGGGGCAGGTGGCGAGCCCGGCCACGGCCGCTGGTCATGTGCGGGTGTGTTCGTGGCTGGCCGCGGAGGTTCCCCCCCCCCCCCGCGCCCCCGGGGGGGGGGAAAGGCGCAGGGCTTGGAACGAGCGGTTGTCTTTTTGGGTTCGGGGGACCTCTTGAGC